>NZ_JBWZCM010000003.1:0-399231 GCF_059383655.1 Pseudarthrobacter sp. Hb11
AAACCCACCGTCATCCTCGCCAAAACCGTCAAGGGCTACGGACTCGGACCCCACTTCGAGGGCCGCAACGCGACCCACCAAATGAAGAAACTCACCCTCGACGACCTGAAGGAATTCCGGGACTATCTCCGCATTCCGATTTCCGATGCCCGGTTGGAGCAAGACCCTTACAGCCCGCCCTACTTCCATCCCGGCCATGATGCCCCGGAAATTGTTTATCTCCACGAGCGGCGAAGGGCACTCGGCGGCGCGGTGCCTGAACGCCGGTCCAAGCACGCCGAGATCACCTTGCCGGACGCCAAGTCCTACGAGGTGGCCAAGCGCGGCTCGGGCAAGCAGCAGGCCGCCACCACCATGGCATTCGTCCGGCTCCTCAAAGACCTGCTCCGCGACAAGAAGTTTGGCCACCGGATTGTGCCCATCGTGCCGGACGAATCACGGACTTTCGGTATGGACGCCTTCTTCCCCACCGCCAAGATCTACAACCCCGGCGGCCAGAACTACCTCTCCGTGGACCGGGACCTCGTCCTGGCCTACAAGGAATCCGCCCAAGGCCAGCTGATCCATCCCGGGATCAACGAAGCCGGCGCCGTAGCAGCGTTCACCGCCGCCGGAACCGCCTACGCCACCCACGGCGTGCCCCTGGTCCCGGTCTACGTGTTCTACTCCATGTTCGGCTTCCAGCGCACCGGCGACGCTTTCTGGGCAGCAGCAGACCAAATGACCCGCGGCTTCATCATCGGCGCCACCGCAGGCCGGACCACCCTCACCGGCGAAGGCCTCCAGCACGCCGACGGCCACTCCCCCCTGCTCGCCTCCACCAACCCCGCAGTGGTCACCTACGACCCCGCCTACGGCTACGAAATGGGCCACATCATCCGCGACGGCCTCGAACGCATGTACGGGCCCGACTCTGAGGACCGAAACCTCATGTACTACCTCACGGTGTACAACGAGCCGATCACCCAGCCCGCCGAGCCCGGGAACCTCGACGTGGAAGGCGTGCTCAAGGGCATTTACCGGGTCTCGCCGTCGGCCACTCAAGGGCCCAAGGCGCAGCTCCTCGCCTCCGGCGTCTCGGTCCCATGGGCACTTGATGCCCAGCGGATCCTCGCTGAGGACTGGGGCGTCTCCGCAGACGTCTGGTCCGTCACATCCTGGAACGAACTGCGCCGCGACGGCCTCGCCGCCGAAGAGGAAGCCTTCCTCAACCCCGGCGAACCCGCCCGCGTCCCCTTCGTCACCCGGCAGCTCGAAGGAGCCACCGGCCCCGTCGTCGCAGTATCCGACTACATGAAGGCAGTCCCGGACCAGATCCGCCAATTCGTCCCGAACGAATTCGCCACCCTCGGCGCCGATGGCTTCGGCTTCTCCGACACCCGCGCCGCAGCACGCCGCTTCTTCAAGAACGACACCCACTCCATCGTGGTGAAGGCTCTGCAGATGCTGGCCCGCCGCGGCGAGGTTGAGGAGGGCGCACCGCAATACGCCATGGACCGTTACAAACTCCTCGATGTCAACGCCGGGACCACCGGCGGGGCTGGCGGTGACGCCTGACCCCTGCCCGATATGCGGGTAGCCGGGACGGTTTCCGGGGGAGACCGTGCCGGCTGCCATTCATGATCTAGGGTGCAGCTATGGGCATTAGTGGCGGGGACATACCGGACCGTCGGACGACCGGCATCGTCCTGGCGGCCGGAGCGGGTACCCGCCTTGGGCTGGGTCCGAAGGCATTGTTGCCGTACCGCGGACTTCCGCTTGTGGAGGTCATTGCCGGAAACCTGCTGGACGGGGGCTGCCGCGAGGTGGTGGTGGTGCTTGGCGCGGGCGCCCCTGACGTGGCCGCCATCGCCGACCTGGACCGCTACCGGATCGCCGTCAACACGGATTGGCCCAGCGGAATGGGCAGCTCGTTCCTGCTGGCAGAGCGGGAGGCTGACCCGGCGGACCATCTGCTGATCGCGCTCGTGGACCAGCCCGGGCTGACCCGGGCAACTGTTGGCCGCCTGCTGGCATTCCACCGGCCGGGGCGGATCACGGCGGCGGCCTACCACCGCCGGCAAACGTCCGACGGCGGCAGGCCGGCCACGCAGGAGGCTGGGCAGCAAAGCGGAAAGCAGGACAAGCTGCTTCGCGGCCATCCGCTGCTCATTGACGTCTCCCTGCGTGAAGCGGTGAGCGCCACCGTAACCGGCGACGCCGGGGCCCGCGGCTTCCTGCAGTCCCACCCGGAGTTGGTGGACGAAGTGGATTGCAGCGACCAGTCCACGGGTGAGGACATCGACTCACCGGACCAGTTGCGGCTTCTCGACTAGGAGACTGCTGAAGAGGTGCACGGTCGGCACGGCAGGTCAGAGCGGGTGCAATCGACGCGACGGGATCACGGAGAATCCCGATGGAGGGCGTGCAGGTTGTTTAGCCCACGTTGCTTCCGGCCCCAGGCGGCTGATTCCTCGAACCACCCGAGCGCGGCAACAGTCTCAATGTCGGATGCCAGGCGCACCTCGATCTGGTGTGTGTATTTGTCATGACGAAGTCGAATAACGCTGCGGAGGAACGAAGCCTGGTGCTCATCCCACATGTCCATGGTCAGAAGGGCTTTGCTCTTCGTGACCGGGGTGAGCCACACAAACTTCCGGGCCGCACCGTAACTTACTTGGGTTCTCGAGAACTCTTCGGCGATGTCGTCACCCAGTCCGAGCACCCGGGCGGACAGGGCATCATAGATCTCTTCGAGGGCGTCTGGAAAAAGCTGTTGTGCATCCACAGTCACCATGGTGGCGCACCTGCCCTGCAGGCTGCGGATTCCGCCAGGCAAGTATTCGACGACCAGTGTTCTTCAAGCCTGCATTCCACCAATAAGCAGCTGCTCGAGTCCCCGTCTGAAGTCGGACCGGCCGCCATGGGAGGGATGCCTGACCTTGGGCACATCGAGGCCGCTGGCAAGCAGGCTTCGATGGGCCACGTTGCCCACGGCCACCACTGTGCGGATGGCAAAAACCTCCACCAGCGACTGCCACAACGGAGTTCCAAGACGGGCTTCAGTGGTCCTCGGCGTGCGGTTGGACTGCGGCTTCCCGGGCACGTGGGTGTGCCAGGGGCACGCACTCCACAGCAGGGGAAGGAAATCCAGTTCCGCCAGCACCTCCCACATCACGGTTGCGGTAGGCTCAGCTGCCACTCCCGCCGCCTCGGGAGGCAATTCGTAACCCTTTCCCGGACCGAACAGCCCAAAACTGTTGGCCGGGGCCTGGAACATGGTGCGGTTGGTGAAGGGAACACCAGTGATCCTCATGCCACGGAAGCCCGGGGCCTCGCCCAGCAGCAGCACCTTCGGCGAGCGGTCCAGCATCTCCTGCAGGTAGAGCTCCAGGTTGCGCCGGCGCTGCGCATTGGCCGGTTCGCTGAGATCGAAGAAGTTGTTAAGCCCCGGACCCGAAGGCACGGCGGAGAGCCGCTCCACGAAGGTGCTGACGGAAGAAGCTGTCATTCACCGGCCTGTCCCGTGTGGCGGCGCGAACCTGTCCTGCCGCCTTACCAGCGCGGGTGGATGGCGTCGCGGAAGTAGTGGTCGTAGATCCAGCGGACGCCGGCGTCGAAGTCTTCATCGACAACGAGACCCGCCGCGGCGGCGTTCGCCGTGGCCTGCTCTGCGTTGCGTGCGCCGGGGATCACGCTGGTGACGCCGTCCTGCGCAGCAATCCAGGCGATTGCGGCCTGCGCGGTGCCGGCGCCGGCCGGAACGAGCTGTTCGAATTCCTTGACGGCTTTCAGCCCCAGGTCGTAGTCCACACCCGAGAACGTTTCGCCGACGTCGAAGGAGTCGCCGTTGCGGTTGTAGTTCCGGTGGTCGTTCTCGGCGAAGGTGGTCTCCTTGGAGTACTTGCCGGAGAGCAGTCCGGAGGCGAGCGGCACGCGGGCGATGATGCCCACGTTTGCTGCCTTCGCGGCGGGAAGAACCTCGTCCAGGGGCTTGAGGCGGAAGGCGTTGAGGATGATCTGTACGGAGGCGGTGCCCGGGTGGCTGATCGCCTCCAGCGCCTCGTCGGTGCGTTCGACGCTGACACCGTAGTTGCGGATGGCACCCTCTGACACCAGGGTGTCCAGGGCGTCATAGACCTCGGCGTTGCTGTACACGGGAGTAGGCGGACAGTGCAGCTGGACCAGGTCCAGGGAGTCTGTGCCGAGGTTCTTCCGCGAGCGGTCCACCCACTGCCGGAAGTTGGCCAGGGTGTAGTTCTCCGGCTGCTGGTCCACGCGGCGGCCCATCTTGGTGGCCACCGTGATGTCCAGGCCCGGGTTGTCCGCGAGGAACTTCCCGATGGCCTGCTCGCTCTTGCCGTCACCGTAGACGTCTGCGGTGTCGAAGAAGTTCACCCCCGCTTCCACGGACGCCGCCAGGATGGCCTGCGCCTGGGCCGGGTCAACGTGGCCCCAGTCCGCGCCAAGCTGCCACGTGCCCAGCCCCACGATGGACACGTTCCGTCCGGTCTTGCCTAAAATCCGCTGTTCCATCCCTTGACTATATGGTGTGGCCGGGCAGCCGCTGGAATTTTACGGTCCGGCCGCGCGATCCGGGGTGCCAGCACGACGCGCCGCCATGCCACTCACCTCGCCGAGTGCTCCAGGTTCGGCACCAGCCCCGCCTCCTTGAGTCCCAGGTAGATCTTGTCCCGCGCGATGGGCAGTTGGGCGAAGCGCACACCGGTGGCGTTCCTGATCGCGTTCGCCAACGCGGGGGCCACGGGGTTGAAGGGGCTTTCGCTCATGGACTTGGCGCCCAGCGGCCCCATCGTGTCGTTGGTGTCCGCAAAGTACACCTCGCTGCGCGGCACGTCCGCGAAAGTAGGGATGTGGTACTGCCGCAGGATATCCGTGGTGACCCGGCCGGCATCGTCAACGACCACCTCCTCGTACAACGCGGCGCCGATGGCCTGGGCGATCCCGCCCTCGATCTGGCCGCGGCACTGGCGCGGATTCACCACCACGCCGGCGTCCGCCGCCTGCACGCTCTGCAGGATCTTCAGCTCGCCCGTGCCCCGGTTCACCGCCACGCGGAAGCCGTGCACGTTGAATGCCACCGACCTCGGCGTCCCGCCCCAGCGTCCTTCCGCTGCGAGTTCGACGCCGGCTTCCGCAGCCGCCTGCGCCAGTTCCGTCAGCGGCACTGGCGTTCCATCGCAGACAACCGAGTCCCCGTCGAGGACGCAGGCGGAGGCCTGGGTCTGGTGGGTTCCAGCGGCAAAGGCCCGGATCCGGATGGCCAGTTCCTCGGCCGCGGCCAGCGTGGCCTTTCCGGCCACTACTGTCCCGGCAGAGCCAAAGGCGCCGGTGTCGTGCTCGATCAGGTCCGTGTCCGACTGCCGGACTGAAACCTGCGTGGCCTTCGTTGACAGTGCCGTGGCGGCGAGCTGGGCGTGGACGGTGGTGGTGCCGTTGCCGAACTCGGCGGTTCCAACGTCGGCCTGGTACGTCCCGTCCGGCAGGAGCCGGAGCCTGGAGTGTGCAAAGTGTCCGCGCGGTGGCACGGTGTCGATCATGGACAGGGCGGTTCCCTCCCCGGTCAGCCAGTCGGGGCCGAGCTCGTCCAGCCCGGCAGCCCGGTAGCGTTCCCGGCCTCGGGCCAGTGCGTCGCCGACCAGGCTCAGGCACTGGTCCAGCCCGTAGCTGCCGTAGTGCACGTCCTCCTCGGGCTCCGGCTGGGTGGACAGCATGCGGTCCCCCTCGCGCACCATGTTCCGGCGGCGGAACTCGGACGGATCCATGCCGATGCCGGCGGCCAGCTCATCCATGGCGGACTCGACGGCGAAAATCATCTGGCTCAGGCCGTAGCCGCGAAACGCCCCGGCCGGAACCGTGTGGGTGTACATGGCATGGGCGTCCACCTTTTTGTTGGCGCAGTTGTAGACGCTCAGCGATTCGCCGCAGCCGTGAAACATCACGCCGGGGCCATGGTTGCCGTACGCGCCGGTGTTGGTCAGGACATCGAGTTCCAGGGCGGTCAGCCTGCCGTCCACGCTGGCGCCGGCCTTGAGTTTGATGGTGAACGGATGGCGGGTGGTGGTGGCTGTGAACTGTTCCGTCCGGGTCAGCTCGAGCTGGACAGGGCGGCCGAGTTTCAGGGCCGCGAGCGCCACAATGTCCTCGGTGAGGACTTCCTGCTTGCCGCCGAAGCCGCCGCCCACCCGGCCGGCCACCACGTGGACCTTGTCCTCGGGCAGCCCGAAAACCCGGCACAGCGTCCGGCGGACCAGGAACGGGACCTGGCTGGACGTCCGCACATGCAGTCGCCCCTCGCCGTCGACGCTGGCGATGGCAGCGTGCGTTTCCAGGGCGACGTGTTGAACGCGCTGGGTGCGGTAGGTCTGTTCGTGGATGAAGTCAGCGGCGGCAAAGCCCTCGGCGACGTTGCCCAATTCCGAGTGGTGTTCGGCCACCACATTGTGGTCCGGCCGGGAAATGCGCGACGCCGGGCCGTCCTTGTCCCCGTGCACCAGTGGAGCGCCGGGCTTCAGTGCGTCCTGCGGCGAGAAGACCGCTGGCAGTTCCTGGTACTGGACGTCCAGTGCCCGTACCCCGGCTTCGGCAGCGGCCACCGTTTCCGCCACCACCGCCGCAACCCGCTGGCCACGGAACCTCACCACGTCATCCAGCACGCGGGTGTCGTCGGGATCGTCGGTGAAAAGCTCGTGCTGGGCCGTGGAGAACAGCTGCTCCGGCGCGTCCTGATGCGTCAGGACGGCCACCACACCGGGGACCTTCAGCGCTGCGTCGGTGCTGATCGAGAGGACCTTGGCATGGGCGTGCGGTGAACGCAGGAGCTTGAGGTGGAGCAGGCCCTGCAGCTGGTCCGCCGGTACGTCGAGGGTGTAGCGGGCGGCTCCTGTGACCACTGCCCGGCTGGCAGGTGCCGGGACGTCAGCGCCCAACTGACCCGGTTCCGGATCGGGCTGCCCCTCCCCCGCGATCCCGGAGCCCTGCCCCTTCGGATCCGGGTGCCCGGCGTGCCCGCAGACGGCGTCCGAGATGGCCCGGTAGCCGGTGCAGCGGCAGAGGTTCCCTTTGAGGTTGCGGGGCAGGTTCTCCTTTTGTTCGTCGTCGAACGTCGCGGCGGTCATCACCATGCCCGCCGTACAGAAACCGCACTGGAAGCCCTGTCGCTCCATGAACTGCTGCTGAACGGGGTGGAGTTCGGTGCTGCCTCCGCCGGAAGCTGCAGCCAGTCCCTCGATCGTGGTGATCTCGTGCCCTTCGGCGCGGACGGCCGGATAGATGCAGCTGTGCACCGGAGTGCCGTCCACGTGGACGGTACAAGCCCCGCAGTCGCCGCCGTCGCAGCCCTTCTTGACGCCGAGGTTGCCCTGCTCGCGCAGGAAGGTCCGCAGGCACTGCCCGGGGCGCGGTGCGGTTCCGGCCGGAACGCCGTTGATCTCGATGGCCATGCTCAGGCCCCTTCCTGGTGTGCGTAGAGTCCACGGTCCTTTGGCGGCCAGAAGTCGCCGGATACCCGGATCCCGGGGGCCCCTTCGGGCGCGGCGAGCTCGGCACGGATCTCCTCTGCCAGGCGGTATGTCATGTCCCGGCGCCAGGCCGGCAGACCGTGGATGTCGTTGTGATAAAGGTCGCCGGGGATCGCTCCGTTGATGGAAGCGGCCAGACCGTCGGCGTCGGGCAGCCCGTCAAAGCGCAGCTGAACTGGCCGCTTTGTGGCTGCGGTGACGGTCAGGACAAAGGATGTGCCGGCGTCGAGCCTGCCGATCAGCAGCACCGCTGACCTGCCAAGATTGCTCAGGGACAGTCGGCGGAATGCCACGCGGGACGCAAGTACCGACGTTGGCAGGTGGATGCTGCGGAGCAGCTCGCCGGGTGCGAGGCAGTTTGCCGCCTCGCCCGTGACGAACTCCGTCACCGGGACGCTGCGGCTGGCGCTGCCGGGGCCGAGGATGGTGGCGGTTCCGTCCAGTCCGGCGCAGAGCGAGATGACGGGGCCGGCGGGCAGGGAAGTGCACAGGTTGCCGCCCACGGTGGACATGTTCCACACCTTGAAGGAGGCAACAAAGGAGTCGCAGCAGGGCCGGACCAGGTCCAGGGCGGGCCAGCTGTGACCCGCGGCTGCAGGCGAGCCGGGCAGGTTGTAGAGCTCGGTGACAGTACAGGTGGCGGCCAGCTCAATTCCGGCTTCGCTGACGGTCACGGGGGTCCAGCCCGCGCTGCCGAGGTCCAGCAGCCGCTTCAACGGCCGGGGCCCGAACGCAAAGCTGCCGTAGGAGAAGAGGACGGTGCCGCCGGCCAGCCAGGCATCGCCGTCGCGCCATTGTGCGGGGTCGGTGGTGGGGACCACCGCCTCGATGGTGTTCATGTCCATGCGATCTCCTGCTGTTTAACGTGGGTGGGCGCCGGCTGGGCGGCGCGCTGCTGGTGGATGGGGCCGGAGGTTTCCCTCAACGGCTGATGGGAGGCTGCGGGATGTCGGGCGGCAATGATTTCGGCCAGGACGGAAACCGCCGCTTCGGCCGGAGTGACGGCGCCGAGGTCCAGGCCGAGCGGTGAGTGTAGCTGGGCAATCCTTTCGGGGCGGACGCCGTTGTCCAGGAGTGCGCCCACGCGTTGGAGGTGGCTGCGCCTGGATCCGAGGGCTCCGATAAAAGCAACATCCAGCGCGAGCGCAGTCTGCAGCAGGGGAACGTCGAACTTGGGGTCGTGGGTGAGGACGCAGATCACGGTCCGGGCGTCCACCCGTCCCGCCGCCGCTTCGGCTGCGAGGTACTGGTGGGGCCAGCCGGTCACCACCTCATCCGCAGTGCCGAACCGCGCCTGCGAGGCGAAGGCCGGCCGGGCGTCCACCAGGGTGACGCGGTAACCCAGTGGTTTGGCGGCGGGGAGCAGCGCGGCGCTGAAGTCGTTGGCGCCGAACACCAGCAGGCGCGGCGGCGCGAGCCGGGACTCCACCAGGAGGGTGGCTTCCCCTGGACACAAGCCCGGCCCGGCCAGCTGCAGCACTCCGGTGGCGCCGCCGCGCAGGAAGGACTCGAGCTGCACGGCCAGGGCCCGGCCCACGCCGGAATCCTCGTTCAGATTTAGGAGCTCAGCCAAGTCCGGGTGCCCGGCTACGCTGGCGGAAGCAGGATCGCGGATGACGACGGCGTTGCTGCAGCCACCAAGCGCGCCCGCATCCAGCCTTCGGACCAGTGCAACCGGCGCGTCAGGCCCGCAGGCCGCCAACTGCAGCAGCGCTGCACCCAGCCGGCAACCGTCGTTCCGATTGGCCAGCTGGATGTGCACGTCCAGCTCGCCCCCGCAGGTGAGCCCGACGGCGAAGGCATCGGCGGCGCTGTAGCCGAACGTCTCGAGGCGGGTGGCGCCGTCGTCCATTGATTCCAGCGCCGCGGCCACCACGGCCCCCTCCACGCAGCCGCCGGAGAGGCTGCCCAGGACGGCGCCGGATTCGGACACGAGCATGGTGCTGCCGACGGGCCGCGGGACGGAGCCGCCGGCACGCACGATGGTGGCCGCCGCGAACCGCTGTCCGGCCAGGGCGGGAGCCCAGCCGGTCAGTGAAGGGATCAGGTCAAGCATGCCGGCACTCCTTCTTCCGCGCTGCGGTGGTGTCCATATTGTCGTTCCTATCCGGAGCCGGGCCAAGCTTTTGACCCGGCTCCAGGGAGAGATTGCCGAGAGTGCGGTCAGGCGCCCAGCAGCAGGTTGATCGGGCCGCGGGCGAAGTAGACCAGGAAGCCGGCGCTGACCACCCACATCAACGGATGGATCTTCTTCGCCTTGCCGGACGCCGCCCCGATGATGGCCCAGCTGATGAAGCCCACGCCGATGCCGTTGGCGATCGAGTAGCTCAGCGGCATGGTGACGATGGTGAGGAAGGCGGGCAGTGCCACGGTGAACTTGCTGAACTTGATCTCCCGGATCTGGGCCATCATCATCGCGCCCACCACCACCAGTGCAGCTGCTGCCACCTCGAGCGGAACCACGCTGGTCAGCGGCGTGAGGAACATGGAACCGAGGAACAGGACGCCGGTCACCACCGACGCCAGGCCGGTCCGTGCCCCCTCGCCGATGCCGGCGGCGGAGTCGATGTACACCGTGTTGGACGAGCCGGAGGTTGCTCCACCCGCCACGGCGCCGACGCCTTCCACGATGAAGGCCGACTTCAGCCGGGGGAACGTGCCGTCCTTGTGGGCGACGCCGGCGCTTTTGGCCAGGCCGGTCATGGTGCCCATAGCGTCGAAGAAGTTGGTAAACACCAATGTGAATACCAACATGGTGGCGGCGAGCCCGCCGATCCGGCTGAAGGCTCCGAAGAGGTCGAACTGTCCCACCAGGCCCAGGTCCGGGGCCGACACGAGCTGGCCGGAGAGCACCGGGGTGTTCAGGTGCCAGCCGCCGGGGTTGGTCTCGCTGGCCGGGCCGATTTTCATGACGGCTTCGACGACGGCCGCCAGGAAGGTAGTTGCCACAATGCCGATCAGCAGGCCGCCCTGGACTTTGCGGGCCACGAGGATGCCCATGGCCAGCAGGCCGACGACGAACACCAGCGTGGGGATGGAGGTGATGGAGCCGCCGTTGCCCAGCTGGACCGGCGGGCCGCCCGCCGTTGCCTTGACGAAACCGGAGTCCACAAAGCCGATGAAGGCGATGAACAGGCCGATGCCTACCGTGATGGCGGCCTTCAGCTCCTTGGGCACTGCCCGGAAGATGGCGGTGCGGGCGCCGGTGATACCGAACAGGACGATCAGGATGCCGTTGATCACCACCAGGCCCATGGCCTCCGCCCACGTGACCTCCTGGATCACGGAGACGGCCAGGAAGGAGTTGATGCCGAGGCCGGCGGCGAGGCCGAACGGCAGGTTGGCAACGAGTCCGAAGAGGATGGTCATCACCCCGGCGGTGAGTCCGGTGACTGCACCTACCTGCGCGGCGGAGAGCCAGCCCCCGGCGACGTCGGTGGGGGCATTGCCTGCGCTGAATCCGCCCAGGATCAGGGGGTTGAGGATTACGATGTACGCCATGGTGAAGAAGGTGACCAGGCCACCGCGGAATTCGCGGGCCAGGGTGGAGCCGCGCTGGGTGATCTGGAAGAACCGGTCCAGGAAAGAGTCCGACGCCGGCGGTTGGGGGGTGCCCGTTGCGGGCTTTGGGGTGCGTGGGGTTGGAGCCGAATGCTCCTCGTGGGAACTATCCAGGATGGTCATCCCGGCCGCCTAGTAGTCGATCCTGGTATCGAGTGTGTTCCAGGTGTTGAACGGCTCCAGCGGGGCGGGGCCCTGCGTGCGGTCCAACTCCAGCTTCGAGACCGGCATCAGGGAGTTCCTGTCCTGGTTTTCGAAGTATTCGTAAAAGACGGCGTCATCGAAGCCGACGGACGCGGCGTCGTGCCGGTCGGCAGCAAAGACAACCCGTTCAACCCGGGCCCAGAGCGCTGACGCCAGGCACATGGGGCACGGCTCGCAGCTGGTGTAAAGGACGGCTCCGCTGAGGTCGAAGGTGCCAAGTTCGCGGCAGGCCGTGCGGATGGCGGTGACTTCGGCGTGGGCGGTGGGATCGTTGTCCGCGGTGACCCGGTTGACGCCGTCGAACGTCCGGCCGTCAGCCGTGACGATCATTGCTCCGAAGGGTCCCCCACTGTTCAGGACGTTGGCCGTTGCCAACCTGATGGATCTGGCCAGGAACTCCTCGGCCGTGACGGTGGTACTCATGATGCGACTCCCTTTGCCGGGAAGCCTGTAGTCCGTTGCAGGACCAGTAGAACCAGGTGCGAACGGTTACCAGGCTTCAGCATGTGCTGTGAAGGTTAAGTTGCGCCTGGTAGATAGCTTCCCGGGGTCCGGGTGCCCGCCTTTGGCAAGATCGAGATTAGCACCGGAATGTGGGCTGCGCCATAGTTTTCTGGAAATTTAATTTCGTAATGTGAAATCTACGTTTCGTGCACTTCACTTCCCCCGGTCACATTCGCGGCGCCGTTGACGCTGCCACTGGAAGCGTCCTAGCCTTGGTCCCAGCCGCGCTGCCTGTGAGCACTTCTGCTCGCCGGCGCGGCCACCTGGATCAGCAGACAGGGCCCCACTGAGCTGGCATGAACACCCACCACACTCAGACAAGGACCGCCATGACGCTATCCATCGCACCCGCTTCCCGCCTCTGGATCAAGAATCCGCAGGCCGCTTTTACCGCCAATCACCTGGACGCCTCGGGCGGACTGGTGGTCAGCGGCGGAGTCATCGTGGAAGTCCTCGCCACCGGACAGGTGCCTTCCGAACCCTGCAGCGAGGTCTTCGACGCCGGCAGCCACGTGCTGCTGCCGGGCCTGATCAACACCCATCACCACTTCTACCAGACCCTCACCCGCGCCTGGGGTCCGGTTGCCAATGCCCCGTTGTTCCCGTGGCTGCAAAACCTGTATCCGGTGTGGGCCCGGCTTACGCCCCGCGACCTGGAGCTGGCCACCACCGTGGCGCTGGCGGAACTGCTGCTCTCGGGCTGCACCACGGCCGCCGACCATCACTACCTCTTCCCGGGCGGGCTGGAGAATGCCATCGACATCCAGGTTGAAGCGGTCCGCCGATTGGGAATGCGCGCCACCTTGACGCGCGGGTCCATGACCCTCGGAACGGACGACGGCGGCCTGCCGCCCCAGTCCACTGTGCAGGAACCGGAGGTGGTGCTGGCCGACAGCGAGCGGCTGGTGGGCCAGTACCACGAGCGCGGTGACGACGCCGTGATCCAGATTGCCCTCGCACCCTGCTCGCCGTTTTCGGTGACCAAGGAGATCATGGCCGAAAGTGCAGCGCTCGCGGAGCGACTGGACGTCCGCCTGCACACGCACCTCGCCGAGACCCTGGACGAGGAGGACTTCTGCCGGGAGATGTTCGGACTGCGGACCGTTGACTACCTGGACAGCGTGGGCTGGCTGACGGACCGCACGTGGCTGGGCCACGGCATCCATTTCAGCGACGCCGAGATCGCCAGGCTGGGAGCCGCGGGCACCGCCGTCGCGCATTGCCCCACCTCCAACATGCGGCTGGCATCCGGCACCGCAAGGGTCCTGGAACTGGAGGACGCCGGGGTTCCCGTGGGGCTGGGAGTGGACGGCTCGGCGTCGAACGATGCCTCGAACATGATCCTGGAAGCGCGGCAGGCGCTGTACCTGCAAAGGCTGCGGTACGGGGCGGACGTTCCGGTGGAGCGGGCCCTCGGCTGGGCCACCCGCGGTTCGGCCTCAGTGCTGGGCCGTTCGGGGCTGGGTCAGCTGGCCCCCGGAATGCAGGCGGACCTGGCCCTGTTCCGGCTGGATGACCTTCGTTTTTCCGGCAGCCACGATCCCATCGCTGCACTCCTGCTGTGCGCCGCGGACCGTGCGGACCGGGTGATGGTGGGCGGCTCGTGGCGCGTGGTGGACGGGCAGATTCCAGGCCTGGATATCGCCGGACTTATCGCTGATCACTCAACGGCTGCGCGGCGGCTGGTGAACGGCTGACGCCCTTTTCGACGGTTCCCCGCCCGGACGACGATTCGCATCATCGAATGGGCAGGGAACCGTCGAAATGGCGGTGAACTGCCGCGTCGCAAGTCCCGTCAGGACCGTTGGCCGCCGAAACCGGGCAGGCCGTGCACCCAGCGCGAGAAGCGTCCCGGAATGTGCTCACGGTCTGCGGGCAGGTAGAAGTCCGGATCCGTCCCGCCGCCAAGGGGGAGGTAGAACTCCTGGACCGAGGGTGCCGCCGTTGGTGCCGGTGCTACCGGCGTGCTGTCCTGCTGGTACATCTGATCCTCCTTCAAAGGTTGCTTGTTCCGCTTGACGGAAAATAACTTTTGTTATGTGGAATAGCCTAAGTGCCGGCCACGGAAGCGTCAATGGCCCGAATGACAACCGAGAGGACGGCCAGTCACAAACCGGATTTTCAAGTTGTGATGTACACCACCGCCTTGCGGGGGTACGCTGGATGTCAATTCGTGGTGTAAGTCACGTAACCTGGGAGCAGCAGGCAGGGTCGTAATGAGCTGGCATCAATGGATGCCGGCTCTTTTTTGTTGGGTCGGCTCCACCGAAAACGCGCTCGAAACGCGCGCTTAATTTCAGTGATGGAACCTAGGTTCCACTTACCGGAAGTTGGGAACAGACCATGAGCAGCAAGATCATCCTCGGCGAAAACCAGTACGGAAAGGCCGAGGTCCGGGTTGTCAAGATCACCCGCGACACCGACCGCCACGAAATCGAAGACCTGAGCGTCACCTCGCAGCTGCGGGGAGACTTCTCCGCCGCCCACCTCGAGGGCGACAACGCCCACGTGGTGGCCACGGACACCCAGAAAAACACCATCTACGCCTTCGCCCGCGACGGCGTCGGTTCCCCCGAGGCGTTCCTGCTTCGGCTCGGCGAGCACTTCACCTCCAGCTTTGACTGGGTAAACGGCGGCCGCTGGGAAGCCGAGTCGTACAGCTGGAACCGGATCCAGGCCCACGGCGCGGAGCACGACCACTCCTTCGTGCGCAACGGCCAGGAAGTCCGCACCGCCGTCCTGGTCCGCGACGGCGGCACCAGCCACCTGATCTCCGGACTCAAGGACCTGACCGTCCTCAAGTCCACCCAGTCGGGCTTCACGGGCTACCCCAAGGACCGGTACACCACCCTGCCGGAAACCACGGAGCGCATCCTCGCCACCGACGTCTCGGCCCGCTGGCGGTTCAAGACCGGAACCGATTTCAGGGCCTTGGACTTCAACAAGAGCTACGACGACGTCAAAGGACTCCTGCTCGAAGGCTTCACGGAGAAGTACTCCCACGCCCTGCAGCAGACCCTGTTCGACATGGGCACCAAGGTCCTCGAAGCCCACAACGAGATCGACGAAATCAAGTTCTCGATGCCCAACAAGCACCACTTCCTCGTTGACCTCTCACCGTTCGGCCTCGACAACCCTAACGAGGTCTTTTACGCTGCCGACCGCCCCTACGGCCTGATCGAGGCCACCGTCCAGCGCGACGACGCCACCCCGGCCGACATCGCCTGGTCAGGAATCGCCGGCTTCTGCTAAGCCGCAATACCAACCACCAAGCCCGGAGATTTTGTCCACGTTTTCGACCCCTGAGCGCCTCAAAACGCCCATCACCTGGACAAAACTCCGGGCCACACCTCTCATCTTTCAGCCACACCGTTAGCCAGACCCCGTTAGCCAGACAATGTCGTCTGCCATGAACCAAGAAAGTCTGCCATGAACATCAGAAAGAAACCGGCTGCTTCCATCGCCGGAAAAGGCCAGCATTCAACCCGGCCTGAGGACCAGCGCCTCCCCATCGCCAGCACGTTCGCCTACGGCTTCCAGCACGTCCTCACCATGTACGGCGGGATTATTGCCCCGCCCCTGATCATTGGCGCTGCGGCAGGCATGTCCTCGCAGGACATCGGCCTCTTGATCGCCGCCTGCCTTTTCGTCGGCGGCCTTGCCACCATACTGCAGACCATCGGCGTCCCGTTCTTCGGCTCCCAGCTTCCACTGGTGCAGGGCGTTTCCTTCGCCGGAGTTTCCACCATGGTGGCCATCGTCCACGGCGGCGGCGGAATCCAGGCAGTCTTCGGGTCCGTTATCGCGGCATCACTGATCGGCCTGCTGATCACGCCGCTGTTCTCGAAGATCATCAGGTTCTTCCCGCCGGTGGTAACCGGAACCGTCATCACCACCATCGGGCTCACGCTTATGCCGGTGGCGGCCAACTGGGCCATGGGCGGCAATAACAAAGCGGAAAACTACGGCAGCATGGCCAACATCGGCCTGGCCGCCGCCACCATGGCCATCGTCCTGCTGCTGAGCAAAGTGGGCAGCGCCGCCATTTCACGGCTGTCCATCCTGCTCGCGATGGTCCTGGGCACGCTGATCGCCTTCGCCTTCGGCATGGCCGATTTCTCCAAGGTGGCCCAGGGCGAGATCGTCGCCTTCCCCACACCGTTCGCCTTCGGGCCGCCGGTGTTCGAGATTGCCGCCATCATCTCCATGCTCATCGTCATCCTCGTGACCCTGACCGAGACCTCGGCAGACATCATCGCGGTGGGTGAGATTGTGGGCACCAAAGTGGACTCCAAGCGGATCGGCGACGGCCTCCGGGCGGACATGCTGTCCAGCGCCATCTCCCCGCTTTTCAACTCCTTCACGCAGAGCGCCTTCGCCCAGAACGTGGGCCTGGTGGCGATCACCGGCGTCAAGAGCCGCTTCGTGGTCAGCGCCGGCGGCCTGATCCTGGTAATTCTCGGCCTGCTGCCGGTCCTGGGCCGGGTGGTCGCAGCGGTGCCCACGCCTGTCCTGGGCGGCGCCGGCGTCGTACTCTTCGGCACGGTGGCCGCCAGCGGCATCCGCACCCTCGCCAAGGTGGAGTACAAAAACAACATGAACCTGATCATCGTGGCGGCCTCCATCGGGTTCGGCATGATCCCGATTGCCGCTCCGGCGTTCTACGATCAGTTCCCGTCCTGGTTCGGCACCATCCTCCACTCCGGCATCAGCTCGGCCGCCGTGATGGCCATCCTGCTGAACCTGCTGTTCAACCACTTCAAGGCCGGCAACTCGGAGAACCAGTCCGTATTCGTCGCCGGGACCGAACGCGTGATCCGGGAAGAGGACCTGAAGTGCCTGGCCGACGGCGACCGCTTCGAAGGCGGCAAGCTCATCGACTGCGACGGCAAGGAAGTCCCAATCCAGTCGTCCGAGAAGGCGTCAGACCACTAACAACCCCGCGCGAGATGACAGTTCACCGCAATGTTCCTTCCGGGCACTGCGGTGAACTGTCATTTCACGTGTTTTGTACGACGGCGGGCTGCCGCTTGGGTGCGTCAGGTGCGGTTGAGCTCCAGGGAGATCGCCTCGGCGGCTTCGCGGAGGATGGGCACGGCTTTGTCGGCGAAGTTTTCGTCCACCCGGGATACCGGCCCGGAGACCGAAATGGCGGCGGGGGTGGGGGCGTTGGGCACGGCCATGGCGAAGCAGCGGACGCCAAGCTCCTGCTCCTCCTCGTCGACGGAGTAGCCGCGTTCCCGGATGAGCTTGAGGTCGGCCAGAAGCTCATCGACGTCGCCGATGCTCTTCGCCGTGGGGGTGGGCATCCCGGCGCGGGTGACGATGCCGCGGACCGTATCGTCGTCGAGCTGGGCCAGGATGGCTTTGCCGACGCCGGTGGCGTGGGTATGGGCGCGCCGGCCCACCTCGGTGAACATGCGCATCGAGTGCAGCGACGGCACCTGCGCCACGTAGATCACCATGTCCGAGTCGAGCACGGCCATGTTGGAGGTTTCGCCCAGCCTGTCCACCAGCGTTTTCAGCTGCGGGCGCGCCACTGCGCCGAGCTGCTTGTTGGCCCCTTCGCCCAGCCGGATGAGCCGCGGGCCCAGGGCATACCGCCGGTTGGGGAGCTGGCGGATGTAGCCCAGCGACACCAGGGTGCGCAGCAGGCGGTGGATCGTGGGCAGCGGCAGGTCGGTGGAGGAGGACAGTTCGCTGAGGGTAACATCCCCGCCCGCATCCGTGATCAGTTCCAGCAGTTCGAAGACGCGCTCAACGGATTGGACGCCGCCTGCGGCTTTTTCAGCCATGTACCAGTCTCCTGTGGACTCGGATTCCGACAAGCCTTATCCGCATCGTGAAAAGAATTGCCCTAATGCTCTCAAGATACAGCACAGGCCTAACGGAAGCGACGAAGGAACAGGAGGGCTTGTAATTCCACAAAGTAGATAATAATATCCATAATACGAAAACATTCGGATTGAGCAACTGCCCGTAACGGGCCCAACAGGAGGACATTCAATGGCGAACCCCAGCCCCGGAAATTCGATCACACTGCGCGTGGAAGCACCGTCAAGCTTCAGCGCCACCAGCGAGCTCGCCGCGGCCGTGGGCGCCGCCGGCGCCGCTATCACCGCTCTGGACGTCAGCGAGTCCCACCACGAGACCCTGGTTGTCGACGTCACCTGCAACACCACCGACGACGAACACGCCGGCCGCGTCAAGGACGCCCTTAACGCGCTCGACGGCGTCACGGTCCAACACGTCTCGGACCGCACCTTCCTGATGCACCTCGGCGGCAAGCTCGAGGTGGTCCCCAAAGTAGCCCTGCGCAACCGTGACGATCTCTCCCGCGCCTACACTCCCGGCGTCGCCCGCGTCTGCCTCGCCATCGCCGAGGACCCCGCAGCTGCCCGCAACCTGACCGTCAAACGCAACACCATCGCCGTCGTCACGGACGGATCCGCCGTGCTGGGACTGGGCAACATCGGCCCCGCCGCGGCACTGCCCGTGATGGAGGGCAAGGCCGCCCTGTTCAAGCAGTTCGCCAACGTGGACGCCTGGCCCGTCTGCCTCGATACGCAGGACACCGAGGAGATCATCCGGATCGTCAAGGCCCTCGCACCCGTCTACGGCGGCGTGAACCTCGAGGACATCGCCGCCCCGCGCTGCTTTGAAATCGAGAACCGGCTCCGCGAGGAACTGGACATCCCGGTGTTCCACGATGACCAGCACGGCACCGCCATCGTCACCCTCGCTGCCCTGGTCAACGCACTCCGCGTGGTGGGCAAGAAGCTCGATGAGGTCCGGATCGTCGTCTCCGGCGTCGGCGCTGCCGGTTCCGCCATCATCCAGCTCCTCAAGGCCCAGGGCGCCCGGCACATCATCGCCGCAGGCCGCTCCGGCGCCATCCACGCGGGTGAGACCTACAGCGACGAGCACCGCAGCTGGATCGCCGCGAACACCAACGAGGAAGGCTTCGCCGGCACCCTCCACGAAGCGCTCGTGGGTGCTGACGTGTTCATCGGCGTCAGCGCGCCGCACGTCATCGGCGAGGAGCAGGTGGCCGCCATGGCCCAGGACGCCATCGTGTTCGCCATGGCCAACCCCACGCCGGAAATCGACCCCGTCATCGCATCGCGCCATGCCGCCGTGGTGGCCACCGGCCGGAGCGACTTCCCCAACCAGATCAACAACGTGCTGGCCTTCCCCGGCTTCTTCCGCGGCCTGCTCGACGCCGGGGCCTCGGACATCACCCCGGAGATGCTGGTGGCCGCCGCGGAGGCGATCGCCAACCGGGTAGCTGACGACGAGCTCAATGCCAGCTACATTATCCCCAGCGTCTTCGATCCCCATGTCGCCGCCGATGTTGCCTCAGCAGTGGCCGCAGCCGCCCACAACGCCAGCGTTGCCGCCGCAGCAGCACCGGCACCCGAAGCCGCCCTGGCCAGCGCCTGATTCACCGCCTGACTTCAGCACAAGGAAAGGACCAGAAATGGCCATCACTGTCACAGATCCCCGGCCCATCAACCGCGCAGAGGAGATCCTTACCCCCAAGGCGCTGGCCTTCGTGGAGGAGCTGCACACCCGCTTCGCCGGCACCCGCAACGAACTCCTGGCCGCCCGGTCCGCCAAGCGGCAGCGCGTGGCGGAGACGGGCAAGCTGGACTTCCTGCCGGAAACGCAGGACGTGCGCGACGGCGACTGGAAGGTTGCGCCCGCGCCCGCAGCCCTGCAGGACCGCCGGGTGGAAATGACCGGGCCCGCCTCACCGGCAAAGATGGCCATCAATGCACTGAACTCCGGCGCCAAGGTGTGGCTCGCGGATCTCGAGGATGCCAGCACACCCACCTGGGGCAACGTCGTCGACGCCATCCTGAACCTCCGCGACGCCGCCCAGGGCACCCTCAGCCACACCTCGGACGAGGGCAAGGAATACAGGCTCCGCACCGACGCGCCGCTCGCCGTCGTGGTGGCCCGCCCCCGCGGCTGGCACATGCCGGAGAAGCACCTGCTGATCAACGGCGAACCCGCCGTGGGTGCTCTGGTGGACTTCGGCCTGCACTTCTTCCATGTGGCCAAGCAGCTGGTCCTCAACGGGCAGGGCCCGTACTACTACTTGCCCAAGATGGAGAGCCACCTGGAGGCGCGGCTCTGGAACGACGTCTTTGTTTTTGCCCAGGATTACCTCGGACTGAACCAGGGCACCGTCCGTGCCACCGTCCTGATTGAGACCATCCCCGCTGCCTTCGAAATGGACGAGATCCTGTACGAGCTGCGGGACCACGCCTCCGGCCTCAACGCCGGCCGCTGGGACTACCTGTTCAGCATCATCAAGTACTTCCGCGATGCCGGCGAGGAGTTTGTGCTGCCGGACCGTGCCTCGGTTGTCATGACCGCACCGTTCATGCGCGCCTACACCGAACTGCTGGTCAAGACCTGTCACAAGCGCGGTGCCTTCGCGATGGGCGGCATGGCCGCCGTCATCCCCAACCGCCGGCACCCCGAGGTCACCGAGGCGGCCTTCGCCAAGGTTCGCGCTGACAAGACCCGCGAGGCTAACGACGGCTTCGACGGTTCATGGGTTGCGCACCCGGACCTCGTCCCCACCTGCCGGGAAGTCTTCGACTCAGTGCTCGGCGACAAGCCGAACCAGCTGGACAAGCAGCGCCCGGAAGTCTCCGTCACTGCAGAGCAGCTCCTGGATGTGGCCTCCGCCGACGGTCAGGTGACCGAGTCCGGGCTGCGGCTCAACCTGTACGTCGCCGTTGCCTACACCGCTGTATGGCTGTCCGGTAACGGCGCCGTGGCCATCCACAACCTGATGGAGGACGCCGCCACCGCGGAAATTTCCCGCTCGCAGGTGTGGCAGCAAATCCGGAACAAGTCAGTGCTCGCTGACACCGGCAACACCGTCACCCGCGAGCTGGTGGAGCGGATCCTGGGCGAGGAAACGGAACGGCTGCGCACGGAGGTGGGCGACGAGGCCTACCGCCGCTACTACCAGCCGGCCAGCGCATTGATCGGGGACATCTGCCTCTCGGAGGATTACACGGACTTCCTCACCACCCCGGCCTACGAACTGGTGGGCTGAGGCATGGCTGGACCAAAGCCTTCGCTGTCCCCGGGGGACCTCGCGCACATCGACGGGCAGCTGGCCCCCACGGACCGCCTGCTGGAGCAGAACTACCCGGGCGACGACGGCTCCCGCCAGCCCGTCCACACGGTGTACGTCCCCGCAGACCGGTTCACGCCGTCGCTCGCTGCCGACTGGGGCGCCGAGGCACTGGCCACTGCTGCCGCGCATGGCGGACTGGAAAAACTCGGCGCCCTGCTCAGCCAGGACGCGGGCCTCGCCGGGGCAGTTGCCTCCCGCGTCGAAGCGAAGCTTGCCAGTGAACCGATCGAGGACCTGCGGCTCGATTTTGAGGACGGCTTCGGGGACAGGGGTGACGACGCCGAGGACGCCGCCGCGGTTGCTGCGGCATCCGCTGTGGCCGCCGCCGTCGCTGCCGGCTCCGCTCCCCCGTTCATCGGGATCCGCTTCAAGTGTTTTGAGGCACCGACACGGTCGCGCGGGTTGCGGACGCTTGACCTGTTCGTTTCCGGGCTCGCCGCGGCCGGCGAGCTGCCGGAAGGGCTAATCCTGACCCTGCCCAAGGTCACCACGGTGGCCCAGGTCCAGGCGATGGATTACGCCGTCTCGCGGCTGGAGGAAGTGCACTCGCTTCCGGCAGGGCGGCTCCGCTTCGAGGTCCAGGTGGAGACGCCTCAGCTGATCCTCGGACCCGAGGGCACCTCCCCGGTGGCGCAACTGCCGCATGCCGTGCCCGGCCGGATCAGTGGCCTGCATTACGGCACCTACGACTACTCGGCGTCACTCCAGATTTCCGCCGAATACCAGTCCATGGAGCACCCGGTGGCGGACTTCGCCAAGGAAGTCATGCAGCTGGCAGTAGCAGGCACCGGCATTCGGCTCTCCGACGGATCCACCAACATCATTCCGGTGGGGGACAACGTGGAGAACGCCTGGCAGCTGCACGGGCGTCTGGTCCGGCGGTCGCTGGAACGCGGCTACTACCAGGGCTGGGACCTGCACCCGGCCCAGCTGCCGAGCCGTTTTGCCGCCACCTACGCCTTCTACCGGCAGGGACTTTCCGCCGCAGCGGGCCGGCTGCGGAATTATGTGGAGCAGACTGCAGGCGGTGTGATGGACGAGCCCGCCACCGCCCGGGCCCTGGCAGCGTTTGTGCTGCGCGGCGTCCAGTGCGGCGCCGTAGGTGCCGATGAAGTCCAGGCGCTCGCCGGCGTCGGAATCCCCCAACTCACTGCGCTGGCCCACCCCCGGCTGTCGCAGGCCACCACCTCGAAGTAAGGACCCCACCATGGGCAAGTACTACTACCCCCAAGGCGGCCTGCCGCCGCAGACCCACCTCACCACCGAGCGCGCCATCGTGACGGAGGCCTACACGGTCATCCCCAAGGGCGTCATGACGGACATCGTCACCAGCAACCTCCCCGGTTTCTCGAACACCCGCTCCTGGATTATCGCCCGCCCCATCTCCGGCTTCGCCACCACCTTTTCCCAGCTGATCGTGGAGATCGGCCCGGGCGGCGGTGCGCCCAAGGCCGAGTTCGAAGCCGGCGTCGAAGGCGTCGTCTTCGTCACCAAGGGCAAGGTCAATCTCACGCTGGACGGCGAACTGCACCAGCTCGAGGAGGGCGGCTACGCCTACCTCGCGGCCGGTTCCACTTGGGGACTGGAGAACGTCTCGGACCACATCGTCTCCTTCCACTGGATCCGCAAGGCCTACGAGCGTCTGGAGGGGTACGAGGCGAAGTCGTTCGTCACCAGTGATGCCGAGGTCGAAGCCCGCGCCATGCCCGACACTGACGGCGTCTGGAAGACCACCCGCTTCGCGGACCCGGACGACCTGGCCCACGACATGCACGTCAACATCGTGACGTTCCAGCCCGGCGGCGTGATCCCGTTCCCGGAGACGCACGTGATGGAACATGGCCTGTATGTCCTGGAGGGCAAGGCCATGTACCTCCTCAACAACGACTGGGTTGAGGTGGAGGCCGGCGACTTCATGTGGCTCCGCGCGTTTTGCCCGCAGGCCTGCTATGCCGGCGGCCCCGGCCAGTTCCGCTACCTGCTCTACAAGGACGTCAACCGCCAGATCCGTCTCACCTAAACCGCCCTCCCCTGTCCCAACCAGGTAGTGCCAGGTGCCGTTTTGGAGCGTCAAAAGGACACCTGGCGCTACTCAGCGGTGGGAAAATTGGTCCATGGGCATACGCCGGAGACGTGCGTGGAAGCGGGCTGCGGCCTGCCTGTGCTCAGTCCTGCTGGTGGCGTCCTCGACCGGCTGCATCGAGGAACCACTACCCCCGGAGCCGGACCACCCGGCCTTCGCCCTTCTGGAGGACTTCAGTGCCCGGATGCTGGAGGAAGGCGCCCCTGCAGTCCTTATTGCCGTCAGGAACGGTGACAACACTTGGACGCACGCTGCCGGAGTCCGCAGCCTGGCGTCAAAAGAACCGGCGACGATCATGGATTCTCTCCAGATAGGAAGCATCACCGAATCACTGGTGGCGGTCTCGGTGATGAAGCTGGTGGAGGAGGGCAAGCTCGATCTGGATGCAGAAGTCAGCAGTTATCTCCCTGAGTTCGGAACCGTGCTGCACCCACCCGGGCCGGTCACAGTCCGCCAACTCCTGACCCACGAGTCGGGAATCCCCGACTTCTATGTTCCCCTGCTGGCCTCCGGAAATTGGGAGGCGACGATGAACCGGCCGCTCAGCCTCGAACAGCAACTGGCCTTGGCCGCCACCGTTCCCTGGGACGGCCGGCTGGCGCGGATTTTCGACTACTCCCGTTCGAACTACTCAGCCCTTGCCCTGATAGTCGAGCGGGTCCGCGGAAAAGGGATTGGGGCCGTCCTCACCGCTGACATCGCGGAGCCTCTGGGCCTGGTGAATACCCGTCTGGACGGCGGGTCCCCGCCAGCCACCATGATTCACGGCTACATCACCATCGAAGGAAAGCGGCTGGACGTGGCGCGGCCGGCCTGGTTCGCTGAGCTGCCCTCCGGCGGCGTCCTATCCACAGTGGAGGAAGTGAACAGGTTCTACGCCGCACTGTTGCAGGGCAGACTGCTGTCACCAGACACCGTGACGGCCATGAAGGGCGGCTACTCGCAGTATTACGGCTTTGCCCTGCGGCGGTGGAACAACACCTGCAACAACCGCTTTTACTACGGCCTTCCCGGAGACATCGACGGTTACGGCATGATTTCACTGACCAGCGAGGACGGCAGCAAGCAACTGGCCCTAGCAGTCGCTTACCCGCCCGCGCCGCCAACCCTCGAGCTGAACCCCTTGATCTCTGAGATGCAGGACGTGGCGCAGGAGGCCCTGAACAAGCTCTGCCCGGAAAACTGACCCGCAGTTAACGCCGCCACAACGCGGTTTCGGGACGTTAACTGCGAGCCAGTTGGGTCGGGGCAGGGGTCAGGGGTTGAGGACCACCTTGATGCAGCCGTCTTCCTTCTTCTGGAACTTCTCGTACAGGGCGGGCGCGCCTTCCAGCCCCGAGCGGTGGGTGACCAGGTCCATCACACCCAGCGGGTCGGCGTCGTCCTCCACGAGGGGAAGGATGTCATCGGTCCAGCGCCGCACGTTGCACTGCCCCATCCGCACCTGGATCTGCTTGTCGAACATGGTCAGCAGCGGCATCGGGCTGGCCTGGCCACCGTAGACCCCGCTCAGGGACAGTGTTCCACCACGCCGCACCGCGTCAATGGAGGTATGGAGCACCGCGAGCCGGTCCACACCTGCGGTTTCCATCGCCTTCTGCGCGAGCTTGTCGGGCAGGAGTCCGAGAGCCTGGTGCGCGAAGCCGGCAACAGGCGAGCCGTGGGCTTCCATCCCGACGGCGTCAATCACCGCGTCCGGGCCCCTTCCGGCCGTCATTTCCCGGAGTTGGTCGGCAACACCTTTGGCGTAATCGAGTGTTTCCACTCCGTGCCGCGCCGCCATGTCCCGGCGTTCTGCAACGGGGTCCACTCCGATGACCCGGAGCCCGCGCTGCACCCCGATGCGGCTGGCGAACTGGCCCACCGGCCCCAACCCGAACACGGCGAGGGTGCCGCCGGGCGGGACATCCGCGTACTCCACGCCCTGCCAGGCGGTGGGGAGGATGTCAGAAAGGAACAGGTACCGCTCGTCCGGGAGCTCGGATCCCACCTTGATGGGGCCGTAATCCGCGTGCGGCACCCGAAGGTATTCGGCCTGGCCGCCCGGGACGGAACCGTAGAGCTCCGAGAAACCAAAGAGCGCAGCGCCGGAACCTTTGTCCTTGACCTGCGTGGTTTCGCACTGGGACTGCAGGCCCTGGTTACACATATAGCAGTGGCCGCAGGAGATGTTGAAGGGGACCACCACCCGGTCCCCCTTGCGGAGATTGGTGACGGCGCTACCCACCTCTTCCACAATGCCCATCGGTTCGTGGCCGATCACATCGCCCTTGTGCATGTACGGACCCAGGACCTCGTACAGGTGCAGGTCCGATCCACAGATCGCGGTGGAGGTGATCCGGACGATGGCGTCCGTGGGTTCCTGGATCACCGGGTCCGGTACCTCTGCCACGCTTACCGAGCGCTTTCCCTGCCATGTCAGTGCTTTCACAATTCGCCTTTCCTGGAAGTTTTTCGCTGCAGTCGGGGCTGGCAGCCAGTCCTTCGACGCTATCGGTTCCTGCAATAAAAAGTAAGCAGGCTGACTAAAATCCTTGTCGTCGCGCCCTGTGGCTTCTAGCGTAGGAAGAGGCACATCTGCAGACCCGCACCAGTGAAAGAGGAAAAATATGTCGCTCTACCAGCCCGAACCGGTTGAGATCTCCACCCGCATGCGGCCCGGGGAGTGGACGGAGGAGAGCCTGGAACTGCTCGTGCAAAGCTACCGCGAGCGGATCGTGGAGATGGGCGCCAGCCCCACGGCCGTTGTGACGGATATTGACCGGAGCGATGACGGCTCGGTGCGCGTGGCGGTTTCCTGGGACAAGCCCGCCAACGCGGGTGGCGAGGACACTGTGACCGGCGGCCAGACGCTCTGACGCGGGCGTTGGTAGGTACGACGACGGCGACCGGGCAGGGAACGCGGCATCAGTAGGTGGGCGTGAGGAGTCAGGCACCGGCGAGGAGCCTGCCGATGGCGCTTGAGGTCAGGTTCTGCAGCAGGTCGCGCGGGCCGTCGTAGACTTCCACCGCGCCCGCTTCGCGCAGTTCGCTTGCACGGACCCCGCCGCAGGTGACACCGATCGCCGGAATACCCAAGGCACCCGCGGCCTTCATGTCCCACACAGCATCCCCCACGAAGATCGCATCCGCCGCTTCCACTCCGATGGCTTCCAGGGCGGCAACGAGGATGTCCGGGGCAGGCTTGCTTTCCTTGGCATCATTGGCACTGGTGGCGGCATCGAGGAAGGCATCTGAGTCCAGAACGGACTTCATTACCTGCAGATCCTGCTTGCGCGCCGACGAGGCGAGGGCCACCGAGAGCCCCGCAGCATGGCATTGGGCGAGCAGGTCCTTGGCGCCGTCGAAGGTGCGCAGCGCGGGCCAGTGGGAGGCGTACAGCGCACCATGGCTGGCCATAATTTCGGAATCCAGGGACCGGTCCCGGCCCGCCGGCAGGAGGCTGTCCACCAGGCGGTCGCCGCCCATGCCCACGTAGTAGTGGATGGACGCCATCGGTATGTCATAACCCTGCTGGCGGAAAGCGCCCCACCAGGAGATGGTGTGGATGTACGACGAGTCGATCAGGGTGCCGTCAACATCAAAGAGAATCCCCTGGCGGCGGCCGCCGTCGGGGGACCCGGAGTCCGGCGGGGCCATCAGCTGACCGCTGCCCGCCTGGCCTCGGGAGTTTTCCTGGCCCGGGCGGCATCGCCCTTGGCTGTGCTCACGGGACGCACGCGCTCCCGAATCACGGTCCCTGCGCCGTCGTGGCTCTTATCCCGGATAAGGCCTGTCCCCGCGATCTCCCGCGCCATTGCCACGCCGGCAACCGCGGCCCTTTTCGTGGGGAAAGTAACCGAGATGGCCATCAGGTTCCCGGCTCCGTCCATCATCCGGATCCTGTAGCCGCCGTCAGGCGCATCCACGAGCTCAAAATACCCGGCCATTTGCAATCACTCCTCCATCAGTCACGGCACTGTGCTTACTGGGAGCACTCCATGAGGTGTTAGTAAGTATACTTATCTATTCTGCGAAGGAGAAGCCGCACCCTTGGACGCGCCGCCTCAGCGCGCTGCCGCCGTTTCCGGCGGAATAGGGGTGTCACTTCGCCGAACCGTATCCTGATGCAGCTCCAAAGCGCTAGTCACAAGTGCGAAGTGGCTGAAGGCCTGGGGCGTATTGCCCAGTTGCCGGCCCGACCGGACGCCCCATTCCTCACTCAGCAGCCCCACGTCGTTGCGTAATTCAAGGAGGCGCTCGAAGAGTTCCCTGGATTCGTTGTGGCGGCCTGCTCCCAGCAGCGCCTCAACCAGCCAGAAGGAACAAGCAATGAACACGCCCTCATCACCGGGCAGGCCGTCGTCGCTCTCGGCCGGGCGGTACCGGAGCACAAACCCGTCCTCGGTCAGCTCCCGCTGGATGGCTTCGATGGTTCCGATGACGCGGGGATCATCCGGCGGCAGGAACCCCACACGCGGGATCAGGAGGAGGCTGGCGTCGAGCTCCGGCCGGCCATAGGACTGCACGAAGGTGTTCCGGCGGGCGTCGAATCCGTTGTTCATCACGTCCCGGTGGATGGTGTCCCGGAGCGTCTCCCAGCGCTCCACCGGCCCGGGCAGTCCTGATTCACGGACGCCCTTCACCATGCGGTCCGCGGCAACCCAGGCCATGACCTTCGAGTGGGTGAAGTGGCGGCGGGGACCGCGCATTTCCCAGAGTCCGTTATCTGGCTGGTCCCAGATGGTCTCGAGATGCTCCATCAGTGCCACCTGCACGTCCCACGCCTCGTCGGAGTGTGTGAGCAGGGAGTTGCGCGTCAGCGCAAGGCAGTCCAGCACTTCCCCCCACACGTCCAGCTGGAGCTGTTCGGCGGCGCCGTTGCCGATGCGCACAGGTGATGAGTTTTCGTAGCCCTTCAGCCAGGGCAGCTCCATCTCGGGCAGCCGGCGTTCACCGTGGATTCCGTACATGATTTGCAGGTCCGCGGGGTCGCCGGCCACAGCACGCAACAACCAGTCCCGCCAGGCCGCAGCTTCGGAGGTGTAACCTGCGGCCAGCAGTGCCTGGAGCGTCATGGTTGCATCGCGCAGCCAGCAGTAGCGGTAGTCCCAGTTGCGGGGGCCGCCCAGCTGCTCGGGCAGTGAGGTGGTCACCGCCGCAACGATGCCGCCGGTCGGGGCGTACGTCAGGGCCTTCAACGTCACGAGGGACCGGACCACAGCCTCCTTGTACTTGCCCTCCACCGTGCACTGCGAAGCCCAGCCGCGCCAATACGCAAACGTGGTGCCCAGCACTTCTTCGGCGTCAACGGTGTGCGGCCGTCCAACATGGCTGGGTGCCCAGGTAAGGACAAAGGGGACCCGCTCCCCTGCGTTGACGGTGAAGTCGCTGACGGTGTGCATGTTCTCGCCGTGAAGCGGGGCCGGGGTGACAAAGTAGACGGCGTCAGGGCCGGCGATGGCGTGCATGCCGTATTCGTCCCGGCGCACCCAGGGGATGATATGGCCATAGTCGAAGCGAAGGGTCAACTCGCCATGCATCTTTACGCTTCCGCTGACGCCTTCGACGATCCGGACGATGTCCGCCACCGAATCCCGGGGCGGCATAAAGTCGATGACGCGGACTGTTCCGTCGGGCGTTTCCCACTCCGTTTCCAGGATAAGGCTGCCGTCCCGGTAGCCCCGGCGCGTACAGGCGCCGCCGCTCGCCGGCGCCAGGAGCCAGCGCCCCGCGTCGGGAGTATCCAGCAATGCGTTGAAGCACGCGGGGGAATCGAACCGGGGAAGGCAGAGCCAGTCTATGGAGCCCTCTTTGTTGACCAGCGCCCCTGTATGGAGATCACCGACAACTGCATAGTCTTCAATTCGCGCCATGCCCTTACCCTGCCACAGCCGGCCCCCGAGTGGGCCGGGCAGCGGGGTGTAGCCTCAAAACATCGGCAGTAGTCACCGGAGGCATTCATGGCAATCCACATCGGCACCTCCGGATGGAGCTACAACCACTGGGAGAACGTGCTCTATCCGCCCAAGCTGCCGGTTAAGGACCGGCTCCAGCATTATGTGGCCCGTTTCCATACCGTTGAACTCAATGCCAGCTTCTACCGCTGGCCCCGGGACACAACTTTTGCCGGCTGGAACCAGCGGTTGCCGCCCGGCTTCAACATGTCGGTCAAGGCTCCCCGCGGCCTGACCCACGCCAGGAAGCTCTATGAACCCGAGGTGTGGCTGGAGCGCATTACGCGCTGCTGGCATGAACTCGGTGATAAGCGGGCCGTCCTCCTGGTCCAGCTGCCACCCGGCATGGAACGGGATGATGCCCGGCTGGACTACTTCCTCGCCGCAGTCCCGGACTGGCTCCGGGTGACCGTGGAGTTCCGGCACCCCAGCTGGGACTGCCCCGAGGTCTTCGCCCTGCTGGAACGCCATCAGGCTGCCTACTGCATTATGAGCGGGGCGAATCTTCCCTGCATCCTGCGCACCACAGCGCCCTTCACCTATGTCCGGCTGCATGGGCCTGACCACCAGCACCTGTACGCCGGTTCCTACTCCGATGCCGACCTGCAGTGGTGGGCGGACCGGATCCGGGAGTGGTCCGCAGATGGCCTTGACGTTTACGCCTATTTCAATAATGACGGCGAGGGTCACGCCGTGCGGAACGCCGAAACCCTGCGCGGGATTTTGGGAGAAGGCTGACGTCACACACCGCCCGCAGGGGCCGAAGTGCTCTTCCGCCGGCCCGGCCCTGTGGCAGAGTGGAGCCATGGACACGGCTCCGAACAATTCGTCAGAGAAAACAGCGCACACTCTGCTCCCGGACGCGCTCTCGGGAAACCAGGTGTTCCGGCTGGCACACCGGGTCTCGGACGCCGTTAACACGGTGCGGATCCGGCTGGCCAAGCGCTGGAAATTCATTCCCCAGACCATCGCCTACCAGGGCTACGGCTCCACCAGCCAGGTCCGGGTCCTCGGGCGGGTCCTGCTCACGCAGAAGCCGCTGCCGGGGAGCAAAGCGGAGCACGCCGCGCAGAATGGCAACCAGAACCTCCGCGGCTGGCGCGCGTTCACCAGCGTGCCGCTGCAGTTCACCGACGTCGAGATCACCATCGGCGATGTTGTCACCCACGTCCGCGCGGACCGGGGCGGGCTGATCGATACGGAGGTGAAAGTCCAGCTTTCACCGGGCTGGCACACGGCCGTCCTCCGGGCCGAAGGAACAGAACCTGTGGAGGCCAGAATCCGGGTCATCGCCCCGGACGTGAAGTTCGGGATCGTCTCGGACATCGATGACACGGTGATGGTGACGGCCCTGCCCCGGCCGTTCCTGGCGCTCTGGAACACGTTCGTCCTAAGCGAGCGGGCCCGCATGGCCACCCCCGGCATGGCCGTGCTGCTTGACCGCCTCACCATCGAGCACCCCGACGCGCCGGTGATCTACCTGTCCACGGGGCCCTGGAATGCGGCCCCCACGCTGGCCCGGTTCCTGACCCGCAATATGTATCCGTCCGGCGCCCTGCTCCTCACGGACTGGGGCCTGACGCAGGACCGCTGGTTCCGCAGCGGCCAGGACCACAAGCTTCGGAACCTGGCGCGCCTGGCCAGCGAGTTCCCGGACATGCGCTGGCTCCTGATCGGCGACAACGGCCAGCACGACGAAGCGATCTACTCAGAGTTTGCGCAGGAAAACCCGAACAGGGTTGCCGCCATCGCCATCCGGCAACTGTCCGTCAGCGAGTCAGTGTTCGCCGGCGGCCACTCGGTGGACGGGGACCACACCGCGTCCCAGGTGCCGTGGATCTACTCCCCAGACGGCGCCGGCATGGCCAAGCAGCTCACCACGCTGGACGTGCTCTAAAGCCCGGGTAGGGGGAGGCGCGTGCTGACAGCCGCGCGTCCCGCCTCCCCAGGCTTGGCCAGCCCAACTACCTAGGCGCTGGCACTCAGAGGGGACACGCCGTCGTCGGGCGCTTCCGTATCAAGAACCTCAGTATCGAGATCCTCGGAGGCCGCTGCCTGTGCGATGGCAACATCAGCGGCGATGGCGAGGTCGCGCTCCTCGATGAGTTCCTGGTACCAGTAGTAGGAGGCCTTGGGTGTCCGCTCCAGGGTGTCCCGGTCCACGTGGAGCAATCCGAAGGGCTGGTTGTAGCCGGCGGACCACTCAAAGTTGTCCATGAGGGACCATACGTAGTAGCCACGCAGGTCGATGGACTCGGCGTCACCGCCCGGGGCGGTGGCCCGCAACGCTGCCTCAAGGTGGTCAGAGAGGTACTTCAGGCGGCGCTCGTCAGGGATGAACCGCGCGTTGGTGGATTTGTCCCGGACGATGATGTCCTCGAAACTGGCCCCGCCCTCGGTGAGGATGACCGGCGGCAGGTTGGGGTAGCGCTCGGCCATTTCCTTCAGGGCCACCGCCATGTACTCGGGCTTGACCGGCCAGCCGTAGGCGGTGATGTCCGCTTCCGGCCAGGTTTCCACGTGGAAGGGGGTTCCGCCGCTGCCCGCCGCGCTGAGGTCGCTGCCCATCGCCTCGGCCATGCTCGCGGGCACCGCGCCGGCGCCCGGCCCGACGGCCACCTTGGTGGGCATGTAATAGTTCAGTCCGTAGAAATCGAGGGGCTGGGAAATGAGTTCCATGTCCTCAGGCGGGTGCTCGAAGGAGCTGAAGAACTTGGCCGCGCGGATCAGGTCCGGATATTTGCCGGTCAGCACGGGGTCCGCGTAGAGCCGGTTCTGGGCCAGGTCCATCATGCCCGCGCTGATGTAGTCCAGCGGGTTGATGGAGTTTGGGACCATGGGCGAGTAGACGTTTGTCATGCCGATCTCACCGGGGACTTTCGCAGCCCGCAGGGCCTGCACGGCAAGCCCGTGGCCCAGCAGCTGGTGGTGGACGGTGGGGAAGGCATTCAGGACGAGCTCCTCCCCCGGCGAGTGCAGGCCCAGTGAATAACCGTTGGTGCTCACGGTGGCGGGCTCGTTGATGGTCACCCACTGTGCCACCCTGTCGCCGAAAGCCTCGGCAAGAATGCCGGCGTACTCCCCCAGCCGGTAGGCTGTGTCGCGGTTCATCCAGCCGCCCGCCTCATCCAGGGCCAGGGGTGTATCCCAGTGGTAGATCGTGGCCATGGGCGAGATGCCGTTGTCGAGGAGTTCGTCCAACAGCCGGTCGTAAAAAGCAAGGCCGGCCTTGTTCGCAGGGCCGCTGCCGGTGGGCTGGATGCGGGGCCAGGCGAACGAGAACCGGTACGAGTCCACGCCCAGCTGCTTCATGAGGGCAACATCCTGCGGCATGCGGTGATAGTGGTCGCAGGCCACCACGGGGCTGTGGTCCTCAACGATGTTGCCCGGCTTGGCCGAAAACACATCCCAGCCGGCAGGTCCGCGGCCGTCCTCATCCAGTGCGCCTTCGATCTGGAAGGCTGCAGTTGCCACTCCAAGGGTGAACCCCGGCGGGATGAGTGCGGCGAGGTCCCTGGCGGAAATATGCATTGAACAAATCCTTACTACGGACAGAACGGTACCCACGAAAGTTTTTTGAACCACGCGAGGTCAAGACCATATCCTCGCACGATTCCCGGGCTGCTGGTGCGCGTGCTGCTAGGGTCTGGGAATGGATGAAAAACTGGGGAAGTTCATCGACAATTTTGCTGATTTGGTGCAGCTGGCACAGGCCCGCAGCCACCGGCGTCAGCCCGGGGTGCAGCTGCTGGATACGCTGACCGGGTACCTGGGCCTGGCTGCCGAAGACCTCGCCGTGGTCGAGGAACAAATCCCGCCGCACAGGTTCGTGGACGCAGACATTGTGATGGCCGGGCTCGCCGCACTGGATCCGGAAAGCCGGCTGGTGGGGATCGGCGGCGGCGGCCAGCGGCACCACCAGTCCTTGAGCGACATGCTTCAGCAGTCACAGGCCTTCCCGCAGTTCCCGCTCGCCCAGCCGGACTACGTCAACCTGGCCGTGGGGCCGGATACCCAGCGCCAGGCGGTGGGTTTCGGCCTGCGGCTTATGACGTACGACGGCGGCCGGCTGGCTGTTCTGCAGCGCGCCGCGGATCCGCGCGCCGGCCGGGAGACGGCCTCCCTTGAAGTGGCGCCGGAAAACACCGAAACGGGCGCGGCCTTCCTGGCTGAGTACAGGCGGCGGATGGACAGCCAGAGTGTGCCGAAAGGGCAGGTTTCCCTGACCATGGGTGAATTCGGACCGAGCAGCGGCGGGGTTACCTTCCACCACCGGCCGCACCTGCCGGGGCAGGAAGTTATCCTTCCAACGGGCCTCCTACAGAAGGTGGCGGGCCACGCGGTTGGCATCGCCGCGCACCGGGAGTCCCTGAAGCGGCACGGCCAGCACCTCAAGCGGGGCGTCCTGCTGTACGGCCCGCCCGGGACCGGCAAGACGCACACCGTTCGGTATCTGCTCGGGCAGAGCGAGGGCACCACTGCAATCCTCCTCAGCGGCGGTTCCCTTGCCCGGATTTCGGAGGCGGCGCGGATGGCACGTGCGTTGCAGCCCTCGATGGTGGTGCTGGAGGACTGCGACCTCATCGCGGAGGACCGGAGTTTCGGCCACGGGCCGCAGCCGCTGCTCTTTGAAGTCTTGGATGCCATGGACGGCCTGGACAACGATGCGGACGTCGCTTTTGTCCTCACCACCAACCGGCCGGACATGCTGGAGCGTGCGCTGGCGCAGCGTCCCGGCCGGGTGGACCTCGCCGTGGAGATCCCGCTGCCCGCCCTCAACGAGCGGATAGAGCTCATTCGGCTTTACGGCCGGCAGGCCAGTTTCAGTCCGGACGCCGTGGCTGCCGCCGCCGAACGTACGGACGGAACCACAGCGTCGTTCGCCCGCGAACTGGTACGCCGCGCCGTTGTGGCCGCGGCCCTCGAGGACCTGCCGCTGTCCGACTCACACCTGTCAGCGGCTGCGGAAGAGCTGCTGGGTGACGCCGAATCCCTGACCCGGAGCCTGCTGGGCAGCGGAGCCGTGGGAACCGTCTGACGGCAACCGTTGCCGTTCGGGGAACCCGGCCTCCCGGGTTAACTGGCGGGAGGGGCGCATTGGTTTAAGCTCACTGGTCGCCGAACAGGAATTCCTTTGCGTGAGCCACAGCCTTGCGGAAGGCATCGTTCCGGAGCGTGACCAGGTGCTCCGTGTCGCCGTCGGCCGGTTCCAGGTACCCTGTGTATCCCGGCCGCAGGACCCAAATGTCCCCTGACGGCGGAAGATAGAACACCCCGAAAGACCGCTGCTGCCTTTCGTCGTTCGTCCACACCGGGACCACAGCCAGCGCCGCGCCGGTGGTGGGGTTGATCCACTGGGCTCGGGGAAGGGGCTCCTCATGGGCTTCCGGATCCAGGAACGGCGCGGTGCCCTTGCCCCACCGCTGTTCGAAACGCTCATGGAACACCGGCATCAGGTGTGAATCGTAGCGGCGCCAATCGCTCATACAGTTTCCCGCCTCTCGAAGTGGTGGCCGGGGTCGATTCCCCGGGCCTGCAGGGTCCCGGTGTGCGGTCCGGCAGGCCAATCGGTTATCAGGCCCACGGTCCGCTTTCCCAACGCACGGGGGTGATTCGGATGGTGTTTCCGGAAGAACCCGGCTGGTGCCGGACCTTCCGGACCGGGATGTCCGTCCCGGTCCGGCTCGCCGGTGCTGCGCCGGTTGCCGGTTCTGCCTGCACTTCCCGGTCATAGGCCTCCCGCCGGACTGGGTCGCGCAGGACGGCAAAAGCCTGCATGATTCGCAGCAGCTCGGCCTCCCGCTGCTGCGTACCTCCAACTGCGCCGGTATTGTCCACTCCGTTCTGCAAGCCCCTCGGCCCGCCGGCCGCATCCCTGCCGCCTTCCAAGTCCGGATGGTGGCTACGCATCAGGGCCCGGTAGGCGCGCGAGATCTGCTGCTGGGAGGCGTCACGCGGGACGTGCAGGGTGGCGTAGTAATCCGGGGTATTGCTCATGTCAGTCTTCCGGCTCCGCAGGGCTGACCCGGCGGACGGGCAGTGCCGGATGCGGGCGGCGCAGGACAACCCGGGTTGCCCTGCGCCCGCCACTGCCGGCCTAGGTTCCGATTTGGTGCAGCTGGCTCTGCTGCGTCTCGATTTCGATCTTGCGCGGCTTGGCCTGTTCCGCCACCGCGATTCGCAGCGTCAGGACACCTTGGTCGTAGCTGGCCTTGATGTTGTCCGTATTCAGGGTGTCGCCCAGGATCAACTGGCGGCTGAAGACGCCGCGCGGACGCTCGGAAGCCACCAGCTCCACATTGGGCTGGGTGGGATCCTGGCGTTCCGCCCGGACCGTAAGCACGTTGCGCTCAACGTTCAGATCCAGTGAATCGAGCTTGACGCCCGGAAGATCGAAGGCCACCACAAACTCCCCGTCTTCCTGCCAGGCATCCATAGGCATGGCGGCCGGACGGGCGGCAGTTCCAAAGACCTGCTGCGTGAGCCGGTCCAGCTCACGGAACGGGTCCGTGCGCATCAACATCATTTCCCACTCCTTCAACTTGTTAGATGTTGGATCGGTACTGTATCCACCCCAGGATCTATGGTGGTGAAGATAGATTTTTTATAGCACCTGTGAAACACTGAAGCAAGACTCATCGAAGTTTTTTGGAGAACTGATGGCAGAGCGGGAAGCAGGACGGGCGCCAGTGCCCGCAAAGGGTCGCGCACTTTACGCCATCTCTGTTGCGGCGAAGCTGGCGGGCACAGGCCAGCAGAACATCCGCCTCTACGAGACGCGGGGCCTGCTGACGCCGTCGCGTACTTCCGGCGGCACCCGGCAGTACAGTGACGCGGACATCGCGGTGCTGCTTCGCATCGGCGAACTCCTGGAACAGGGCCTGAACCTCGCCGGCGTAGCCAAGGTGCTGGAACTCGAGGAAGCCAACGTCAAGCTCCATCTTGCCCTCAAGCGGGCCCGGTCCCGGCCGCCCGCCTGAGCGATCCGCGGCTGGGAGGAAACAGCCAACGGGACAGTGTGTCCAGGCGCGCTGCCTGCGGCTGACCCGCCCGGTTCAGTCGCCCGGCTCAGTCGCCCGCGCGTCCGCCTTCGACAATTCGCCGGTGATCCGCTCGCCCGGAACCCTCGCCGTCCGCCACGTGTCCAGGGCGATAACTCCGCCCAGGATAATCAGGGACAACGAAAGCGACGCCAGCGCATCGCTGAGCCAGTGGTAGCCCAGGTACAGCCGGCTTAGTGCTGCCAGCACAATGCCGATGCCCGCTCCAATGAACCCGAACACGGCAGCGTGCCGGTTGCTGCGCCGGGAGTAGATCAGGAAGGCACCCACCAGCAGGAAGTCGCATGCTCCCAGGACATGTCCCGACGGGAACGAAAAGGTGTGGTCAATGCCGAAGAGCATCTGGTCCACGGGGGGACGCGACCGCCGCACAATCTGGAGGATGATCTGCGAAATGATGACCCCGGTGAGCATCGCGGACGCCAGGAGTATTGGACGCCAGGCATGCTTCGCAGCAAATCCCCACGCCACAACCACCACCAGGACAATGATGGGGAGGGCAATGGGACCGAAGACCACGGCCAGGAAGATCATGACCACCGTAAGGGTTTCGGACCTCAGCCCGAGCAGCCAGTCCCGGGCAGGGCCGTCGGCGGCAGACAGGCCATCGGCCTGCACCACGCTGATCAGGGTCGCGAGGAAGAGCGCCACCCCCAGCAACGCAAGGATGATGGCCGACCAGTACAGGCCGCGCCGGTCGCCCGGCTCCAGATAGCGCTCCTCTACCACGAACTTGTCATGGAATACCCGCCATTTGCCGGCACCTTTCCCGGTGACTCCGGAACCCATAGACCCCTGCTGTGCTGCCATGCCCATCCCTAGGTGGTGAAGAAATACTTAGGGTGAAGATTATCCCGCTTGCCCGCTTTGATCAGTAGCCAGGAACGGCCCTTTCCGCCACGGTGCTGGTGGGCGGCCGGAATGGTCGTACCCCGGCGGTAGCCTGACTGCATGGGCGTTATGAACGAGCTGATCGATCCGCCAAGCATTGAAGCGCTCACCCGCATCCTGGCGGAAAGCGCACCGGCAGTGCAGTGGGCACAAACGGCTCTCGCTGCATCCCTGCTTGGTGACCTGAACTTACGCGCGCGGACCGATCTCGTGGCCGAAGCCCTTGTGGCTGATATCAGCACGAGTCCGGTCCCGGGATATACGACGGCGTCCGTCAGCTTCCGGGCGGCACTGTCAGTCCCGGAATTCACCGGCTGGGTCCTCTGGCCGGTTTCGGAGGCGGCCGTCACTCTGGCCCTCGCGTCCGGTGCAACGGAGGACTTCGACGACTGCCTGGCCCTGCTCGCTGAACTGACGCCAAGGCTTACCGGGGAATTCGCCGTCCGCCGCCTCCTTGCCAGGGACCCGGACCGGGCCTTGGCAGCAATCCTCGGCTGGACGGCCCACCCCGACGAGCACGTCCGCCGCCTCGCGAGCGAAGGCACGCGTCCCTACCTGCCGTGGGCCGTGCGAGTCCCGGCCCTCGTCCAGCGGCCAGAAGCCACCCTGCCCATCCTCACTGCCCTCTACCGCGACCCGTCCGAATACGTCCGGCGTTCCGTGGCCAACCACCTCAACGATCTCGCCCGGCATGCACCCGGTGCTGTTGTGGCCACAGCTGGTCAGTGGCTCTCCGCACCGGACGGCAACACCGGATGGGTGGTCCGCCATGGGCTCCGCACGCTGGTCAAGAAGGGGCATCCCGGCGCACTGGCGCTGCTGGGCTTCACGCCGGCGTCGGTGGCTGTGACCGGGCCGCGCCTCGACCAGGAAATCCTCTCGGTGCCGGGTGAGTTGACCTTTGCCTTTGAGGTTTCCAATACCGGCACCGAGGACGTGCGTCTTGCGGTGGATTACCTGGTCCACTACCGCAAGGCCAATGGCAGCCAGTCCGCGAAGGTCTTCAAAATCTCAATCCTGACCCTTGCGCCCGGCGAGAGCAGGAGCCTGTCCAAGCGCCACGCGTTCAGGCAGATGACCACCAGGGTGCACCATCCGGGACTGCATGCGCTGGAGCTTCAGATCAACGGCGCCGTGCATGGGCGCACCGAGTTCCTGCTGGAAATGGCGTAGTTCCTGCTCCGCTGGCCCAGTTCCTGCTGCTTTGCCCTACAAGGAACCAGTGGTGAACTGCCAGCTCCTGCCGGCGAACGGGTTCCCGGCAAGGTCGCGCACTCCGGCGGTGCCGCGGGTCACCGTCACGGTGTACTCGGTCCTGGCGGCTAATGCCTGCTGGGGGTTCAGGATCCACTGGTTGGTAGTCGAGTTCCGGAAAACGGCCGCTGGCACCACCGCACCGGTAGCGGTATTCTTCACCGTGAAGGTGGTTCCGTTGACGCCCTGGACCGCTTCGCTGAAGTTCAAGCTGATGTTGTTGGTGCGGCGCACCAGCAGCTTGTTGCTGGTGGGCGTCGTGCCCGTGACAACGGGTGCCGGGCCGGTCAGGAAGGTCCAGCTGGTGGATGCCAGCGGGGTTCCTGCGCTGTCACGGATGGCCGAGGCGCCGCCCACCAGCGTGGCCGTATAGCGGGTGTCGGTTGCCAGGCCGGCCGCCGGGTTCAGGGTGGCAGTACGGGTGGTGGCGTTGTAGGTGACGGCGGCAGGGATGGTGCTGCCCGCCGCATTCTTGAGCACAAACGTCCCCGTGGTGACGCCCTGGACGGCGGCACTGAAAGTGGCAGTGGCATTTGTTCCCGTTGCCACGGCGGTTGCGTTTGCTCCCGGGGTAGCGGCGGTAACGGTGGGAGCGGGTGCCGGAGCGGGAGCGGGTGCCGGCGCGGGTGCCGGCGCGGGTGCCGGCGCGGGTGCCGGAGCAACAGCGCCGGCAAACAGCAGCCGGTTGGGGGTACCGCTCGTGGCACCGCTGACCACTCCCGCCGTGGCGTTGGATATCAGCGCTCCCGCCACCTGGGCCGGTGAGAGGGCAGGGTTCTGGGAGAGCAGCACTGCGGCTGCCCCGGCCGCGTGGGGAGAGGCCATCGAGGTTCCGGACATCGACACCGCGGCGGTGGCAGAGGTGTGGTGGGCCGAGGTGATGCCCACGCCCGGCGCGTAGAGGTCCACGCAGGAGCCGAAGTTGGAGAAAGATGCCTGCCGGTCAGCGGAGTCGCTGGCAGCCACCGTTACTGCTCCGGAGACGCGGGCCGGGGAATTGCTGCAGGCATCCACGGCGGAATTGCCGGCGGCAACCACCGCGGTAACGCCGTCGTCCATAACAGCCTGGATGGCTGCGTCAACAGCGGAGCTGGCGGCGCCGCCGAGGCTGAGGTTGGCCACTGCAGGCGTCCCGGCTGTGTGGTGGGCGGCGATCCAGTCCAGTCCCGCAACCACGTCCGAGTTGTAGCCGGAGCCGTTGCAGTCGAGCACACGCACCGGCACCACGGTGGCGCCCTTGGCCACACCGTAGGTGGAACCGGCCACCGAGCCGGCCACGTGGGTGCCATGGCCGTTGCAGTCGCTCGAACCCCGGCCGTCGGCCACGGCGGACCAGCCGGCTGCCACCCGTCCGCCGAAATCTGCGTGCGAGGCAAGGACACCGGTGTCCACCACGTACGCGCTCACACCTGCTCCGGATGCCGTCCAGGAGTAGGACCCGGACAGGGGCAGGGGCCTTTGGTCCACCCGGTCCAGGCCCCAGGGTGCGGGCTGCTGGGATGCGGAAAAACTGATGGGTGCATCCACTTCCACGGAAACCACGCGGCCGGAGCGGGCCAGCGCAGCAGCCTGTGCCGGGTTGGCGTTTACCACTGCGCCGCGGAAGGCGCGGGTAAAGGTACGGCCCACGGCCAGTCCCTGACCCCGCATGCCGGCTGCCTCTGCGGCAACATCGGCATTGGCTGCGTACCGGACGATGTAGCGGCCCGTCGCACCGGAATCGGCCGACGGAGCGGCCGATGCCGGCACGGCGGCTGTGGAAAGGGCGACTGCGGAAACCAGCACTGCTGCGGCGGGCAGCACAAAGGATGGAGTGCGAATTTTGGGGTCCTTGCTTCGGCGTTGCGCTCTGTGCGGGCAGGTAAACCATCCGCCCTACCTCAAGATTAGGACCCGTTTCCGCGCTGGAACGGGGTCTTTGCAGGATCCTGTGCCAACCCTTTGGGATTCCTGCGGCTGGGCGCCAGGGGTCAGATTGAGGCTCCCGCGGGGATGGTTGGCTGGTGGTTCCGCCAGGAGTATTCGGGCTCAAAACCGAGCAGGCGCCTGGCCTTGTCAATGGACAGCATGGTCTCGTGCTCGCCAAGGTCCTTGGTGACTTTGACGGCAGGGAACACCTCCGCCGCCAGTTCCGCACTGGACCGGCTCATCACGGTGTCCGCGTTGGCGATGACGTACGCCTCGAAGCCCGGCTTGGCGTTTTCGAGCGCGCGGACTATGGCCTGGGCGCCGTCGCGGCCGTCGATGTAGCTCCAGAGGTTCCATTTCCGCAGCGTGGCATCGGCGTCGAATGCGGGGAAGCTGTCGTAGTCCTCAACGTCCATGACGTTGGAGAACCGGAGGCCGGAGATGCTCAGCTCCGGGTCCCACCGCGTCAGTTCCACCGCCATCTGCTCCTCGAGGTGCTTCACCAGCGAGTAGGTGCTCTCCGGCCGAGCGGGGTACTCCTCGTCGACGGGAATGTAGGGCGGGTCGACGTCGAACGGCAGTCCCAGCACCGTCTCACTCGAGGCGTACACCACCTTCTTGATTCCTGCCCGCCGGGCCGCCTGGAACACGTTGTAGGTGGCGAGCATGTTGTTTTCGAACGTGGCGGCGTCCGGGATGATGCCGGGCGCGGGAACGGCACCGAGGTGGACCACTGCGTCGAACCCGCCGTGCCGGTCGTCCAAACCGAGCAGGACATCCACAACCTGGCCGTAGTTGCGGAGGTCCACCACCACCAGCCCGGGATTCCGCTCCCCCGCACGGTCCAGGTTGAGCACCTGGTGCCCGTCGCCGGTGAGTCTGCGCACCACGTGCCGCCCCAGCTTTCCGCTGCCTCCGGTTACTGCCACCCTCATGCGCGTTCTCCTTTTTCATTAATGAAGCGTTCGACGGCGGCGATCGCCAGTTTGGTGATGTCGCCGGGGTCGCCGCTGCCGTTCACCGGCACCAGCAAGCCCCGCCCTGCGTAGACGGACACGACTTCGTGCGTCTCACGGTGATAGAGATCCAGGCGGCGCCGGAACACGTCAACCGTATCGTCCCTGCGGCCCTCGTCCTGGGCACGCCGCAGCATCCGCTGTTCCAGCTCGGAATCGGGAACCCGGAGCTCGATGACTGCATCGATCCCGTGGCCCTTCGAGGCGAGCATGTTGTCCAATTCCACCACTTGGGGCGCGGTCCGCGGGTAACCGTCGAGAAGAAAACCGGCCTGGACGTCGGCGTCCAAAAGTCGGTCCTTTACCAGGGCATTGGTGAGGCGGTCCGGCACGAAATCGCCGTCGTCGAGGTACTTTGCGGCTTCATTGCCCAATTCCGTCTGCAGGCTGACATTATTCCGGAAAATTTCACCCGTGGACACGCCGGGGATACCGAAGTGCTGGGCCAGGTGCTCCGCCTGCGTACCCTTGCCGGAGCCGGGCGGACCGATGATGAGCAATCTGGTCATGTTTCTGTCCCTCCATAGCGCAGCAACGGCTGGTTTCCGGGTCCGCCACCGGCAGCGCCGGCGCGTGCCTTATTCTGCCGGTAATGCCTGCTCCAGCGCCAGCGTCCGCGGACTGGCGGTGCCTCAAATGACGATTCCCGCCCCCGGGGAATGTATATACTTTTGGATATCGGTTTAGCAGCAGGCCGTTGGAAAGTTCGTCGATCCAGCGAGCATTGCCCCCTTCCGCCTGTTGGCTGGACGGTGCTTGTTACCTGCTCGTTTTGACCTGAGCGAATGGCACAAAAAAACCGTGGCCAGCGAGTCAACTGTAAAAACCGATACATCCATTACTGAGCACCTGCATGAACTTGTCCTCAACAGCTCCGATGTTGAGGACTTCCTTAACGAACTCGCGCAGGTGTCCGCACGCAATCTCTCCGAGCCCGGCGATGAGATTCTGTGCGCCATAACCCTGCTGCGGCAGCGGAGGGCCGCCACGGTGGCCAGCAGCAGTCCGGCCGCCGAGGCCGTGGCACGGCATGAGTACAAGTTCAACCAAACGCCCAGCATGACGGCCTGCACCACCCAGGAGACCGTCCAGGTGCCGGACATCAGCGACGACGGCCAGTGGCCTGACTACTCGGCCGCGCTGCTGGGCGAAGGCGTCCGCTCCGTCCTGGCGCTGCCGTTCCAGCTGGAAGGCGGCACCAAGGCTGCGTTGCTGCTGTACTCGGGCCGTCCCCACCGATTTGAAGCCCGGATGCTGAAATTCGCCGAGGACTTCGTCAGCCAGACGTCCCTCGCACTCCGGCTTGCGGTCCGCTTTGCGCATTACAGCGAGACCGCTGCAAACCTGCGCGCCACCCTTGAATCGCGGACGGTGATCGATATGGCGGTGGGGATCATCATGGCCCAGAACCGCTGCAGCCAGCAGGACGCGTTCGAGATCCTCAAGACTGCGTCCAGCACACGCAACTCGAAGCTGCACGAGGTTGCCACGGTAGTGGTCAACTCGCTGGGCCAGGGCCCGGCACGCACCCACTACGACGGGTAGCAGCCGGCGCCAGGCCTCTTTGTGTACCTACCTCACCAAGCCCTTCCACACGGCCGCTCACCTTTGGCAAACTTTTGCTCAACGCTCGCTCAATTCCGGCGACGGCGGATTCCCGCCGTCGCCGGAAATTCTTGTGTTAAGGGCGGACTACTTGGCGAGGAAGCGCAGCAGGACTTCGTTGACCTCCGCGGCGTGGGTCAACAGCAGGCCGTGCGGGGCGCCTTCGATTTCAACGTACTCGGCGCTGGGCATGGCCTTGGCGAACAGCCGTCCCGTGGAATCGATGGGAAGAATGTTGTCCGCTGTGCCGTGGAGGATCAGTGCGGGGACGTCGATCTTGGGGATGTCACCGCGGAAGTCCGTGAGCCAGGTGGGCTGCGCTGCAACGGATGCGGTGGCGCCGGCGCTGGCCGCGGTGTTCCAGCTCGCGGTAACGGCCTCCTGGCTGAGGCGGGGGGTGCCCAGGAACGTATCGCTGTTGTAGAAGTTCTTGAAGAACTCGGTGAAGAAGGCGTACCGGTCTGCCGTTACTGCTTCATTCAGGCCGTCGAAGACCTCCTGCGGGACGCCGTCGGGGTTGTCGTCGGTCTTCAGCAGGAAAGGTTCCAGGGAGCCGAGGAACGCTGCCTTGGAAACGCGGGCGGAGCCGTAGGTGCTTAGGTACCGGGCAACTTCGCCGGTTCCCATGGAGAAGCCCACCAGCACCGCGTCGCTCAGGTCCAGGGTGGTCAGGATGGTATTGAGATCGGTAGCGAAGGTGTCGTAGTCGTAGCCCTCTGTGGTCTTGCTCGATTTGCCGAAGCCGCGGCGGTCGTAGGTGATGACGCGGTAGCCGGCGCCCAGCAGTGCAGTTGTCTGTTTCTCCCAGGAGGCGCCGTCCAAGGGGTAGCCGTGGATCAGCACCACGGGCTGGCCCGAACCATGGTCCTCGTAGTAAAGCTCGATGTCCGTGCTGTTTTCAGTTCCAACGGTGATGAAAGCCATCGCGGCGGGTCCTTTCGAGAGTGTGGGATCGATGCGGGCGGGAAAACTGCCTTGCCCGCGCGATTCCTACTCTAGGGTGGTCCGCCGTGCCCTGGGCTACTGGGACGGTTGCGGAAGCTCGCAGGTTATCTGCGGATTGGCGCCCATGTAGTTCAGCGGGCCGGCGGCAATGGTGATGGCTATCGTCCCGGCTTGCGCGCAGTTATCCGGCGCTCCCCCGAAATAGCCGCGCTGCCAGGCGGCCACACCGCCAATGATCAGCCAGATGACAACAAGGGCTCCGAGTATCCGCATGATTCCTCCATAGGCCGCGGCTGCTGTGGGATCAATTATGCGGCGTCCGCACGAAAAGTGAGAGAGCGATTGAAGAACGTCCCCGAAAGGTGATAGAGCGTCGGGGAAAAGTATGCGAAAGGTGATAAAGCGTCGGGGCGGGGAACAGAAATGCACCCCCGGCGCCGGGGTTGGTTCCCGGTACCGGAGGTGCATTCGGTGTTCTACTATCAGCCGTTAGTTAATTCAGGCGTTGTTGCTTTGATCAGGCCGTGGCCGGCTTGCCCGGAAGTGCGAGCTTGAAGACCTTGGCCCAGGAGGAGCCGACCTGCTTGAGCAGCGGACCTGTGGTGTACTTCAGGCCGTAGCGCTGGCAGATCTCACGGACCTTCGGGGCAACCTCGGGATACCGGCTGGAGGGCAGGTCCGGGAACAGGTGGTGCTCGATCTGGTGCGACAGGTTGCCGGTCATGATGTGCATGAACTTGGAACCGGAGATGTTCGCGGACCCGATCATCTGGCGGACGTACCAGTCACCGCGGGTTTCGCCTTCCACCATTTCCTCAGTGAAGGTGTCGGTGCCTTCGGGGAAGTGCCCGCAGAAGATGACCGCATGTGCCCAGACGTTGCGGATGGCGTTGGCGGCCAAGGTTCCGTAGAGGGCCTGCTTGCCGGAGCCGGTGAGCATGGCGACGGCGGGGGTGGCAGCGTAGTCCTTGGTGAACTGGGTGACAACCTTCTTGCCCAGCGCCTTGAGGTCCTTGAGCAGGGCTTCCTTGGACTTCGTGCCTTCCTTGTACTCGGTCAGCTCGAGGTCATAGATGGCGATGCCCCACTCGAAGACGGGCGCCAGGATGGCGTTGAACAGCGGGTTGGCCAGGTTGATGGGCTTCCACGGCTGGTTCTCGTCCATGCGGAGGAGGTTGTATCCGACGTCGTTGTCCTTGCCCACCACGTTTGTCCAGCGGTGGTGCAGGTCGTTATGCGTGTGCTGCCAGGACCGCGACGGCGTGACGAAGTCCCACTCCCAGGTGGTGGAGTGGATGTCCGGATCCCGCATCCAGTCCCACTGGCCGTGCAGGATGTTGTGGCCCAGCTCCATGTTTTCGAGGATCTTCGCGAGGCTCAGCAGCGTGGTGCCCGTGACCCAGGCAGCCTTGTTCTTGCTGACCAGCAGGGCGGCGCGGCCGGAAATCTCCAGGCCGCGCTGGATCTTGATCATGCGGCGGATGTAGGCGGCGTCTTCCGCTCCGCGCTTGGCCAGGATCTCGTCGCGGATCGCGTCGAGTTCACGTCCGAGCTCGGCCACCTGCTCGTCGGTCAGGTGGGCGGCAGCGGGAGGCCGGACCGTTGGACTGCCGGACTCCGCCAGCTTTCCGGGGCGCGTCCTTGCCCCTCCGGTGGAACTGCCTTCGGTGGGTGTGGGCTTGCTGGGTGTAATTACAGACATACCGTGGTGCTCCTCAGATTTCGAGGTTGACGGGTCCGGCGGCTGCCGAGACACACGTTTGGATCAGTTGGCCGGGTTCGCCATGGACTTCCCCGGTGCGAAGGTCCCTGACCTGGCCGGACAGGAGTGGCGTGAGGCAGCTGTGGCAAATGCCCATGCGGCAGCCGCTGGGCATCAGCACGCCTGCATCCTCGCCGACGTCGAGCAGCGGGGTGTCGCCGTCGGCATCCACCTCACGGTCGGATGCTTCGAAGGTGACCAGTCCGCCGTCGTGCCCAACACCGCCGGCGAAGGTGGTGTTGAAGCGTTCGATCATCAGGTTGCCGGGGTCGCCGGCCACCGCGATGTCCGAGCCGGGTGCCGCCGTTGTCAGCGCTGCCTGCTTCCACAGCGCCTCGGCGTCGTCCAGGAAGCTGTCCGGACCGCAGGCGTAGGCGGCGCGATCCTTCCAGTCCGGGCAGATTTCATCCAGTTGCGCGGTGTTGGTCAGGTCCATGCGCCCTTGCTCACCCGTAAACCAGTGGGCAAGGCGGAAGTTGGGGAATTGGTCGGCCAGCTCGGCGAGTTCTTCGCGGAACAGGCTGTCGCCGGGAGTGCGGGCCGAGTGGACCAGTACGACGTCGGCATCAGGACGCCGCGGAACAAGCGTGCGGATCATGGACATCACCGGAGTAATGCCGCTGCCCGCCGTCACCATCAGGAGGGGCCGGGGGTGCTCCGGGAGCACGAAGTCGCCCTGCGGGGGCGCCAGGAAAAGGACATCGCCCGGGCGGGTGGTGCGTACCAGCGTGCCGGAGACTGCGCCAACATCGGTGACCGTGATCGCGGGATCCTGGCCGGCGGGGGCGCTGAGGGAATAGGACCGCCAGTGGCGGACACCGTCAAGTTCCACGCCGATGCGCGCCCACTGGCCTGCCAGGTGGGAGTGCCAGCCGCGGCCGGGCCGGAAGAAGATGGTGGCGGACTGCGCCGTCTCCTGCACTACCCGGGTGACCACACCGCGAAGCTGCCGCGCAGAGTAGACGGGGTTGAACAACGCTAGGATGTCCTCCGGCGCCAAAGGCGTGGTGAGCACAGAGGCCGCTTGGGCAAGCTGACGTAGCCGGATCATGCGATAAAGCCTAAAACGGCGCGGGCCATATTTCTCTCTCTCCGTCATATGACCGTTCCGCAGTCACGCTGTAGTGGGGGCGCTAAGCCCCCAAGCCGCACTTCAAGAGTAACGGCTGCAGTCCGCAGAAGGTTCCCCACGTTTTCAATAAGCATGCTTAGTATACCGCGGTCCGGAGCGGCAAGAGACATATTTATGCTGTGGCCATCTTCGTTACCCCCTGCTTATTTGGTTCAGGACCGGTCCGGGCTCCAGCCGATTGCAGGCGCAACGTAGCGCGTGACGTTGCCCAGGAGTTTGGCGTTGAAATTGACGCCAAGCTGGTTGGGCACGGTGAGCAGCAGGGTGTCCGCCGCCTGTACCGCCGAGTCCGCAGCGAGTTCCTCCACCAGGACATCCGGTGCGCCCACGTAGCTCTTCCCGAATCGGGCAGTCAGTCCGTCGATGACGCCCACCTGGTCCCGGCTGTCCCGCAGGGCACTGCCCGCAAAGTAGCGGCTGTCCTCCCCATCCACAATGGGAAGTACGCTGCGGCTGACCGAAACACGGGGCGTGCGCTGGTGGTCTTCGGCGGCCCAGGCGTCCCTGAACAACCGGATTTGCTCCGCCTGGAGTTCATGGAAGGGTACGCCGGTGTCCTCGGTCAGGAGAGTCGAGCTCATTAGGTTCATGCCCAGCTCCGCAGCCCACACGGCTGTCTTCCTGCTGCCGGCTCCCCACCAGATGCGCTCGGCCAGGCCGGGTGACTGCGGTTGCACAGGCAGGAGTCCGGTGGCACCCCCGGCGTAGCGGGGATCTGCGTCCGCCACCCCGGCGCCGCTGATCGCTTTGCGGAAGACAGCTGTGTGCCGGCGTGCCATATCGGCGTCCGTCTCCCCGGGCTGGGGACGGTGGCCGAACACAGCCGCCCCGTCCCGCGCCGGCTCGGGTGAACCGCGGCTGATTCCGAGCTGAAGCCTGCCGCCGCTGATCAGATCAGCCGCGGCAGCTTCCTCCGCCATATACAAGGGGTTCTCGTAGCGCATGTCGATCACACCGGTACCGATTTCGATCCGGCTTGTCCGCGCACTAATGGCCGACAGGAGGGGAAACGGCGAGGCCTGCTGCCGGGCGAAGTGGTGGACGCGGAAGAATGCCCCGTTCACCCCCAGTTCCTCAGCGGCGACAGCAAGGTCGATGGCCTGGAGGAGGGCATCCCCCGCCGTCCGGGTTTGGGAACCCGGACCCGGGCCCCAGTGGCCGAATGAAAGGAATCCGATGCGCTCCATACTGCCCTAACTTCGCCGGCACTCCGGGCATTCCCGAAGCACCCGCAGGAACCGGAGGAAGCCCCTGGCTAAACTGGCACGGTGACCAACAGCGAGCAGCCTGACAGCGCCATCGTGCCGCCGTCGCGCGGGAAGATCGCCGAACGGCTGCTGCCCGGCGGCGAGGAACCGGACCCGCGGTTCACGCTCGCGAACGAGCGGACCTTCCTCGCCTGGATCCGCACGTCCCTGGCGCTCCTGGCCGGCGGCATTGCCGTCGAGGCCTTCACCGCAGACCTTTTCCTGGAGCCTGCCCGGAAGGGCCTGGCAGTGGTGCTGCTCCTGCTGGGCATGCTGCTGAGCGCCGGTTCTGCGGTGCGGTGGCTGCGCGTGGAACGAAGCATGCGCAACAAGGCGCCGCTGCCGCTGCCGCTTATTGTCCCGCTGCTTGCCGGGGCAGGGGCGCTGGCGGCCGCCGTCGTGCTGATCTTCATCCTCTGGCGCTGAACCTGTGCCCACCCAGTACCCCGCCGGCGGCCACGGGGATCCGGGCCTTCAGCCGGAGCGTACCGCCCTGGCCTGGGGCAGGACGATGATGGCCCTGGTGACGGTCAGTGCGATCTTCCTGCGCTGGCTTCCGATCCACGGGCTCCCCATCCTGCTTCTGTTCGCCGTCTCGGCCGGGGCAGCCGCGGCGATTTACTTCACGCAGCGCCGCCGCTACGGCACGAGCTCCCGCGGCATCGCCAGGGAGAATGTCGACGCCGACATCACCGCAGTGCTCTGGACTGCTTTTGCAGGGGTTGCGTTGGGCGGCCTCGGCGTCGCCGTGGTCCTTGCCTGGTAGGCCGGGTCCCGGCGCTAGAACATCGGCAGGACAAATCCCGCAAGGAGCGCAACCGCACCAATTCCGGTGAGGCAGCGGCCCAGCACGGCCGCGGTTTTGCCTTCTTCTTCCGGAGCCGCCATTTGCCACTGGGTGGGCCGCTTGGGGTGGTAGTAGATGGGGAGCGTATCCCCCACAGCCAGGTCCTGGATGTCGTGCGGAGACATGGGCGCATGGTGCACCTGGTACTTCCGGTCGAACCAGCGGAAGCCCACACCGGTGTTGTCCGAATACACCACGGCTTCGGCCACGGCCCACGGGTGCACAAAGCGGCGCAGGAAGCCTGTATAGAAGAGCAATCCCAGCCCGGCGGGCAGGCACAACCAGGTGAGCATTTCCAGGATTGGACCTGCCATATCAAGCACAGTGGGCATGATTCTGATGGTACAGGCGTACGCTGAGGGAAATGTTTCCGGCGGAAGGGTGTAGACATGAACGACGAAGATCTTTTGGCCCGCATCCAGGCCCTGGTGGAGGAGGAACACACCCTCCGCGATGGTGCCGGCGACGGCCAGGCGCCGGACCAGGGCCGGCTCCAGCAGGTGGAAGAAAGGCTGGACCAGGCCTGGGACCTGCTGCGCCAGCGCAGGGCCAAAGCGGAATCCGGCGAAAACCCCAACGAGGCCGAGCCCCGGCCCGTCAGCGAAGTAGAGGGCTACAAGCAGTAATGCGTCTAGCAGTCGCCCAAATCATCAGCAGTGCAGACCCTGCCGCCAACCTGGAGCTGATCCGGGACTACGCCACCGAGGCCAAAGCCGCCGGCGCCGAGCTTGTGGTGTTCCCCGAGGCCGCCATGCGCGCGTTCGGGAACTCTCTGACTGACATCGCAGAACCCCTGGACGGCCCGTGGGCGGAGAAGGTCCGTGCCCTGTCCAGGGAACTGGACATTGCGATCGTAGCGGGAATGTTCACGCCCGGGAAGGACGGCCGCGTCCGCAACACCCTGCTGGTCACCGGCCCAGGAGTGGATACGTCCTATGACAAGGTGCACCTATTCGACGCCTTTGGCTTTGCCGAATCCAAAACCGTGGATGCGGGCACCAACCCCGTCACCTTCGAAATCAACGGCACCGTGTTTGGCCTGGCCACCTGTTACGACGTCCGCTTCCCTGCCCTGTTCACGGCCAATGCCCGCGCAGGCGCTCAGGTCAATATCGTCTGCGCCTCCTGGGGAGCCGGTGAGGGCAAGGCAGAGCAGTGGGACCTCCTGGTGCGTGCACGCGCCCTGGACAGCACCACCTTCGTCGTGGCCTGCGGCCAGGGCGATCCAGAGACCGTTGGAGGAGGCCAGGCGGGAACGGCGCCCACGGGCATCGGCCACAGCGCCGTCATCACTCCCCTGGGCTCAGCGGTAGCTGCCCTTGGCGGAAAGCCGGAACTCGCCGTCGTCGACATCGATCCCTCCGTGGTGGACGAGGTGCGCACCAAGCTTCCCGTACTGGCTAACGCCCGCCAGTTCTGAGTCTCCCGAGGGCCTGCCGGCCGCTTAATCTTCCCGGATTTCACAGCTCCCGACGACGGCGCGCCGCATTTTCCGCGCGGGGCGCCGTCGTCGTTTCAAATGTTCAGAATTTAGCTCATTGGATGGAGTCCGTTTACACAGCCGAAACATTTTTAACACAGGCACTTCACAGAGCCGCAGTTTCCGTAACACCAGCGCAACTTTTCTGGCCATTTCCTGAAACACGGAACCCGAAAGATGGACGGCGGGGGAAATGCGAGGGCCGGCAAAGCGCCCCGCTTCGAGGCGCAACGCGAAGGGACCCGCAGGTGGAGATCACTGCCCAACATGTCTGGCTGATGATTTCAGCCGCGATGGTACTGCTGATGACGCCCGGGCTCGGCCTCTTTTACGGCGGCATGACACGGGCCAAAGCAGCCCTGAACATGATCATGATGAGCTTCATCTCCGCCGGGATCGTCGGGGTGGTCTGGATTCTTTGGGGCTACTCCATGACAACAGGCGACGGCGTGCTCGGCATCTTCGGCAATCCCTTCGCCAGCTTCGGACTCCAGAACCTGATGGGCTCCCCGGACCTGATCAAGGCCGGGTACAGCGCCACGTTCGCCATCATCACCGTGGCCTTGATCAGCGGCGCCATTGCCGACCGCGCCAAGTTCGGGGCCTGGGCCGTGTTCGTTCCCGTGTGGGTCACCGTGGTCTACTGCCCCCTCGCCTACATGATCTGGGGCGGCGGCTTGATGAGTGCCGACGGAGCCCTCACCGCCATTTTCGGCCAGGTCATTGACTTCGCCGGCGGCGCAGTAGTGGAAATCAGCTCGGGCACCGCCGCGCTGGTGCTCGCCCTGATCGTGGGTCAGCGCCACGGTTTCGCCAAGGACCCCAACCACCGGCCGCACAACGTGCCGTTCATCATGCTGGGTGCCGCCATCCTGTGGTTCGGGTGGTTCGGCTTCAATGGCGGAGCGCCGACGACGGCGGAACAGGCCGGCCTGATCTGGGTCAACACCCTGGTGACGCCGGCAGCGGCAATGCTCAGCTGGCTGGTGACCGAAAAGATCCGCCACGGCCACCCCACATCGCTCGGAGCTGCGTCCGGCGTGGTGGCCGGGCTCGTTGCCATCACTCCCTCCTGCGCCAACATCAGCCCCGTGGCGGCCATCGGCCTGGGCCTGGTGGCCGGAGCAGCCTGCGCTGTTTTCGTGGACCTGAAGTACCGGTTCGGGCTGGATGATTCCCTCGATGTGGTGGGGGTCCACCTGGGTGCAGGACTGATTGGGACCCTGGCACTCGGTTTTATTGCCCTCCCGGTGGCTGGCCAGGGCGGCGGTTTGTTTTATGGCGGCGGTTTCCAGCAGCTTGTGGCGCAGTCCGTGGCTGTGGTGATCACGGTGCTGCTGTCAGGCGCCGGGACCTTGGTTATCGGCCGCGCCATCAACACGACCATCGGGTTCCGCGTCAGCCGTGAGGCAGAGACCGCCGGTGTGGACCTGTCCGAGCACGCCGAGAGCGCCTATGCCTTTGGGGAGATGGGGGCCGGTTTCAACCCCGGCAGCCACGCAGCCCCGCATTCCCCCGCCGTTTCCCACTCCCCCGCAGTCCAAAACCAGGCCGAGCGCCGGGCCAAGGAAGACGCCTTCGCCTGACTGACCGGCGGGCTGCAGGTCAGTCAGCCAGGATCTTGTAGAGGGCCCGGCGGGTTTCGTCCAGCTTCTCGATGGCAGCGGCCCGCTGTTCTTCAGTGACACCCGTACGGAACTGGTGGATAACGCCCATCAGCTTCCCGATGCACTGGTGGAAGTCCTTGTCGGGACTGTCAGGTCCGGAGTCCCAGGCATTTTCGAGTTCTTCAGCATGCTCTGCCACCCATGCCCTTCCGGCGTCCGTAAGCGTGTACTCGGTTCCGCGGCCTTCGCTGAGCGCCGTGATAAGTTCCTCGTCCACCAGCTGCTGCAGTGTGGGGTAGATCGATCCTGGACTCGGGCGCCAGGCTCCGCTGGTTTTTTCGGCAATCGCCTTTATCAGCCCGTAACCATTTGAGGGCGCCTCGGCCAGGAGCGAGAGTATGGCGGAGCGCACGTCACCCCTGCTTGCCCTGCGCGGGCCGCGCCCGAAACCTGGCCCGAAGCCCGGACCAAAGCCTGGCCCGAACCCGCCTCCGAAGCCCGGTCCGAAGCCGCCTCCTCGGTGTCCGTGCGGTCCGCGCCTGCCGCGGCCACGCTCGAACCGGCCCCTGCCGGAGTGCGATCCGGGAATGTCGTCATGAGAAATGCCCTTCATCGTGGCATCGTCCTTTCATTTTGGATGTTCACCGTTATACTCGGCGATAGTTAACGATATATCGATAGCTATCGCCGAGTCAATAATAGAATTCATCAAATCATGACCTTCCGCTCTCTGGATTGCCCTGCCCAGGAGACGTAATCTTGTGGCACTCTTCGAGCTCGAGGACTGGATCATGGCGAAGAAAAAGAAGCGCAGGCGCGGTAATAGTTCTCCGTGGGGGCGATTCCTGGGATTCCTTGCAGCGAGCGTCATGTGCGGCGTGCTGGCGGCCAGCCTGGTTGTGCCGTCTGTTGCTGCGGCAGGCTACGGTGTCAGCACGTCCATCAACTTTTTCGAAAACCTGCCCGAGGAACTGACCGTCCAGCCGCCGTCGCAATCCACTAGGGTCCTCACCTCCGATGGCAAGGCGATCGCAACGTTCTACGCCGAGAACCGCGTCAGGATCCCGCTGGACCAGATGTCCCCGTACATCAAGGACGCCGTCATCGCCATTGAGGACAGCCGGTTCTATGAACATGCCGGCCTTGATCCGCAGGGCATCCTCCGTGCCGTGGTAACCAACCTGACAAAGGGCGACCAGCAGGGGGCGTCCACCATTACGCAGCAGTACGTCACCAACGTGCTCAATGAGGCAAAGCTGTCCCAGGAACGACCGGACGAGGTGGTCCTCAGCGGCCAGAAAGACTTTGGGGACAAGCTGCGGGAGATGAAACTGGCTGTTGCCCTGGAGAAGAAGTTCACCAAGGAACAGATCCTTGAGGGCTACCTGAACATCGTGTTCTTCAACAGCGACGCCTACGGCGTGGAAGCTGCAGCCCGCTACTTCTTCAACACCCGCGCGAAAGACCTGAACCTTCCCCAAGCTGCACTGCTGGCTGGCCTGGTGAACAGCCCCACGTTCTATAACCCCGCCCTCAACCCGGAAAAATCCGTTGTCCGCCGTGACCAGGTGCTTGGCGAGATGCTGCGGCAGGGAAAGATCACCCAGATTGAACATGACGAGGCCGTTGCCAGCCCCATCGCAGTGAAAATCAGCCCGCAGCGGCAAGGTTGTGCCAACGCCACCATGGCGCCGTATTTCTGCGATTACATTTCGCACCTCATCCTGAACAACCCCGCGTACGGGCCCACGCAGAAGGAACGGGAGAGGAAGCTTTACCGGGGTGGCCTCACCATCACCACAACATTGGACAGCAGGTTGCAGACTGCAGCCCAGTCACAGGTGAACGGGACCGCGGGCCGTAACCCTGACCGCTGGGGGGCAGCCTTGGTGACCGTCCAGCCCGGAACCGGCAAAATCCTTGCGATGGCACAGAACACCGTGTTCCTGCCCGAGCCGGGCAAGTTCGACACCCAACTTAACTTCAACGTGGACGCCAAGGATCCGCAGGGCAATGACCTTAACGGTGCCGGCGGGTTCCAGACCGGATCCACCATGAAGCCCTTTACGTTCGCCGAGTGGCTGAATGAGGGCAAGCGGCTCAACGCGGAGGTGGACGCGTCAAAGCGGGTCTACCCGCTGGGGTTCCCGTGGCGGTCAAGCTGCGGAAAGGTGTTGGGCGCCTACAGCACTGCCCAGAACAACCCTGAACTGGGCGCGGCAGATGACCTCCAAAATGCCGAGCCGGGCTTCTACCGGAAAATGCCCATCAACTACGGCCTCTACAACTCCATCAACACAGCCACCTTCGCATCCGCTACGCAGCTGGACTTCTGCGGCATCCAGAAGATGGTGGACGCCGTGGGCTTGCACAACGGCCACGACGGTTCCCCCATCAACATGCACCAGCTGGGCAACCTTCTGGGCGCCACCAATGTGGCACCGCTCCACATGGCGAACGCCTTCGCCACCTTCGCCAATGACGGAAAGTACTGCGCACCCATCGCCCTGCTGAAGGTTACTAACGCAGCCGGCGCCAAGCTTCCGGCTCAAACCAGCGAGTGCAGGGACGCCGTGAAGCCCAACGTGGCCCGTGGCGTGAACTCCGTGCTGCAGGACGTCATGAAGAGGGGCTCCGGTGTGTGGATCAAGCCCAAGGTCCACGACAAGGTTCCCGTGGCAGCAAAGACCGGCACTTCAAACAACAACGGAGCCACCTGGGTAGCTGGCTACACCACCGGGCTGTCCACCGCTTCCTTCTTCGGGGATGCGCTGGAAGGCCAGAAACGCTCCGGGCAGAAGGTCACCATCAACGGGACGTTTTACCCGCGCCTTGACGGCTATATGATCGCCGGGCCGCAGTGGGCCAAATACATGCTGAAGGTGGCTCCGCTCTATAAGGCGGCGCCGTTCCCGAAACCTCCGCGATCAATGTCCGGCCCCACTCCGGGCCGTTAGCCGCACAGGTAATGGGGAAATGGCTACGCAACAGAGGCTGCCGTCACAGCCCTCGCTTACGCACTGGACAGCGGGTTGGACAAGGTAGCGGCAGTCACCACCCCGGCAAACACGGCCTCCCAAAGGTCTGCCTGCGCATCGGCATGACCCACCGCGGACAGACCGACAGGTACTACAACTCCACCTGCGAGCTATTCGAGGCGAAAACACTCCACTAGCCGGTCCCCTTCCACAGCCGTCGCCACCACGAGCGAGGCATTTGCGGCACGGGCGCGGGCTGTGGAACCTGTGAGGCAACCCGGCGTTCGCGCCACCACCCCACTTCCTCCTCCACGTCCCGGGTCCTGGTGATAACCGGCGGGCCGCCCTGGAGCTGGCGCCGTGCATCGACAACCCGGCGGTTGAAGTCCTCCAGGATGTCGCGGACCTGCTGCTCCGTGTATTGCGCATCGAGCTTGGCGTCCAGCTCGGCGTCCTCGGTGCGGAGCAGGATGGCCGCCGGACCCAGGCCGCTGATGTTTTCGCGCTGGATGAGGCCTTTGACCCACCAGTCGGGGTCGTACGATTCCCCTAACCCCGGAATCGGTTTGCCCGCGTACTTGAGGTTGTCGAACTTCCCGTGCGCCATCGCATCCCGGACCAGGTACTCGGCCCGGGCGGCATCGCCCACCTTCCGGCGCTTCTCCCGCTCCTTTGCGTCGAGGGCGTCCAGCGCGGCTTCCTCCTCGGCGCTGATGCCGGCTCCCCGGTAGGACCGGACTTCGGCCGCACGCTCCAGCCGCTTCCGGAAGTCCTCACCGCTGCCCATTGCTGCCACCGCCTTACCCTTCGGTCCTTCCTTCCAGTATTCAGAAGCTTTTCGTCCGGTTCAACGCCAGCCGTGCATTCCAACCCTGGAGGTTTACGCTGGTCACTCGGACCGATCAGAGAGGAGCATTCCATGGATGCCAGCGAATCAGCAGTACGGACAGAGACCTTCAGCTGGACGGATCCGCGCGTCGGGCTGGAACACCTGCCGCGCATGTCCGGCCTGGAGTTCCTCTCCGGCATGCGGGACGGGACGATTCCACGTCCGCCCATGGCAGCCCTGATGAATCTGACCCTTGTGGCGGTGGACGCCGGGCAGGTCGAGTTCGAATGCCGGCCTACTGAAGCCCACTACAATCCGCTGGGCATGGTGCACGGCGGCCTGGCATGCACGCTGCTGGATACCGTGGCGGGGTGCGCCGCCCACAGCACCCTGGCCGCGGGGTTCGGCTACACCTCCATTGACCTTTCGGTCAGCTACCTGCGGCCCATCACGGCTGACCACGGCGTCCTCCGGGCGGCGGGTTTGGTGGTCAAGCAAGGGCAGCGCGTCATCTTTGCCGAGGGACGCATCCTCGGCCCGGCCGGCGACTTGCTGGCCACAGCCACCAGCTCACTGCTTGTGATCGCCGCGGGGGCCCCGCCGCAGCTGCCCTGAACCGGCACCACAAAGCGCCGCGCCCGCCCTGCCCGCTGGTTCGCTGGTGCCGCGCACACAACGAAGCGGACGACGGCGGAGGTCCCGTCGTCGTCCGCCTTCCTTATGTTGCTGGGCGGGTTAGCCGCTCAGGCGTTGGCGTGTTCGGAGAGGATGGCGTCAATCTGGCCAACGGCTTCCTTCATGCCTTCCTCCATGCCCATCTGGACCATCTGTTCCATCTGCTCTTCGGACTCGAAGGTGGAAACAATGGTCATCCTGGTACGGCCGCCGGTCTCCTCCAACGAGACCGTTGCGTGCGTGATGCCCAGGTCGTCGACGGGCGCCCCGTTTTCGTCGGCGAAACCGTCGTCGAACTCCAGCTTGTTGGGTGCCTGGATGGCGGTGAAGCGCCACCAGCCGCCGGCCTTTTCGCCCTCGGGACCGGTCATGTAGTAGCCGGCCTTACCACCGGACTGGAATTCAAACTGCTCAAAAGTGGCGGGCCAGGTGGGCGGACCCCACCAGCGTTCCAGCTGGCGCGGGTCCTCCCAAAGCTGCCAGACACGTTCGACACCGGCGTCGAATTCGGCCACGAGGGTGAAGCTGAGCGCCTCGAGATTCTTGGTGGAACTGATAACCGACATTGCAGAACCCTTCCTTATCCTTCAGCCAAAATGTCAGCGATGCGGCCTACGCGCTGCCGCCAGATCGCCTCGTACTCATCGAGCAGCCGGCGGGCTTTCTGCAGCCCTTCATGATTACCCCGCACGATCTGCTCCCTTCCGCGCTTTTCCTTGGTGACCAGGGAGGCGCGTTCCAACACCGCCACATGCTTCTGGACGGCGGCGAAGCTCATGGCGTAAAGGCCCGCGAGGCCGGAAACCGTATATTCGCCCACGGTCACTCGCCGGACGATGTCGCGGCGGGTGGAATCGGCGAACGCCTGGAAGAGGCGGTCAAGTTCAGTTTCGCGGATCTGATCTACAACCATTTGGTTGTACGATAGTCGCGGCCGGCGCAGGTGTCAATGCTTCCTGCTTCCGGCTTTTGTCCTCACCGGGAGGAACCTTCCGGCAGGGTATCTTGTAGCCCATGGGCATTTTCCTGGCCGGCGCCGGACCCGACTATGACTCCTTTCCTGACGTCTTCAAGCGCTTCGTCCAGGACATCCCGAGGCCGGGCGTCGAGGGGCGGCTCCTCCGAATCGCGGTAGTGGTGCACCACCGCGGCGGCTACCCCGAAAGCGTGCTGCAGGATTACGCCGCGCCACTTCGGTCCCTGACCTCCTGCGAGGTGGTCCCGGTCCTGCTGCGTGCCGGCGGCCCTGCGGATCCCGCGGTTTTCGACCGTGTGGACGCTGTGGTGGTGGGCGGCGGGCTGACCCCGGCGTACCTCACAGGGCTGCAGGGTTGCGGGAGTGCCATCGCGGCAAGGGTGGCCGAGGGCGTCCCCTACCTTGGGTTTTCCGCCGGCGCCATGATTGCTCCCGGGGCCGGCATAGTGGGCGGTTACCGGATTGGGGGCGTCGAGGTGTGCGCTGAAGAGTGTTCAGAGGACCTGGACGAAGTAGAGGTCCGGGCGGGATTGGGGCTGGTTCCGTTCGCAGTGGACGTCCACGCCGCCCAGGCCGGCACCCTGAGCAGGGCCGTGGGTGCCGTGTCGGCGGGACTCGCGGACAGGGCCGTCGCCGTAGATGAGGACACCGCATTAGTCCTGCGCGACGGCGGCGGGGACTTCGACGTGATCGGCAGCGGCAACTGCTGGGATATCCGCAGGTCCGGGACAGGCTGCAGTGTTTCTGTCCGCCCCGCCGTCAACTGAACGAGTACGGTCTGGCTGGCGCGGGGCTTGGGTTACGAGTCGAAGTGGGTCTGGATGCTGGTGCCCGAAAGCTGTTCGATCAGTTCGGTTGCGATGTCGCGCAGTTTGCGGTTGCGGTTGCTGGAAACCTTGGTGAGGATCTCCATCGCTTCTGCCTGCGAGCACCTGTTCTGCGCCATGATGACTCCGCAGGCGAGGTTGATGGCGGTGCGGCTTTCCATTGCCGCCTCCAGGTCCTCAGCCCGGTCCTGTGCCGAGTTGATGCGGACCGACAGTTGCAGCGTGCTGTGCGCGGCCGCAGCAAAACCAACAGCCTTGTCATAAACGTTAGGGGTGAAGACGTTGGGCTTTGACGCAAAGAAGTTCAGTGCGGCACTGGCTCCATTGCCGATTTCGAGGGGCACACCCAAGGAGCTGTGGACGCCGGCCTCCATGAACTTCCGCGACAGCTCGGGCCACCGCAGATCCGAGGCGACGTCGTCGATAACCACCGGAGACATGTCCCGCAGCGCCTTGATACAGGGGCCGTCACCCACTGCCTGCTCCAGGTGATCCAGCTCGACGGCCCGGGTGCTGCTGCCCGCGGCCGTTGAGGGCTTTCGCCTGATCTTGATGGTGACTGCGCATTCGACCTCGTCGCCTGCCGCCTCCGAAACCGCAGCGGCAGCCAGTTTGGAGAGCCCGGAGAGGAACTCAGCGGCATTTTCCGTGCCCACGAGAATGCTCTGAAGCTGCTCGACGGGTTCGCTCTCTGGTGAATTCGACATGCGCCTATCCTATGTCCCACCTAGGAAAGGGGGGACGCAGTTGATTTATATGAACCAGCGGGACGCCCATGCCTGGTCGCCCCTGCTTCTGTGGACACTTGGCGGGAGTAAAGCGGACGCTACTCCGGTACCTCCATTTGAAAGCCGCATGGACAGTGCAGTACCTGCGTAGTGAGGTAGACGTCCAGGGCGTTTTCCATAGCCTGGTCGGTAAAAGCAGGTGCGGTGAGCCGACGGAGTTCGGAGCCGGTCTTTTGCATAGGCCGGCCGCAGTGGACATACTGCCCGCCAAAGGCGAGGACATCCTCGGAGCTTCGGACACCATTCAGCACTGCTGCGACAGCAGTCACGTCTGCACGATGGAGGTAATGGAGGCTGCATGTCCTGCAGGAATAGCTCACTTCCACGAAACCATCGGAAGGGGGAGCCAGAGCGGCAATGGAGTGCAGGGCAAGATTGCGGTCGGCACCGCATTTGGTGCACAGGAGCGGACGCCCCCCTGTCCACTCGCCATCCATGCGGCTGCCGGGGCCTTCGAAATGGATTGACATGCTACGCGGCAGCAGGGTAGCTGGACAGGATGTAGTCAGCTGCCGCCGGCCCAACCATACGCAGCCTGCGATCGTGGACGTCGATGCCTGCCCGGTGCATGGCGGCGCGGAAAGTGACATCGAGCTCCGCTTCCATGCCGTACAGGAGGCACCAACTGACGTACAGCCCGTACAGGCAGTCAGCGGACATGGGGCAGTCCGTGTCAAATTCGTGAACTGTGGCTTCGTCAAGGAATTTTGTGAAGTGCGAGGCAGCCATGGTCGGCTCTCTTTCGCTGGTGTGCATCTATTCGCCGTCTTGCTACAGCGGTTTCTCCTGACGGCCCTGCACAAGACCCGGAGGGAACGTCGCCACGGTGTGACGCCGGACACTTTGAATGTACGCACTCACCGCGCTGCTGTCCAGAGCGGAGCTATTCGTCGAAGTGGGTGCGCAACTCCGGGTCGGGCGAAATGGAGTGGATCACGCCGGCCGCAACCTCCCGCAGCTTGATGTTGCGGCTGTTGGACGCCTTCCGCAGGATTCCCATGGCCGCGGCCTGGCTGCAGCGGTTCTGCGCCATGATGACTCCGACGGCAATATCGATCGCCGTCCTAAACTTCATTGCTGCCTCCAAGTCCTCCTTGGCCTCCCTCAACTGGGTCAGGCGCAGCTCAAGCCTTAGGGTTTTGGCGGACTGTTCGCCGAACAGTTCAGCCCGCGCCATGTCCTCCCGGGAGAAACCGAACGCGGCCGAAGAATAGATGTTAAGGGCAGCGGAGGATTCCCCCTCCAGTTCCAGCGGAACACACAGAAGTGAGCCGACGCCGTGGGCTGCGACCGCCCGCGCATATTCCGGCCAACGGCGCTCGCTCGTGACGTTATCCACGTAGATGGTGCTGCCTGTTTTCATGGCCGAAACGCAGGGCCCATCCGCGAAAGCGTACTGCAGCTTATCCATCTCCCGCGCGCGGGGTGTGCTGGAGGCAATAGTCAGCGGCTTCTTTCGGCGGGCCACGGTGACGTTGCAGATGACCTCACCGCCGGGCGGGGCCAGGAGGGAAGCCGAGAAAACGGCGATTTCCTTGAAGAAGTCCTGGGCGTCAGCGGTCTGCAGGACAAGGTCCTGCAGACGGGAAACGATACCGTCCTGGAAGGCCGCGGCATGAGAGACAGCGTCAGCAGGGCTGGATGGATCGGCAGCAGTATTGGGTAAGACGTCCATTGCACGTTCCTGAAGTTGGGCTTCTACCGCTTCAGTTTTCCCGTGCGGTTCTAAGACGCTCACTTCCAAACGATTGCCTAAGCCTACCTCGGTTCCTCTGGGTCGATTCACGGACGGACCTGGCATATCAATGGGCCCTGCACGGGCGTAGTCTCGGTAGTAGGAGATTTCGGGGGGACGGGGTAACCCGGAGGTCGAATACTCCGGTCTGCCCGCGAAGAGAGCGGCGGCCGTTGGCCGGGGCAGTGGCCCATGGCGCACCCAGAGGGATCGAGGCCGCATGGCCCAGGACAGCAGGTCCGACCATCAGGAAACGCAGCCGCAGGATCCGTTCCCGGACGGTACGGACATCTCTGGCCTGATGGCCGGACTGGCAGCCATTGCCTCCGCCAGGGTGTCCTCACCGGGTAACCGGATCCATACGGGCATAACCATTATCCAGCGTGAAAAGGCCGAAGCCCTGGCCGGCAGCGACGCGGCTGCGCGTGCCTTGGACGAGTTGCAGAACGGTTTTGGGGACGGCCCCTGCCTGACGGCACTCAGGTCCGGAGCGCCACTCCTGGTTCCTGACCTCACCTGCGAGCACCGCTGGCCCGCCTACGTCAAGGCTGCCGCCGAGAAGGGCGTATCCTCCATCCTTGCCGTTCCGCTGGACCTCGGTGATGAGGCAGAAGGGGTCCTGAACCTGTACTCCGGCAGGAGCAACGGATTCTCTCCGGACGACGTCTCAACCGTGGAGGCATTCGCTGAACAGGCCGCAGGGTCGCTGCGGCTGGCCCTGCAGATTACCCGGCTCAGCAGAGTCAGGAGTGACCTGGCCACGTGATGAGGCTCACCTGCAACATTCCGCGTATTGGTTGAGGTACCTCCCGCGCTCTGGGCACTATGGAAAAGCAGGACGGGCCACTTCTGAGCCAACACTTGAGCGGCCCGTGTGTTTGGTCACATCAGCCCTGCTGCGGTTGCCAATCCTCCCCGGCAGCCTGCACCATTGAAGTACAGGGAATGCGCTTTCCCACCTGCAGTCCGTCCTCATCGACGAGGACACGTTCCGGGCAAAGAAGACTCCGGGATGCCAACCGCATGAAATGGAAGTTGAATAATGACGTTCGATACCAATGATTCCGTGACCCTTAAGATCTGGGACAGGTCCGTCCTCCACCACACGCTGGAAACCGCAGTGAGCGACCTCTCTGCACGCCACAACACCACCAAGTGCCGCATCGCCGTCACCTGCAGCGGGCCCAACACCTTTACCCTGAGCGTCCGGGAGGACCTGGCTTTGGCCTCCGCCTAAGTCCACGGCTTTAACAGAAGCGGGCGATGGTGGGCTTTCCCCCCTTCGCCCGCTTCTTTCAGTGCTTTCCGGCAGGGTCAGCTGTGGGTGGGCTCCTCGACCAGGGCGGTGGCGATGCTGTCCGCATCCTCTAAGGCGGCGAGGTAGCGTTCGGCGTCGAGGGCGGCGGCGCAGCCGGTGCCGGCGGCGGTGATGGCCTGGCGGTAGCGGTGGTCCACGGCGTCGCCGCAGGCGAAAACGCCTGAGATGTTGGTGACGGTGGTGGGTGAGTCCACCTTGATGTAGCCGTCCTCGTCCAGGTCCACCTGCCTGGTCAGCAGTTCGGTGCGCGGAACATGCCCGATCGCCACAAAGATCCCCGTGGCAGCGTGCTCCCGGGTTTCGCCCGTGCGGGTGTCCGTGAGCGTCACGCCGCTGACTTTCCCGTCGCCATGGATCTTAGTGACGGCCGAGTTCCAGGCGAAGCTGATCTTGGGGTTGTCCTTGGCCCGCTGCGCCATGATGCGGGAAGCCCGCAATTCACCCTTGCGGACAACGACGGTGACGGACTTCCCGAACCGCGTCAGGAACATCGCCTCCTCCATCGCCGAATCCCCGCCGCCCACCACGATGATGTCCTGCTCGCGGAAGAAGAACCCGTCACAGGTGGCACACCAGGAAACCCCATGGCCGCTGAACTTCTTCTCCTCCGGCAGGCCGAGCTCCTTGTAAGCAGAACCGGTGGCCAGAATGACGGCCGGGGCCTCGTAAGTTTCGCCGCCGCCGGTAACCACCCGCTTAAGGTGGCCCCTCAGCCAAACCTCAGTGACGTCGTCGAACACTACCTTGGCGCCAAACTTCTCGGCCTGCTCCTGCAGCCCGTCCATCAGCTCCGGGCCCTGAACACCGCCGGGGAAGCCCGGAAAGTTCTCCACTTCAGTGGTGTTCATCAGCGCACCACCCGCGGTCACCGATCCGGCCAGCACCAGCGGTTCGAGGCCCGCGCGGGCCGCGTAAATGGCGGCGGTGTAACCGGCCGGGCCGGAGCCGATAATGATCAGCTGCTCGGTTGCGGGGGTGTTCGCGTCAGGGGTCACGGCAGATTCCTTTGCTTCAGGCGTATGGGAAAAGGCTACTGGGCATCCGCCTGCTGAGCGGGTACCGGTTGGGTGCTGGGTAGGACCAACCATATCGACGGCTGTCAATTAGCTGCATAATGGGTTGCATGACCGCTCTGCAAACTCTTGGGCCCGAGGTGGACGCCTCCTGCTGCACTCCGGCCGCGAAGCCGGCACTCAGCGCAAAGGAAGCCCGGCAGAGGGCGTTGGTTTTCAAGGCGCTGGCTGATCCGAACCGGCTCCGCCTGCTGTCCATCGTAAAGGCAGGGGAATCGGGAGAGGCCTGCGTCTGCGACCTCACAGAGCCGCTGGACCTCGGCCAGCCCACGGTGTCGCACCACCTTAAAATTTTGGTGGAGGCAGGACTGCTGCACCGGGAAAAACGCGGCACCTGGGCCTACTTCTCGCTGGTTCCCGGCGCGCTCGACGACGCAGCCGGACTCCTGGCGACGCTGTGAAGCAGCAATCGGCGCAAGCACAACTGCGTGAATCTGCGCCCGCTCACCTGCCCCGCACGCCGCTGAACGTCATCCCGGCGGCGCTGGTGTCGGCGTCGGGCTTCCTGCTGTTCGCACGGGAGGACCGGGTCTCCGGTTTCCTCCTCCTGGCCGCCGCCCTGATACTGGCCGCAATGCTCAACCGCCGCCTTGTTACTGACCTGGCGTTGATTGGTGTGGGGCTGACCGCCATGAGTCTGGTCCCCATCACCACTGATATCAGTACTGAACACATGGCCGTGATGGGCACGGCCATGATCCTCGCCGTCGGCATCCCTTACGCTGTTTCGCGGTTCCTGACCAAGGATCACGCCATCCGGTTCCCCATCCGGACGGGCCAGCCCTGGACGCGTGCCGAGAAGTGGTACCTGCCCGCGGTCCTGCTGATTGGGTACGCCCTGATGCCCGTCTACATGATCCGGACCGGCGTCTACAACAACTGGCCTGCGGTCAGCGACACCGAGGGCATCGCCCGGCTCTTCCTGGGAACCAACGTGCTGGGGATCTGGGACGAGCTGTTCTTTATCTGCACGGCCTTCACGCTCCTGCGCCGGCACCTTCCCGACTGGCAGGCAAACCTGCTCCAGGCCGTGCTGTTCACGTCATTCCTGTGGGAGCTGGGATTCCACTCCTGGGCACCGTTTTTCATCTTCCCCTTTGCCCTGCTCCAGGCCCGGCTCTTCACGATTACCAAGTCGCTGTCCTACATTGTCAGCGTCCACCTGCTGTTCGACTTCGTGCTGTTCCTGGTCCTCATCCACGCCCACAACCGCGAGTGGATCGACATCTTCCTCTACTGACCCAACGTCCTGGATCAGGGGCAACCGGCTCTGGACGCGCGGGCGGCAGGAGCACATAGTTGGAGCGTGCAGACACCAGATCCCGAACTTGAGGCCCTGCGGCAGCGGGCGGCCCGCGGCGATTCCGACGCCGTGGATGAACTGATTGAGGTCGCCGCCGAGCGCGGGGATCTCGACGAACTCCGGCGGCTGGCTGATGCCGGCAGCCGGGACGCGGCCGCCCAGCTCGTTGAAACGGCGGCGGAAAAGGACGATCTTGAGGAGCTTCGCCGCATGGCAGCGTCAGGCAACTTTGATGCCGCCGACGTGCTGGCCGAGCTTGAAGAAGAAGACGACGGCGCGTAGCCCGGGAGGGCACAATGAGTGAGGTTATAGACAAGCTGCTGGCCGCCCTGAACGCCCACGACGTCGAAGCCGCGGCGGCGCTTATTCATGAGAACTACCGCAGCGAGCAACCTGCCCACCCCGGCAGGGCCTTTGTGGGCCGTGCGCAGATGCACGCCAATTGGCAGGCGATGCTGGGAGGCATTCCGGATTTCCATGCCGAACTGATCCGCTCAGCCGATGACGGCGACACGACGTGGAGCGAGTGGTCCTGGACTGGAACCCGCGCTGACGGACAGGACTTCCAGGTCCGCGGAGTGACCCTCTTTGAGGTCAGGGACGGAAAAATCACGGCCGGCCGGCTGTACATGGAGGACGTCGAACAGTCCACCAGCATCGACGAGGACGTCGAAAGGATGTCGGGCCGGCGGCCAGAGCACCGCTAAAGTGCTTCGGTCAATCCTTACCCCGCCGGCCGGAGCGACGTGATCATCCGCCTGATGTTTTGGTACTCCGGCGTGTTCATGTACCGGCGGGCCTGTTCCAGGTACGGCAGGTCCTCGGCACCAGGGGTCACGTTGTTTTCCGGGTTGTAGAACGCACCGAACATCGCGGAGGTGGGTGGCCAGGTGAAGAAGTGGACCATTGGGCACGCCGAATCACCGGTAGGCGCGGGAACGGACGTGATGCCGTAGGCCGCCGCCGGGGTATCGGCCGGCCCGGGAGCGCTGTCGTCGCCACGGGTCTCGAAAACAAAGCGGGGCGATGTCCCGTTCTGGGCCAGCGCGGGCAGCTCCTGGGTTTCCAGCTCTGCATACGGGTACTTCTCGAGGCAGGTTGAACCAATGGCCATGTTGGTGCGGAGAGCAGCCATCGGCTTTCCGGCCCTATTCGTGACTTCGGCGAACGCCCCGCCGCCTTCTGGCAGTTCCCCTGCAGGGTCTGTCACGCTCCAGGCAGCGGGCAGGTCAAACGCGAGTTGCCCGTCCGCCGTCGTAAACGTCACCCAGGAGCCGCTGGCGTTGGTGGTGGCAGGGGCACTCGTGGCCGGGGCTGTGGCCGGCGGGGAAGAATCTGCCGGCGACGCAGTCGGCGCAGTCAGGGTCGCCGTCGCACCCGGTGACGCGGAGGCGCCGGGCGAGGTGCTTGTCGCCGTCGGCGGGCCCGCCTGCGAACCGCACCCCGCAAGTACAACAGCAACCAGAGTCATCGCGGGTAGCAGCCCGCCGGACCTACGCATTTCACCCTCCCGGAGGTCAGAAAACTTGTCCTCCAATTGTGGAACCGCCGGCAGGTTTCGGGACGGGTGGCCGCTGATTGGCGCCGAACCGTTGTGCCGCATAACAGAAAAGCTTTGGGCCGTTAAGCACGGCGGCGGCCCGCCCCCTGGGGAGCCGGCCGCCGTCGAACGCGTTTTGTTATTAGAGGGTGGCGGTATCGATTACGAAGCGGTAGCGGACGTCCGAGGCGAGAACCCGCTCGTACGCGTCGTTAATCTTCTCGGCCGGGATGACCTCGATCTCGGCACCGAGGTGGTGCTCGGCGCAGAAGTCCAGCATTTCCTGCGTTTCGCGGATGCCGCCGATCATGGAACCGGCAAAGGAGCGGCGGCCGCCGATCAGTGCGAAGGCGTTGACCGGGAGCGGCTCGGCGGGTGCGCCGACGTTCACCAGTGCGCCGTCGAGGGCCAGCAACTGCAGGTAGGAGCTGATGTCGATCGATGCGCTGACAGTGTTGATGATCAGGTCAAAGCTACCGGCGAGGTCCTTGAAGGTGTTCTCGTCGCTGGTGGCGTAGTAGGCGTCGGCGCCGAGGCGCAGCCCGTCTTCCTGCTTCTTCAGGGACTGGGACAGGGCGGTCACCTCTGCGCCCATGGCGTGGGCGAGTTTGACGGCCATGTGGCCGAGCCCGCCAAGGCCGACGACGGCCACCTTCTTGCCGGGTCCAGCACCCCAGTGGCGCAGCGGGGAGTAGGTGGTGATGCCGGCGCACAGCAGCGGCGCGGCGACGTCCAGGTCGATGCCTTCCGGGATGCGCACTACGAAGTCTTCTGTCACGACGACGTGGCTGGAGTAGCCGCCCTGGGTGATGGTGCCGTCGCGGTCAACAGCGCCGTACGTTCCAACGTTGCCCTTGAGGCAGTACTGCTCCTCGCCCTTCAGGCAGTTGGCACACCCCTTGCAGGAATTGACCATGCAGCCGACGCCGACGCGGTCGCCAACGGCGTGCTTGGTGACGGCGGAGCCCACCTCGGTGACGATGCCGGCGATCTCGTGCCCGGGCACCAGCGGGTACTGCTGCGGGCCCCAGTCGCCGCGCACCGTGTGGATGTCCGAGTGGCAGATGCCGGCGAACTTGATCTCGATCAGGACATCGTGCGGGCCGACTTCGCGGCGCTCGATGGTGGTTGCAATAAGGTCCTCTGTAGCGGACGGGGATGCATAGGCCTTGACGGTAGTCATGGTTCTCCTGTGGTTTTTGGGGATCTCTTAAATGCTACCGGGGTGGAAGATGGCCAGCCCGGCATCAGGGGCCCGTAGCGGTGGCCCTGTTGTAACTGGTTCTGGCAGTCCTACCCTTGGCGGCCTTCGTACTCGTCGTCGGTGATGTGCTCAGCCCAGGTGGTGGTCATGGCCGGGTCGTCATCGTTCTCAAGGATGGCGATGTGCTCCATGAAGGTTCCGTCGGCCGAGGCATGCCAGTGTTCCTCCCCGGGAGGCGTGTAGAGGGTCTGGCTGGGGTGGACTTCGATGATGTTGCCGTCACGCGTGCCGAAACGGGCCACGCCCGACGTAACCTGCAGGTATTGGCAGCGCGCGTGCGAGTGCCAGGCGGTGCGGGCGCCGGGCGGGTTCAATGTTCATAACGGTTCCTTTCCTACGGCTACTTACCCAAAGAGCAGCACTTATGCTGCATTCGCAGGGTGTGGTTCTATTTGGCGAGGATGTTCTGGTCATCGGCCCGCGCGGTTTGCATGCGGGCGGGCCAGGACCAACAGTCCGAACAGGGACAGCAGCGCTCCGCCGATCATGAGCAGCGCCATGGGGACCGCCGTATCCGAGCCGCCCAGCCCCGCAATGGGTGCGACGACGCCGGCGGTGGTCCATTGCACGAGGCCCAGGACCGCCGAACTGGTCCCGGGGTGTTCGGGCACCTCCGCCGAGGCGAGGGCGCCTCCGTTGGTGTTGATCAGGCCCTGGGCCACCATGAGCGCAAAGAAGCTGCCCACCGCCACCAGCAACGGCGTGGCCCACCACAAGGCCCCGGCAAGCATGGCCACCCCGGCGGCGAGGGCAATGATCTGCCCCACGAAGATGACGCGGCGGGTGGGCACGCGCCCAGCCAGGCGCGCGGACACGAGGGCGGCGATGGTCATGCCGCCCGCGTTCGCCGCAAAGACGATCGCGTATGCCACGGGCGAGAGCCCGTTCATGTTCTGCAGGATGAATGCCGACGTCGCCACGTAGGCGAACAGGGCAATAAAGGCCGACGACGCCACCACCACGTAGCCGACGAAGCGGCGGTTTGAGAGGACAGTCTTCGCCGCGCGGCCGAATTCGCCCAGCCCGCCTGCGCGCCGCTTTTCCGGCGGCATGGATTCCGGGACGACGAACAGCGCGCAGAGGGTCATCAATATGCCGAGGGCGGCCAGCGACCAGAACGTCATCCGCCAGCCGGTCAGTTGCAGGATGGCTGCCCCGAGGAGGGGGCTGATGATCGGGGCAACCCCGCCGATTCCCATCACCAGGTTGAGTACGCGGACCAACTGGGGGCCGTGGGCCATGTCCACAATGACGGAGCGGCCGATCACCATGGCCCAGCCGCCGCCGAAGCCTTGCAGGAACCGGGCCAGCATCAGGACCCAGACATCCGGCGACAGGGCACAGGCGATGGACGCGGAGGTCATCAAAAGGGTGCCGGCCACCAGCGGCATCCGCCGGCCGCGCTGGTCGCTGAACGGGCCGCCCACCAACTGCCCGAGCCCCATTCCGGCGAAGAACGTGGTCAGGGTCAGCTGCACCGCGGAGGCGGTGGTGCCGAACTCCTCCGAAACCCGCGGGAAGGCCGGGACGTACATGTCGGTGGCCAGCGGTGCCACGGCCGTGAGGAAGATGACAGTCGCAACCAGTGTGGCCGGAACGGCGCCCTGTGAGGGCAGCCCCACCGCGGTGGTCCCGATACTGACGGTTCCGCGCATGCGTTGGTACTCCATCCGGTTGCCTGAAAGGGAATACTTCCATCAAACCTGCAGCCGTCAGACCTAGCGAGGGCCCTGCTGAAACTGGTTCTGGCAGAGCCTCCCAGCGCCTTTCGGATCCGTCGTAACGTGTCTGTATGGATAACCGAGCCGAGGTACGTCAGTTCCTCTCAACCCGCCGCGGACGCATCACCCCCGAACAGGCAGGGCTGGAACCGTACGGCGGCCGGCGCCGGGTGCCGGGGCTGCGGCGTGAGGAAGTGGCCCGGCTGGCCGGCGTCAGCGTGGACTACTACACCCGGCTGGAGCGCGGAAACCTGACAGGTGTCTCGGACAGTGTCCTGGACGCCATTGCCCGGGCCTTGGAGCTGGACCGGGCTGAGCATGACCACCTCTACGACCTCGCGCGCACCGCCAACACGTCAGGCCGAAAGCGGGCTACGGCACCTGTCCCTGCAGGGGTGCGGCCCGAGCTTCAGTTCCTCCTGGACACCATCACCGGGGCGCCTGCCTTCATCGGGAACAACCGGATGGACATTGTCGCTGCCAACACGCTGGGCTATGCCTTGTACTCCGATATGTACCGCAGCACAGCCCGCCCGGCGAACCATTCCCGGTTCATCTTCCTGGACCCACGTGCCCACAACTTCTACACGGACTGGGAGCGGGCGGCGAACACCAACGTGGCCATCCTGCGCCGCGAGGCCGGACGCAGCCCCCACGACAAGGGCATCGCCGAACTCATTGGAGAGCTCTCCATGCGCAGCGATGATTTCCGTACCCGCTGGGCCGCGCACAACGTCCGCCGCCACTACGCCGGTACAAAGTTTTTCCAGCACCCCGTGGTGGGGCTGCTGGAACTGAACTACCAGGTCCTGGGGCTCGAAGAGGATCCCGGGCACTCACTCACGGTCTACCCGGCAACCCCCGACAGCCCCTCTGAAGAGGCCCTCAAGCTCCTCGCCTCCTGGGCCGTCACCGAAAACATCGTGGAGCTGGCCCTGGCCGGCGCCCGGGTCTAGCCGGCCGCGAAGTTATCCCCGGGCCAGCGCTACTTCGAGGATCCGGTCGTCCTCAGGGCCGGGGTCGCCCCGGCCGTCGGTGTTGTTGGTGACAAACCACAGCGCCCCGTCCGGGGACACTGTTACGTCGCGGATCCGGCCGTACTCGCGGCTGTAGTGGTCCGTGAAGGTCGTGGGGTCAGAGACGGGCACCAACCGCAGAACTTGTCCCCGCAGGTTGGCGATGAACAGGGTTCCGCCGGAGTAGGTCATGCCGCTGGGACTGGCGGACGTCGGCTGCCATTGCTGCACCGGGTTCACGAAGCGTTCCCTGTCCGCGATTCCTTCAACAATCGGCCAACCGTAATTTGCGCCCGGCGTGATGATGTTTAACTCGTCCCAGGTGTTTTGCCCGAACTCAGTAGCGAACATCGTCCCGTCCGCTGCCCACGCCATGCCCTGCGGGTTCCGGTGCCCGTAGCTGTAAACGAGGGAGCCCGGGAAGGGGTTGTCGGCCGGGGCCTGTCCGTCAGGAGTCATCCGGAGGATTTTGCCGGCAAGGGAGTTCCGGTCCTGGGCGCTGTCACGCTGGCTCGCGTCGCCGGCGGTCACGTACAGCATGCCGTCGGGGCCAAAGGCGATCCGGCCGCCGTCGTGGATGCTCGCAGCCGGAATGCCCTCCAGGAGTGTGTCCGGCTGCCCCAGCGACAGTGAGCCTGGCTGTCCGGTGACAGGGAAGCGCTGGACGCGGTTGCCGCCAGCCGCCGTCGAATACACGTAGAGGTCTCCCCCGCTTCCAACGGCAAGGCCCAGAAGCCCTGATTCTCCCCTGGCATCCACCCCCTCTACGGTTCCGATGGGACGTGCCGAGCCATCCGGGGCAAGTTCGAGGATGCGCCCGCTGTTCCGTTCGCTGACCAGGGGCGTCCCGTTGCGGAACACCACGGACCAGGGAGCGGCCAGGCCCGTTGCCACCGTCTGCGGCGTGCCGCTGATGGTGGCTGCCGCAGTGCTTGAGGCTCCGGTGGATGGCGTAGGGGATGCCGGGGCCGAGGCGGCCGGCGCCGAAGTACTGGGAGCAGGGGAACTGCTGGCGGTAGGCGCGGGTGGCGGGGCTGGTGTGCAGCCCGCGAGCAGAATGCTTGCCCCGATAACAGCTGCCGTAAGCACTGGTTTATGCACCTTGTTTCCCCTCAGTTGCTGTTCCCGCGACCATCCACCGCGTGGTTTGTACTGTTTCACCCTGCACACATAGCTGCGTGCCTTACCGCCGACGTCTCCTGAGGGCAGCCACCAGCCTTGAGGCTTTGCTCTTCCTGAGGCTCGGGTGGAGCTCCCGGTCCAGGTCCCAGGATTTAACTTCCCATTCCTCCCACATTCCCAGCAGTTCGTCGGCCCGGTTGCCGTACCGGAACTCGGCTTCCTCCGGGAAAACCGGCAAGGCGTCGAGGAAGGTTATGTGGCGTCCGTCTTTCAGCTGCAGGTCGGGTAACAGGTCATCCGCGCGCTCCGTCACCCCCATCCTCGAGGATCCCTTGGGCCATCTGAAGATCCCCACCGTGGTGCCTTCCGTCGAGGTCATGGTGCCGAACTCAGGCTCGGCGCCGACCACCGAAGTGTAGTGTTCCTCCAGCTCATCAAGGTGCTTCACGCCGCCTCCACTTCCACGTGGTCCAGGCACTCGATGATGACTTTTTCCGGCTCCCGGGGGTGGTCACCCCACACCCGAAACTGCACGTCCTCGGTCAAGGTCCTGATGCTGGCAATCGGGTCAAGGTAAACGGTGATGAGCTTGACCAGCCGCCGGCTGGTGAGCAATGTTCCTTCGAAGAGGAGCACCAGGCCTGAATCCGGCGCTGCCGTCGCTATCCGCAGGTCCACCTCGCCGTCAACATCGTGTTGGACAGCTATGGCCAGCATGCTCGGCGTCTCCCACTTGTTCGCGATGCCGTCGATATCGGGCACCACGGGGTCGTCCTCGGTTTCCAGGAGAAGCAGGGCGTTGGGGAAGGCCACCCGTTGGCGGAGGAGCGTGCTCACGCTGCCTGCTCAGCGAGCACGGCGTGCAGCACGCCGGGAAAGTAGCTCACAAAATCGTCGATGGCACTTGATTCCCCACATCTGCTCCCCATGTAGACATTCTGCCCCACACTGTCCGGCTCGCACCCTTCACCCGTTGATGTCCCCAGCGGCGGGAGCCGGCAGGTGGCTGCCTCGACGAGGCTCAGCGAGCCATGCACCGGTACGAACCGGCAGCTCCAGTCACATTAACCTGCGTTGCGGATCATGGCGCCGCGTTGCCCGCTTTGACCCCGGAATAGCGCAATAAGTAGCGCCGTTTCCTCGCGTTGAGCGTTCGTTTCGCGGTGCTGGCCAAGGCCACGAACGGCGTGCTTAGGTGTTTCAACGGTTCCAACCAGGCCGCACCAACAGCACCCGCAACGAACAGGAGGACCCGATGCCGGACACAACCCACCACACGCAAGGCACCGGCTCCTTGGTCCTCTCCTGTCGCCTCCGAATGTGCCCGTCGCGCCGACTGTGTCCGCCGTCCATAGGCTCAAGCACCGGCCGCTGACCCGCACGACGGCGGCACACGCCTTCATCCCTTGACCCGCCTCCACGGGCGATTCATCACGCCCGGATACCCCCTACCTTCCTTTCGAAAGGCTCAGCATGTCCCTCGCAGCGTCCTCCCCGCCCCAGCTGAACCGCAGCCCGTCCTTTACGAGGCGAACGGCGCTGGGCGCACTCCTGGCGATTCCCGCCGTCGGACTGCTGACCGCCTGCGGCGGCGCAGCCACGGCCGGCAACCAGGCCAGCCAGGCGTCCTTCGCACCGCTCGCCACCTCAGTGCCGGCAGGGACCACCATCAAGGTAGGCGATCCCAGCATCAAGGTGGCCCTGGAACTCTCCGGCCTGATCAAGGACCTGGACGGCTTCAACGTGGAGTTCGCCAACATCTCCGGCGGACCGCAGACCACCGAAGCCTTCCGGGCCAACGCCCTGGACGCCGGATCGGTGGCCGACATTCCGCCCATCCACGCCACTTGGACCGGCCTTGACGTCCGCATCATCGCGAGCGCCTACCGGCAGGACGCCGTGAACCACCCGTTGTACGAACTCGGCATCGCTCCGGGCGCCGGCATCGACAAGCTGGAGGAGCTGCGCGGCAAGAGGGTGGCCTACAGCCCGGGCCAGGCCCAGGGCGCACTGGTCCTGCGGATCCTCGAGAAGGCGGGCCTTGCCCAGGACGACGTGAAGCTCGTGGAACTGCCCAGCACAGGAGATACCTATGTCACCGCGCTGGCCAGCAAACAGGTGGATGCCGCGCCCCTCGGCGGGGTGCAGATCAAGCGTTACCTCTCCAAATACGAGGCCGACGGCGGCACTACCCTCCGGCACGGCCTGCGCGATGATCCGGGACACCTCTACTCCCCGGCCAAAGTCCTGGCCGACCCCGCCAAGGCCGCTGCCCTGGCCGCCTACGTGAAGGTGTGGGGCAAGGCACAGCGGTGGATCGAGGACCACCCCGAGGAATGGCTCGAGGGCTACTACGTCAAGGACCAAGAACTCTCCCGCGAGGACGGCCAGTACCTGATCGAGGCAGCTGGCAAGCGGGACGTCCCCACGTCCTGGGCCGAAGGCATTAAACGGCACCAAGAGACCATCGACCTGCTCTCCCGTGAACAGAAGAAGCCGCAGCTGACAGCCGCGGACCTTTATGACGCCCGCTACGAGGCCATCGCCGGCACCGCCTTCGCCGCGGCGGGCAAGGGAGTCACCGCGTGAGCGCCGCCTTGCTGGAGCGTCCCGCCGTCGAACCGCACCTGGATCCGGCGCTCGCCACCCGTGAGGACGTGCGGCCCACGGGCCGCCGGCTGGGACCCGGACGACGACGCCGGTTCGCCTGGCTGCTGGGCCCCTCGGTGCTGCTAGCGCTGTGGACAGTCTCTTCCGCAACCGGGCTGCTCGATCCGAGGATCCTCTCCGAGCCCTGGACAGTAGTAGCCACGGCAGGCGAACTCCTCGCCGACGGCCGGCTGCAGGAAAACCTGGCCATTTCCGCCCAGCGCGCCGGCCTGGGATTGTTCTTCGGCATCGTCGTTGGCGCCCTCCTGGCTCTGCTGTCCGGGCTGAACCGCGTGGGTGAGGCGCTCATCGACGGACCGGTGCAGATCAAGCGCGCGATTCCCGGCCTCGCCCTGATCCCGCTCCTCATCCTGTGGTTCGGCATCGACGAGACCATGAAGGTCCTCACCATCACGCTCGGCGTTTTCGTCCCCATTTACCTGCAGACGCATGCCGGGCTGCGTGGAATCGACCTGCGTTATGTCGAACTCGCGCAAACCGTCGGGCTGAGCCGCGCCGCCTTCATCCGCAAGGTGGTCCTCCCGGGCGCCCTGCCCGGCTTCTTCCTGGGCCTGCGCTTCGCGGTCACCGGCGCCTGGGTATCCCTGGTGGTGGTGGAACAGATCAACGCCACCAGCGGCATCGGCTACATGATGGAGCTCGCCCGCACTTATGGCCAAACCAACATCATCGTCCTCGGACTGGCCGTCTACGGCATTCTCGGCCTGATCTCCGACGGCGCCGTCCGCTTCTTCGAACGAAAGGCCCTCTCATGGCAGCGCACTCTGGCGGGCTGACGGCCGTCGCCCCTTCCGGCACAGCACCTTCTGCCGTCGAATTCCCCGGCGGCACCGTGTCGGTCCGTAATTTGATCCGCAGCTTCGGCCCGAAGGGCGTGCTGAACGGCGTGGACCTGGACATTGCCCCGGGTGAGTTCGTGGCGCTCCTTGGTCCCAGCGGCTGCGGCAAAAGCACCCTGCTCCGGGCGCTCGCCGGGCTGGACCACGACGTTCGCGGCAGCGGTGTGATCAGCGTCCCGGAGCGCGTGTCAGTGGTCTTCCAGGACTCCAGGCTCCTGCCCTGGGACACCGTCCTTGGCAACGTCACCCTGGGTATTCGGGAGCACGACGCCGAGGCCCGGGCACGCAAGGCCCTCACCGAAGTGGGGCTCGCCGGCCGGGAGAAGTCCTGGCCGCACGAGCTGTCCGGCGGTGAGCAGCAGCGCGTGGCGTTGGCACGCTCCCTGGTCCGCGAACCGCAGCTGCTGCTGGCGGACGAACCGTTCGGTGCCCTCGACGCCCTGACCCGGATCAAGATGCACGGGTTGTTACAGGATCTTATTGCCGCCCACCGCCCGGCCGTCCTGCTGGTGACCCACGACGTGGACGAAGCCATCGCCCTTGCGGACCGGATCGTGGTGCTGGACAGCGGGCGTGTCGCCACCATCCGTACGGTGGCCCCGGAAGTCGGCTCCGCAGCCGGAACCCATACAGACGCCGCCGGGCACGAGGCGCTGCGCCGCGACCTCCTGGCCGACCTCGGCGTCGAGCCCGCTGTCAGTCATTAACCCGCCCTGCCATCACCCTTCCCAAACCTAGCCACGCCGAACTTTCCCAAGGAGCACCGCATGACTTCCGAAAACCCTACCGAAGACCCTTTAAGCCAGCGTCGCCTTCACCTCAACGCCTTCCTGATGAGCACCGGCCACCACGAGGCGTCATGGCGTCTCCCTGGGAGCGACCCGCAGTCCAGCACGAATGTGGAGCACTACAAGCAGCTGGCACGGACGGCTGAACGCGGCAAGCTGGACTCCATTTTCTTCGCGGACTCGCCCGTGCTCTTCGGCGAGGTGGGCCGCCGCCCGGCCGGAAAGCTTGAGCCCACGGTGCTCCTTACCGCCATCGCCGGCGCCACCGAGCACATCGGGCTGATCGCCACGGCCTCCACCACCTATAACGAGCCGTTCAATCTTGCCCGCCGGTTCGCGTCGGTGGATTGGGTCAGCGGCGGCCGCGCCGGGTGGAACGTTGTCACCACCGCCGGACCCGACGCCGCCCGCAACTTCGGCGTGGACGATCAACCCGCCCACGCCGTCCGGTATGAACGTGCCGCTGAGTTCATCGAGGTGGCCCAGAAGCTGTGGGACAGTTGGCAGGACGACGCCGTGCTCGCGGACAAGGAGGAGGGCGTCTGGGGTGATGCCGGAAAGATCCGCGTAATCGACCACGAGGGCAAGCACTTCAAGGTCCGCGGACCGCTGAACGTGCCGCGCCCGCCGCAGGGGCACCCGCTGATCGTGCAGGCCGGTTCGTCCGAGGACGGCAAGGACCTCGCCGCGCGGTACGCGGACGCCGTCTTCACTGCCCACCAGACCCTCGCCGACGCGCAGGACTTCTACCGCGACCTCAAGGCGCGAACCGCTGCTGCCGGCCGGAACCCGGAGACCATCAAGATCCTGCCGGGCATCGTGCCGGTCATTGGCGCCACCGAAGAGGAGGCCCTGGAGCTGGAACGGGAACTGGACCGGCTGATCAAACCCGAGTACGCACGGATCCAGCTCGCCAGGACGCTGCGCGTAGACCCGGAGGACCTTCCGTTGGACCGCCAACTCCCGGACGACCTGCCCAGCGAGGACGCGATTGAGGGGGCCAAGAGCCGCTACACGCTGATTGTCCAGCTCGCCCGCCGGGAGAAGCTCACGGTCCGGCAGCTGATCGGCCGGCTGGGCGGCGGACGCGGCCACCGCACCTTCACCGGAACGCCCGTCCAGGTGGCGGACGCCATCCAGGAATGGTTCGACGGCGGCGCGGCGGACGGCTTCAACATCATGCCGCCGGTGCTTCCCTCCGGGCTGGAGGCTTTTGTTGACCAGGTGGTGCCGATCCTGCAGGAGCGCGGCCTGTTCCGCACCGAGTACACCGGCCACACGCTGCGGGAGCACTACGGCCTGGATCGGCCGGACAACCGCTTCGCCGATTCACCGGCCGCAGAACTGGCCTCGATCGGGTCGGCACTCTGATGGGCGTGCACCTGCCGGACGCAGATCAGGCAGGGTGCACGCGGGTGGTGAGGTAGAGGCGGTGGGCCGTGATGACCAGCGCCAACCACGCGGCTCCCAGCGCCCAGGCGCCCAGGACGTCCGTGAGCCAGTGGTGCCCGAGGTAAACACGGCTCAGCCCCATCGTGGCCGCGAAGACCCCTGCAGCCACACCGGTCAGGACCCGAGCGCGGGCGGACTTGAGTCGGAGGATGATCAGGTAGGCCACGATCCCCGCAATGACCACTGAGTTCAGCGAGTGGCCGCTGGGGAATGAGGCGGAGTATTCGTACGGCGGCACGGCGTCTGCGAGGTCCGGCCGGGTCCGGCCCACCAGTTCCTTGCCGGCGATGGTCATCAGGAGTGAACCGATGCCGGCAACAAGCATCAGAATGACCGGGGTAAAGGACTTCCGCTTCACCGCGAGCCCGATCATGATGGCCAGCGCCAGCACGGGCATGCCCACGGTCCCGCCCACGTCCGTGTATCCGGTGATGACCGTGTCCAACACCGGGGACCTGAGCGTTTTCGCGCCGTCCAGGATCGGATGGTCCAGCCCCGCAACGCCGTCGGCCTGGACCACGGATTCGTACACCTCGGCGAACACCGCGGCAAGCGCAACGGCCAACACCGCACCGGCGGCAAGGATGAGAACCAAAGCCGCATGTGAACCCAGCAGCCGGCTGATCCGCTGGACAGTGGAGGCCAGGAGCTGGCCGGGTTTGGTATCCCACCGAGTCAGGTCCTGCCCGCCAACAAAGCGGTCCTGGTGGACTTCGCCGCTCACCCCGGCTTCCGGCAGATTCTTTCCTGCAACCATTTCCCTGAGCCCTCTCCCGCCACCACGAACTGAATTAGTAAGCAAGCTTATCTTGCGCGGCGGGCTTATGAGGGAACTACGCAATGACTCCCTGGCGGGGTGAAGTTTCCAGTTGGTTCAGGCAGTAGTTCTTGAACCAGTGCCGGATGCGCTGCGGCAGCTTCGGGTAGATCGCAGCCAGGGCCTTCATGGTGCGGTTGAAGCGGCGCTCGTGGCGGTCGCTCCAGGGCAGGCCGAAGTCGTTGCGCAACTGGTGGGGAAGGAGACCCGCGGTGAGGAATCGGGCGAACGGCATGATGGCGCGGTACCAGGGCGCGGCGCGCTTCGGGTAAAGGAGGCCCCGGCCCACCCGTACGGCGTTCTCATCGGCGCGCAACGTGCGGATCCGCTCGTCCCAGTAGCGGCGGAATGCTGCCCTGTCCTCGGGCCACATCCGCTCCGGAAGCTGCAGGGCCGTGCCAAGTTTCGCGTAGTCGCGGTACATCGCGTCGGCGGCATCGTCGTCGAGCGGTCCGTAGATTTTCTCGGTGATGGTGAAGGCGGTGTCGTAGAGCGTCGCCGTCACCCAGAGCTGCAGGTCGGCGTTGTAGGCGTTGTATCCCGAGGAATTTTCATTGGCAGCGCCGCGAACGGGCACGTGGGCCCGGTTCACCCGGCGGCGGACCTCCTTCAGCTGTTCGTCCGAGCCGTAAACGACGGCGTAGACGTAGGTGAGGGTGCCTGTGAGCCTGTTGATCGGGCGGTCCGTGAATGTGCTGTGCTCGGCGACGCCGCGGCCCACGGCGGGGTCGGCGAGCTGCAGCAGGATGGCACGTCCTGCTCCGGCCAGCAGGATGCCCTCTGCCCCCAAATCCGCAAGTCCACGCACCATCTCAACAGGGTACCGGAGGAGCCGAAAGAACGGACGACGGCGGGACCTCACGTCCAGCGGGCGCGAATATCCCGGGGCGGGAAGCCACGGCCCTAGGATGGGTTTCGGTGGGACAGTTACAGCGGTCCGCGGAAGCTATCCACTAAGCTTCCTTGCACCAACAAAAAGAAGCGGACGACGCCGGGACCCCCCGCCGTCGTCCGCTTCCTTTGTGTGCCGCTATTGTCTGGTTCAGCTGCTACCGTCCCGCTTCCAGCTACTGGGTGAAGGGGACCTTCTCCCATGCCAGGACCGGTGCGTCGGCGGCGCTGTTCCCGGACACCGTGAACCTGACGTAGTTGGTGGCGTTGGCCGAGCCGTCCACGGTGATTCGCTGCAGATCGTCCGCGGCTTCCTGCTGGCCGTAGATTTCCAGCCAGGGTGAGCCCGCCGCGAGCGGCTGGTTTTCGGCAAAGACGTGGCTGTCCCCGTTGATGAGGTAGACCGGCGCGTCGAACCGGTTGGTTTCCTCGATGATGGTGTCCACAATCTCCCGGAAGCCGGACATTGAGTCCGGGTTGGCCGTAGCCGCGGCGAGGAGCGAGGGATCGAACATGTCGGCCTGGGTCATCAGCACCACGGCCCTGTCGTTGCGGCGGGCGGCGTCGGCGAACGTGTCACGGATCTGGTCCAGGACGGCGTCCGTGCGGTGCTCCACTTCGGCCTGCTGCTCGGGGGTGACGGCGGTTTCGCCTAGGCCGCTCCACGGCAGGAGCGAGTTGTTGCTGCCCTGGACGTTCACCACGGAGAAAGCCACGCGGTTCTGCGTAAACTGGACGTTTTCCGGGAGCCCCAGCTCCTTTTGGGACTTGACCGGCATCGTGGCGCCGAGGGTCTTGCCAGGCTGGTTGAAGAACACTTCCCTCAGCTTGTCCAGCCGTTCCAGCGGGTTGTAGGCACCGTTGTTGGTGCGGTGGCAGTCCACCCACTCGTTGTCGCCCGGCGTAAAAATCAAGGGGTGCTTGAAGGTGTCGAACTGCTGCCGGATCGACGCAAAGTATTCGTCTGAGCAGACGGATGATCCGTTCTTGATGTCGCCCACGTGGGCCACGAAATCAAGGCCGCTGTCCGTATTGATGTCCGTGATCCGGGCGGGGAACTTGGCGATTTCGGCGTCACCGTAAGGGATGTCGCCGATGACGCCGAAGCTGAATGCGTCCTTGGTGGGCGCGGTGTCCGCAGCGTTGGCGGGTTGGGACGCAACAAGACTGAGCGCGAGGAGGGCCGCCGTCGTCGTTGTTGCCGTAAGGGTTTTCGAAGTCATGGTGTTGCCTGTCTGCTACCGGGTGGCTACTGCGTGCGGGATGCGAGGAATTGCTGCAGCGCCTCGAGGTCATCGGTGTTGATGTGGTCCACGCCGGCGTCGAAGAGCTCGTTCCAGATGGCCTCGCGGGCGGGGCCGGCCTGGTCCGGGGTGGCCCAGAAGCGGACGCGGTAACCTTCAGCGTGGGCGGCGGCAACGTAGGCGTGCAGCTTGGCGCGCTCGGCCTCGGGCATAGGTCCGACGCCCTGCCAGGTGAAGAGCTTGGTCCAGTTGTCGCTGACCAGCGGCATCAGGCCGGCAGGCTTGCCGGCGGTCAGGTCGGCGGAGCGGCCGTCATAGAACGAGAACCGCTTCTCCTGCGCCTGCATCGTGGCCAGCGGGCGGTTGCCGCTGATGACCGCGGTGACGGGGCCGGTCTTGGTTTTGCCCTGGCTGTAGCGGCTCATGATGTCGCGGTGCTCGGCCAGTTCCTGCTCAATGGCGGCGTAGGTGGCTTCGCCGTCGCTCTTGATGTCGATCAGGAGCTGCAGGCTGCCGTCCCATCCGGGGTACACACTGTGGCCCTGCTGGCCGCGGACCAGGTCTTGCAGCGGTTCCAGGTAGAGGCTTTCGAGCGTGACGCCGGGCTGGACGTCCTCGAGGTCGTGGGCCACGAGGAGTTCTCCGTCAACCAGCCAGACATCGGCTTCCACGCTGGTGAAGCCGTGTTCCAGGGCGTCGAACAGCGGGCGGTCGTGCTCGTAATCGTTGTGGGCGTGCGCTGCGGCGAGGGGCTGCCCGAGGGTTACGGGAGACGGGCTGGATGCCTGGGTAACGGTGGAGGGGGCTGCGGCCGTTCCGGTCAGGGAGGTCAGGGCAACGAGGGCGGCGATGGTGCTTTTCACGAACACGAAGTACTCCTTGGTACAACTCATGGGGATTCACTGGCCGGCCTTGGGGGTGCGGGCCAGTGGGTGCGTGAAAAGCTTTGTCGCCGCGCAATAACGCAGGAGGGCCCCATGGTTGCGGGACGGTTAACAGGAGGAGTCCGGCGCCGGCATCAGTTCCAGCTCCTGAACGAATGGGACTAATGGCCAAAACCGGTTGCCACTGCCCGCCAAATGGTGTTTGGCGGCCGGAGCGGTGGTTGAGCTTATCGAACCGGCGGTTGAGCTGCTTGAGATCGCTTTTCGACCGGAATGTCGGACCCCCTTGCCATGATGAATCCATGGGCAAAGCGGCGGTGGCGAAGGCGTTTGAGGACATCAAGGCCGCTCTTGCCGTGCTTCATGCCGAGGTTGACGGAGCCGGCTTCGGGGCAGTTGATGAAGCTGATCCGTTGGCCGCGCTGGCGGATGGCTGCCTGGACATCCTTGCCGGCGCCGCAGTTGTCGAGGCCGGGATCGCGGGTCTGAAGGCCCGGGCTGCCGTCGCGTATTCGGATACTGTCTACGCTGTCGCGCCGGTGGACGCGCCGGTGCAGGCCCAGGAGATGGCGGTCGCCGCCGAAATCGGCAGCCTCCTAGCCCTCAGCGGCAGGGCCGCGGGCGCCTTCCTGGCCGCATCCCACGCCCTGGTCACCACGCTGCCGCTGACCTTGACCGCCCTCCAAGCAGGGACGATCTCCTGGCGGCATGCCCAGGTCATGGTCGAAGAAACCGCCACCCTCAACCCCGCCGGCGCGTCGGCCCTTGAGACCCACTTCCTGGGCCCGGACGCGCTGCAACCTGCCGCGGCGGCCAAGCTCGGAGAAATACCGGCGTACCGGTTCAAAGCCAAAGCCCGCGCCTGGCGGGAACGCCACCACGCCGAGTCCATTGAAAAGCGCCACGCCAAGAGTGTGGCGGACCGGCGAGTGGAGTACCGGCCGGACAAGGACGGGATGGCATGGGTCTCGCTGTACCTGCCCGCGGACACCGCCTGCGCCATCTGGAACCGCTCCACCGCCCTCGCCCGCGGACTCCAAGGCCCCTATGAGCCCCGGACGCTCACACAACTACGGCTCGACACCGCCGCCGGCCTGCTCCTCAACGCTCCCGCTGCGGGCAGCTTCGGCAACGGGCACCACAGTCTCGAGGTTGGAAAGGTCCCTGCACCTAAGGTTGATGCGCTCGTCACCGTCCCGGTGTTCGCGCTGCTCGGCGTCACCGACGAACCAGCCACACTGGACGGCTACGGCCCGATCCCGGCATCCATGGCCCGCAAACTCGTCGCTGATGGCGCCAGCTCGTTCTACCGGGTCCTCATCGACCCCCGCGATGGCGCACCACTGGAAATCGGCCGCACCAGCTACCGCCTCACCAAACCCATGAAAAGGACACTGCAGCTCAGGGACGGCAAATGCACCTTCCCCGGCTGCAGCAACCCATCCCTCGACAACGACGCCGACCACCTCACCGCCTGGCAACACGGCGGAACCACCGGCATCAGCAACCTCGCCCAACTCTGTCCGAAACACCACCACCTCAAACACGCCACTGGCTGGAGACCAACCCCGGCAACCAAGGACCAACCGCCAGGATGGACCTCACCTACCGGCAGACACTACAAAGCCGAACATCACGACCGGGAACCACCCCGCTGGCCCGACATACTGCAAACGCTGTCCGATGATCCCCCTCGCGACCCTCCGGACTTTGTCTACATCGGAGTGTCCCCGGGGGAAGACGACCTGGAGAGGTTCCTTCACGCCACCGGCTGAACTGTGCGCACCGGGCGCCTTGAACGAGCCAGTCCTTGGGGTTGGACCAGTTCTCCGGCAGGGCATGAAGGTCACCCGCCTGGGCCAGGCCGCGGGTACGTCCCCGTGGACTGTCCCGGACGACTTTGAGCTCCCGGCGCTAAGCGGACTGCAAAGCAAGGCTATCCGCAAGATGACATGGGGTTTCCAGGCCCCTGTTCCCTAGACTGGCTACGGAACGCTAAATCACAGATACCAGCAAAAGGAGCACGGTATGAGCGGAGTAGTTGTTGTAGGTGTTGATGGCAGCGAGTCGGCCAGGAAAGCCGCGGAAGCCGCAAAGGACCTGGCCACGTCGCTGGGAGCGTCGCTCCACGTGGTGACCGCGTTTGAGACCGAAAGCGCCGAGACTTTCGGCGTCGGGTCGGACAAGGTGCGGATCTCCAACGCCGACAGCGCCGAAAGAGTCGCCAATTGGCTGGCCTCGAACACGGGGCCGGGCTTGGAGATCACCCACTCCGCTGCCCGCGGCAAGCCCGCTGATGCCCTGATCAAGGAAGCCATGCGCCTGGACGCCCGGCTGATCGTGGTGGGTAACCGCAGGATGCGCGGGATCGGCCGCCTCCTGGGCAGCGTCGCCAACAGCGTGGCGCACAACGCCCCCTGTGATGTCTACATCGCCAACACCTACGACGACTAGCAGCTAAGCCAAGCAGCGGGCGACGCCGGGACTTCCCGCCGTCGCCCGCTTGCGTTTGCGGGCAAGAAGGTGCGGGCCACCTGGATCATTGGTATTGCTCCCCCGGTATTCCTTCGGGAGCCAGGCGCCCAACACGGCCAGCGCACTGATCCAGGTTGTTGCCTGCCGTTTCCGGCCCGCACCGTCAGTACTGTCCGCTAGCTCGACACGTCCCTTTCGATCTCTTCGGCGAGGTCGTCCACGGCCTCGGGACGCAGGTTGATGCCGGCTTCGTCGAACCGTTCCTCAAGCACGTGGCTCACGTCGTCCTGGACGTGGCCCAGGCGGATCTCGTCTTTGACGTCTTCCGCAATGCTTTCCGCAGTCTCCACGCCGTCAACCTCCCCCACGCTGTCATCATCATCAAAAGGGGCACGGGCGATATCAGCTGAGTCAGTCATACCTCATCGTTGCCCGTTGCCGGCGTGCGGTCAACCACGGACCATCAGCGCCCGAAGGCGAGCGACTGCGCAACGGTGACCGTGATCAGGACAAGGAAAGTGACCCCAACCGCCCACGCTTCCAGCCGCAGCCTGGTTCGAGGTTGAGGCCCGTTACGCCGCAATTTCCACTTGTACATAGTCCTCCTTGAGGAACATCCGCCGTTCCTGCCAGCCGTCGAGTACAACCCAGATGATGGAGCCGTCAGGCGTCGAGTCATCAACAAAACCCGTGCCGATGTGCAGCCCGTGCTGCGAAAGCCGCACCGGCTGCCCCATCAACAGGGCGTTCCACGACACCCGGCGCCACTGCTGGCCCTTTGCCTTCATGGCTTTACCGCAGGATGACCGTGCGGTTGCCCAGCAGCAGGATCCGCCCCTCGCAGTGCCAGCGGACAGCGTTGCGCAGCGCGACGCACTCGGCATCCCGGCCCGCCGCCACCAGGTCATCGGCGGTGTACGTGTGGTCCACCTCGATAACCTGCTGCGAGATGATCGGGCCCTCGTCCAGTTCGGCGTTCACGTAGTGCGCGGTGGCACCGACGGTTTTCACTCCCCGCTCGTAGGCCTGGTGGTACGGCTTGGCACCCTTGAAGCTGGGCAGGAATGAGTGGTGGATGTTAATGGTCCGGCCCGCGAGCTTGGCCGAGAGCTCGTCGCTGAGCACCTGCATGTAGCGGGCCAGGACCACGAGTTCCACGTCGAGTTCGTCCACGAGCTCCAGAAGCCGGGCTTCAGCGTCGGCCTTGGTGTCCTTGGTGACCGGCACGTGGAAGAACGGGATGCCGTCCCACTCCACCAGGCTCGCCTGGTCGCGGTGGTTGGAGACGACGGCGACGATCTCCACCGGGATATCGCCCGTCCGTGCCTGGAACAGCAGGTCGTTCAGGCAGTGGCCCATCTTGGACACCATCACCAGCACCCGGCGTTTCCGGCCCTGCGGCTCCAGCTGCCAGTTCATCTGCCACTGCTCTGCCAGTGGCGTGAAGTCCCGGCGCAGGTCCTCGGTGCTGAGTGGCTCCTGCCCGGTGGGAGACACTGACGACCCGGAGGAGAAGTGCACGCGCATAAAGAAATGCCCGTGCGCCTTGTCGCCGTACTGCTTGATGTCGATGATGTCGCAGCCGTGCTCCAGCAGGAATGCCGACACCGCGTGGATGATGCCCGGCGACTCTGCACAGTCAACAGTCAGGACATGCTCGACGGCGGCGGCCGGCTCCGCCGTCGTCGCACCTCGTCCAGGGGCGGTTACAGGCGCATCCAGTGCCGTGCTCACTTCTTCGCCCCGTCAAAGTCACGCCCGATGGCCGACGCCTCAGTGTCCATGTCCTGCGCCAGCTCCGACTGGAACCGCGCGAAACGGGCCACGTGGGCAGGACGGCGGCGCAGCACGAGCCAGGCGGCGCCGAGCACCAGGAACCACACCGGGGTGACCAGCAGCGCCATCAGGGTGTCAGGCTGCGTGGTCAGTGCCCACAGGACGAAGGCGAAGAACGCGAACACCGCCCACACCATGGGAATCCCGCCGGGCATCCGGTACTTGGACGCCGCGTGCAGGTGCGGGCGCCGGCGTCGGAATGCCAGGTAGCTGGCCAGGATGATGGACCAGACGAACACGAAGCAGACGGCGGACACGGTGGTCACCATTTCGAAGGCCTTGCCGATGTCCTGGCCCGCGTACATCAGGATGACGCCGGAGAGCAGCAGCACGCAGGAGAGGAACAGGGCGTTCTGCGGCACCTTGCGGTTGGACAGGTTGCGGAAGACCGACGGCGCGTCCCCCTCCTGCGCCAGCCCGTAGACCATGCGGGACGTGGAGTAGATGCCGGAGTTGGCCGAGGACATGGCCGAGCTGAGCACCACCAGGTTCACCACGGTGGCCGCGGCACCGAGGCCTGCCAGGGAGAACATCGCGATGAACGGGCTGTGGCCGGCCTGGAACTGGGTCCACGGGGTGACGGCCATCAGGATGATGAGGGCGCCCACGTAGAAAAGCAGCACGCGGATGGGGATGGAGTTGATTGCCTTGGGCAGGTTCTTCTCCGGGTCCTTCGCCTCAGCAGCCGTGGTGCCCACCAGTTCAATGCCCACAAACGCGAACACCGCGATCTGGAAGCCGGCAACAAAACCCATGAACTCGTTCGGGAACATCCCGCCATGGCTCCACAGGTTCGAGAAGGTGGCAGGGCCGGCGTCGGACTGGAAGCCCGTGAAGATCATGAACATGCCCACGATGATCAGCGCCGCGATGGCGATGATCTTGATCAGCGCGAACCAGAACTCGGTCTCGCCGAACGCCTTCACCGTCACCAGGTTCAGGAGCAGGAGGATGGCCACGGTGGCCAAGCCCGGGATCCACAGCGGAAGCCCCGGCCAGAGTTCCTTTGAATAACCGGCGATGGCGATGACGTCCGCGATGCCCGTGATGACCCAGCAGAACCAGTAGGTCCAGCCGGTGAAGAAGCCCGCCCAGGGGCCCAGGAGGTCCGCGGCGAAGTCACTGAAGGATTTGTAGTTCAGGTTGCTCAGCAGCAGTTCGCCCATTGCCCGCATAACGAAAAACAGCATGAAGCCGATAATCATGTAGACGAAAATGACGGACGGTCCGGCCGCCGAGATGGTTTTTCCCGAGCCCATAAACAGGCCTGTGCCGATGGCGCCGCCAATGGCGATCAGCTGGATGTGCCTGTTGGTGAGCTGCCGCTCAAGATGCGGCTCCTGGTGCGTCGTTGCAGGGTTAGTTGTCACGTGCTGCTCCTCGAATCAATGCTGTCTGGAGTGCTGAAGATGCAGCCTGGTCCGGGCCGGCCGGCACGGACTCAAGGCTGTTGAAGCTGTAAAGATGGATACCGGCGAGATTGCCCGGCTGGCTTTCCAGCCCGGTGATCAGGCTGTCCGGCGAGTAGCGGTCCCCGCTCAGGAGCTTGCGGGCCAGAGGGCCCTTGCGGCTCAGGAACTTCAGGGAACTTCCGACGCCGATCTGCGTGGACAGTGCCACAAGCTTGGTCCGCGGGACGGACCCCGCCACGCCCGCCCAGACGGGCAGGTGGACGCCTTCGCGGCGCAGGAGCGCCGCGAAGTCATGGATCTTTCCGGCGGAAAAGCACATCTGGGTGACCACGTGCGAGGCCAGGTGCTGCTTGGCCAGCAGCCCGTCCAGCAGGTCCACCAGGCTGACGAGGGGGTGCCCCTCGGGGTAGCCGGCGACGCCTGCGCGCATCATTCCGCTGCTGTACTGCGCGATGTCCTCGAGGACCGGAAGGGCCGAGTCATAGACTCCGGCGGGCTGTTTCCGGTCTCCCCCAATAACGAAGACCTCGCGGATTCCGGCCGCATCGCAGCCGCGGACGATGTCTGTCAGCTCTGCGCGGGTGCGGATGCTCCGCGCGGCCAGGTGCGGGATGACTTTATAGCCGGCGTCGGACAGTTCCACGGCGGTACGCATGGTCCGCTCGATGCCGTGGTGCGGCAGGCACGTGACGCTCAGCGTGGTGGTCGCGGGCACGAGGGCCTGGACTTGCTCAACGATGCCCTGGACGGGGATGATTTCGATTCTGACGGGGAACTTCATTGGTCCTCTCTCAACATCAGGTTCTTGGGCAACAGGGAAGCCGGGTACGGAAACTCAGGCCGTGGCCGCGAGCAGGGAGCTGGCTTCCTGGCGGGTGGTGCCGGAGGACTCGATGTGGGCGAGTTCGGCGGGGATTTCCCAGCCCTTCTTCCGCATCGCGGTGGCCCAGAGCCGGCCGGCGCGGTAGGAGGAGCGGACCAGCGGACCGGACATGACGCCGAGGAAGCCGAGCTCGGTGGCCTCGTTCTGGAGGTCCACGAATTCCTGCGGCTTGACCCAGCGGTCTACCGGCAGGTGCCGCTCGGACGGGCGCAGGTACTGGGTGATGGTAATCAGGTCACAGCCGGCCTCGTGCAGGTCCTTGAGGGCTTCGGAGATTTCCTCTCGGGTTTCGCCCATGCCCAGGATCAGGTTGGACTTGGTGACCATGCCCAGGTTCCGGCCCTGCGTGATGACGTCCAGGGACCGTTCGTAGCGGAACGCGGGCCGGATCCGCTTGAAAATCCTGGGCACGGTCTCGACGTTGTGCGCGAACACCTCGGGTTTGGAGTCGCAGATCGCGGCGATGTGTTCGGGTTTGCCGGAGAAGTCCGGGATCAGCAGCTCCACGCCGGTGCCGGGGTTCAGTTCGTGGATCTTGCGGACCGTCTCGGCGTACAGCCACACGCCCTCGTCCTCGAGGTCATCCCGGGCCACGCCGGTGACGGTGGCATAGCGCAGCTGCATGGACTGCACGGAGCGGGCCACCTTGGTGGGTTCGAACCGGTCCACCGGGGACGGTTTGCCGGTATCGATCTGGCAGAAATCACACCGGCGGGTGCACTCGGAGCCGCCGATCAGGAACGTGGCTTCCTTGTCCTCCCAGCACTCGAAGATGTTGGGGCAACCGGCCTCCTCACACACCGTGTGCAGGCCTTCCTTTTTCACCAGGTTCTTGAGCTGGACGAACTCCGGGCCCATCTGGACCTTGGCCTTGATCCACTCCGGCTTGCGCTCCACCGGGACAGCAGAGTTGCGCTGTTCAACGCGCAAAAGCTTCCGGCCATCAGGTGCCAATGTCATTAGTTTTCTTCCTTCAGCATTCGACGACGTTGACGGCGAGGCCGCCCATCGCCGTTTCCTTGTATTTGGAGCTCATGTCCCTGCCGGTTTCGCGCATGGTCACAATCACCTCGTCCAGGGAGACGCGGTGGGAACCGTCGCCCCAGAGCGCCATCTTCGTGGCGTTGATCGCCTTCGCGGCGGCGATCGCGTTCCGTTCGATGCAGGGCACCTGCACCAGCCCGCCGATGGGATCACACGTCAGGCCCAGGTTGTGTTCCATCGCGATTTCGGCGGCGTTTTCCACCTGCGCCGGGGTTCCGCCCATCACTTCGGCCAGTCCGGCGGCGGCCATCGACGATGCCGACCCCACCTCGCCCTGGCACCCAACCTCAGCACCCGAGATGGAGGCCTGCTCCTTGTACAGCACCCCGACGGCGCCCGCGGCGAGCAGGAACCTCACCACCACGTCGTCGCGGTCCTCCTGGGTGGCGTTCTCCATGCCCGGAGCAAAGTGCAGCGCGTAATACAGCACTGCCGGAATGATCCCCGCCGCACCGTTGGTGGGCGCGGTAACCACCCGGCCGCCAGTAGCGTTCTCCTCATTGACCGCGAGGGCGATCAAGTTAACCCACTCCTGCCAATACTTCGGGTCGTGGAACTCCTGGTCCTGGCCTTCGCTGTCCGGCCGTGAACTTTCCTTTTTCAGCCGGTCGTACCAGTCCGGGGCGCGACGCCGGACCTTCAGTCCCCCGGGCAGCACGCCTTCGCGCTTCAGGCTGCTGGCCACGCAATCCTCCATGACGGACCAGATGTGCAGCAGCCCCGCGCGGATCTCCTCAGGGGTGCGGCTGTCCTCCTCGTTGATCCGCATGACGTCGCTTATGCCGAGCCCGGTTTCCCGGCAGTGTTCCAGCAGTTCGGCAGCGGTGCGGAAAGGCAGCGGCAGTTCCTTTTTGGATTCCTCAAGCTCCTGCTGGGCCGCGTCCTCCTCACCTTCGCGGACGATGAAGCCACCGCCTACCGAGAAGAACGTGGCAGTGTGCAGGACGTTGCCGCCGGCGTCGGACACGGTGAAGGTCATGCCGTTGGTGTGCCGCGGGAGGATGGTCAGCGGCCGCAGGACCATGTCCTTCACCCCGTACGGCAGCGGCACGGCGCCGGCAAGCTGCAGCACCCCGGTTTCGGCGATGGTTGCCAGCCGTTCCTCCACCTCTTCGGGCAGGATCAGCTCCGGATGGAAGCCCTCCAGCCCCAGCAGGATCGCTGTCATCGTCCCGTGCCCGTGGCCGGTCGCCGCGAGCGACCCGTACAAATCAACCCGCAGCGAAGCCACGTCCGCGAGCTTGCCGAAGCCCTTGAGCTCCTCCGCAAAGACAGCAGCAGCCCGCATCGGCCCCACAGTGTGCGAACTAGAGGGCCCAATCCCAATGGAAAAAAGGTCGAAGACTCCAACAGCCATTACTTGTCCTAACTAAAACAGTGGGGTGGGTGGAGCGGCACCCAAGTGAGAGGACCGCGAGCGCCGGCGGAGCCGGACTTTTCGAAAGCGTGCGTCAGAGGCGAGGAACGAGCCAGCACGCGTGAAAAGTCCGGTCCGCCGTCGCGGACGCAACCGAGGTCAGGACAGAGGCGCGACGCCCGGGTAGAGGGGGTGGGCTTTCGCCAACTCCTCAACGCGGTGACGCAGCCCCGAAAGGTCCGTGCCGGCGTCGGCCGTCAATGCTTCGGCGATGATGTCTGCAACCTCGTGGAAGGCTGCCTCACCGAAGCCGCGGGTAGCCAGCGCGGGAGTGCCGATTCGCAGGCCGGAGGTGACCATAGGTGGGCGCGGGTCGAAGGGGACGGCGTTGCGGTTGACGGTGATGTCGATTTCCGCGAGCCGGTCCTCGGCCTGCTGGCCGTCGAGCTCGCAGTTGCGCAGGTCCACCAGGACCAGGTGCACGTCGGTGCCGCCGGAAATCACGCTGATGCCCTTGGCCGTGACGTCCGGCTGGACCAGTCGCTCGGCCAGGATCCGGGCACCGGCCAAAACGCGCTCCTGGCGCTCCTTGAACTCGGCCGACGCTGCGATCTTGAACGCCACGGCCTTGCCGGCAATGACGTGCTCCAGCGGGCCGCCCTGCTGGCCGGGAAACACAGCCGAATTGATCTTCTTGGCGATGTCGGCGTCGTTCGTCAGGATGATGCCGCCGCGCGGACCGGCCAGGGTCTTGTGCGTGGTGGACGTGGTGACGTGCGCGTGCGGCACCGGCGAAGGGTGCAGTCCCGCGGCGACGAGCCCGGCAAAGTGCGCCATGTCCACCATCAGGTAGGCGCCCACAGAGTCGGCGATCCGGCGGAACTCGGCGAAGTCCAGCTGGCGGGCGTAGGCGGACCAGCCGGCTACGATCAGCGCCGGCTTGGTTTCCTGCGCCAGGCGCTCCACCTCGGCCATGTCCACGGTGTGGGTGTCCTCGCGGACGCCGTACGGCACCACGTTGTAGAGCTTGCCGGAGAAGTTGATCTTCATGCCGTGCGTAAGGTGGCCGCCGTGGGCCAGGTTCAGGCCCATGATGGTGTCGCCGGGCTTGATCAGCGCATGCATCACCGAGGCGTTGGCCTGTGCGCCGGAGTGCGGCTGCACGTTCGCGAAACCGGCGCCGAAGAGAGCCTTGATCCGGTCGATGGCGAGCTGTTCGATGACGTCCACGTGCTCGCAGCCGCCGTAGTAACGCTTGCCCGGGTAGCCCTCGGCGTACTTGTTGGTCAGCACCGAGCCCTGCGCCTGCATCACGGCGACGGCGGTGTGGTTCTCTGAGGCGATCATCTCCAGGCCGTCGCGCTGGCGGGTGAGTTCGTCGTCGATCTTCGCCGCGACCTCGGGATCCAGCGCGGAGAGGTCCGCGTCCAGGGACGGGGAGACCACCTGCTCGAAAGCCGCCGTGGTGGTCATGCCCGCGCCGCTCACAGCTCGCCGCCGTTGGCTGCGGCGTACTCTTCAGCGGACATCAGGGGGCCTTCTTCTGTGACGGCCACCTTGAACAGCCAGCCCGCGCCGTAGGGATCGTTGTTGATCAGCGCGGGGTCGGAGACCACTTCGTCGTTGATCTCGACGACTTCACCGGTCACCGGGGCGTAGAGGTCGGAGACGGACTTGGTGGATTCCACCTCGCCGCAGGTCTCCCCCGCGGTCACGGTTGCGCCAACCTCGGGCAGGTCCACGTACACAATGTCGCCCAGGGCCTCTGCAGCAACGGCCGAAATGCCGATGTTGGTAGGCCCGGATCCGTCAACAGCAACCCACTCGTGCTCGGCGGAGTACTTCAGTTCAGCAACAACTTTTGCCATGTGTGTTTCCTTAGGTTCGTGTTTTGAAAGTGAGAGAGGGTTAGCCCAAACCCCGCAGTAAGTGAGCGAGCGTTTGGCCCCTTCGGGACCGGCCTCCGGAAGCGTGCGTCCAAGGGAGCGTCACGTCCGCGCAGCGGGCGTCTTCGCGACCGAGCACGCGGAGGATGTCGGACCCGACGGGCCGGCAGCGTCCGCCTACTGCTGGCGCCTGTAGAACGGGAGGGCTACAACCTCGAAGGGCTCGGGCTTGCCGCGGAGGTCGATGTCCAGCTTGGTGCCGGGTTCTGTGTGTTCGACGTCGACGTAGGCCAGAGCGATCGGGTACCCCAGGGTGGGGCTGGGCTGGCCGGAGGTCACGTCGCCCACGACGGTGCCGTCCTTGAGGACCGGGTAGTGGCTGCGGCCGGCGCGGCGGCCGAGGCCCTTGAGGCCCACGAGCCTACGGCCGGACGTGGATCCGGCGCCCAGTTCCTTGAGTTCCGCCAGAACGGCCTTGCCGATGAAGTCGGACTCCTTCTTGAGCGAGACAACCGGGCCCAGGCCTGCGGCGTAGGGGTTGCCGTCGCGGGAGAGCTCGTTGCCGTAGAGCGGCATGCCGGCTTCCAGGCGGAGCGAGTCGCGGCAAGCCAGGCCGGCGGGGATGAGTCCGTGGCCCGCGCCCACCTCCAGCAGCGCGTCCCACAAACGGGCGGCGTCCTCATTGGGAACGTAGATTTCGAAGCCGTCTTCGCCGGTGTACCCGGTGCGGGCCAGCAGCAGCTCCTGGCCGGAGATTTCCACCTCGACCGCTGCGTAGTACTTCAGTTCGTTCACCAGCGAGTGCTGCCCGGCGGGGACCAACTGCAGCAGGATGGCCTCTGCGTTCGGGCCCTGCACGGCAATCAGCGAGGTCTCGGCGGAGACGTCTTCCACGGAGACATCGAAGCCGGCTGCCCGCTCGGCCAATGCCGCGGCCACAACCGCAGCGTTGCCCGCGTTCGGGACTACCAGGTACTTGTCCACTCCTTCTTCAGGAGACGGGCGGCGGTAGGAGATGAGGTCATCAATGATGCCGCCGTCTTCCTGGCAGATCAGCGAGTACTTGGCCTTGCCCACAGCCACGGCGGACAGCTTGCCGGCCAGGGCGTAGTCGAGGAAAGCTCCGGCGTCGGGGCCGGTGACCCAGACTTCGCCCATGTGGGAGAGGTCGAACAGGCCGGCGGCGTTGCGGACGGCGTGGTGTTCGGCCAGTTCGGAGCTGTACTTCAGGGGCATCTGCCAGCCGCCGAAGTCGGTGAAGGAGGCCCCGGCGATCTTGTGCTGCTCGTAGAGCGCGGTGTAGTTCTCAGTCATCGGAATTCCTTAGTTCTCAAATGCAGTGTTGTCCTCGAACGCTTCGAGGGGCGGGCAGGAGCAGACCAGGTTGCGGTCCCCTGCTGCGCCGTCGATGCGCCCGACCGGCGGGAAGTACTTATCCTGCCGGAGCGAGGCCACCGGGAAAGCGGCCTGCTCACGCGGATACGTCCGGTTCCAGTCGGAAGAGACGACGGCGGCTGCCGTGTGGGGTGCGTTGCGCAGCGGAGACTTCTCCACGGTGTAGTCACCGGCGGCCACCTGGTCGATTTCCTTGCGGATGGTGATCATTGCCTCGATGAAGCGGTCGATCTCCGCGAGGTCCTCGGACTCGGTGGGCTCCACCATGAGTGTGCCCGCCACCGGGAAGGACAGCGTGGGTGCGTGGAAGCCGAAGTCGATGAGGCGCTTGGCCACGTCCTCCGCGGTAACGCCGGTCTTGGCGGTCAGGTCGCGCAGGTCCAGGATGCACTCGTGTGCCACGAGGCCGCTCTCCCCGGTATAGAGGACCGGGAAGTGCTCGTCCAGGCGGGCAGCCACGTAGTTCGCAGCGAGCAGCGCGGACTTGGTGGCCTCGGTCAGGCCCTGTCCGCCCATCAGCTTCACGTAGGCCCAGGAAATGGGCAGCACGCCGGCGGAGCCGAAGCGTGAAGCGGAGATCGCGACGCCGTGTCCGGCCTCGTGCGCAGCCTTGTTGGCATCACCCGGCATAAACGGCGCCAGGTGTGCTTTCGCAGCAACAGGTCCGACGCCGGGTCCGCCGCCACCGTGCGGGATGCAGAAGGTCTTGTGCAGGTTCAGGTGGGACACGTCGCCGCCGAACTTCCCCGGCTGTGCCAGCCCGACGAGTGCGTTCAGGTTGGCGCCGTCGACGTATACCTGGCCGCCGGCCGCGTGGATAGCATCGCAGACTTCGCGGACGTCGGCGTCGTACACCCCGTGGGTGGACGGGTAGGTGATCATGATCGCCGAGAGGACGTCCTTGTTGGCTTCGATCTTGGCGTGCAGGTCGGTGTGGTCGATGGTGCCGTCGGCGGCAGTAGCCACCACCACCACCTTCATGCCGGCGAGGACGGCGGAGGCTGCGTTGGTGCCGTGGGCCGAAGCCGGGATCAGGCAGACGTTGCGCTGAGCCTCGCCTCGGGAGTGGTGGTAACCGCGGATCGCCAGCAGGCCGGCCAGTTCACCCTGGGAACCGGCGTTGGGCTGGATGGACACCTGGTCGTACCCGGTGATCTCGGCCAGGTCGGCTTCGAGCCCGGAAATCAGCTCCCGCCAGCCGGCAGTCTGAGAATCCGGGGCAAACGGGTGGATGGAGGCGAACTCAGGCCAGGAGATGGCTTCCATCTCGGCGGTGGCGTTCAGCTTCATGGTGCAGGAGCCCAACGGGATCATGGTGCGGTCCAGCGCCAGGTCCCGGTCCGAGAGGCGGCGGATGTAGCGCAGCAGCTGGGTTTCGGAGCGGTGCGTGTTGAAGACCGGGTGCTGCAGGTAGGTGGAGGTGCGCAGCACGGACTCAGGCAGCTCGAACCCGGAAGCCGCCGCAACGGGGCCGGCGCCAAAGGCGACAACAACCGCGGACAGGACCTCCGGCGTCGTGGTTTCATCGACTGACACGCCAACTGTGTCCGCATCGATGAGGCGCAGGTTGATGCCGCGGGCTTCGGCGGCGGTGATCACCTTGGCGGCCTTGCCGGGCACACGGACGGTGAGGGTGTCGAAGAAGGTGTCGGACACCAGTTCGCGGCCGGCGGTCTTCAGCGTGGTGGCCAGGGCGCGGGCGTTGTTGTGGACCGTTTCTGCGATCGCCTTCAGGCCGTCGGGGCCGTGGTAGACGGCGTAGAAGGAGGAGACGATGGCCAGCAGGGCCTGCGCGGTGCAGATGTTGGAGGTGGCCTTCTCGCGGCGGATGTGCTGCTCGCGGGTCTGGAGGGCCAGGCGGTAGGCGGGGACGCCGGCGTCGTCCTTGGAAACGCCCACGATGCGGCCGGGGAGGGTGCGCTCCATGCCCTGGCGGACCGCCATGTAGGCGGCGTGCGGGCCACCGAAGAACAGCGGGACGCCCAGGCGCTGGGTGGAGCCTACGGCGATGTCCGCGCCCTGCTCGCCCGGCGGGGTGATGAGGGTGAGGGCCAGGAGGTCGGCGGCGACGGTGACCAGCGCGCCGCGGTCCTTGGCCGCGGCGATGACGGCGGTCTGGTCCCAGACGCGGCCGGAGACGCCGGGCTGCTGCAGGACCACGCCGTTGATGCTGCCGTCGGGCAGTCCGTCGGTGAGGTCCGCGACCTCCACCTCGAAGCCGAGGGCTTCGGCGCGGCCGAGGACGATGGCGATGGTCTGCGGGAGGAGGTCGGCGTCGAGGACGGTCTTGCCGTCCTTCGCGGCCTTGTCCTTGTTGGCGCGGCGCATCAGGAGCACGGCTTCGGCGACGGCGGTGGCTTCGTCGAGCAGGGAGGCGTTGGCAACCGGAAGTGCGGTGAGGTCCTGGACCATGGTCTGGAAGTTCAGCAGCGCCTCAAGCCGGCCCTGGGAAATTTCGGGCTGGTACGGGGTGTAGGCGGTGTACCAGGCAGGCGCTTCGAGGATGTTTCGGCGGATCACCGGCGGGGTCACGGTGTCGTAGTAGCCCTGGCCGATCATCTGCACGGCCATCTTGTTTTTGCCGGCGAGCTTGCGGAGTTCGGCGAGGACCTGGACTTCACTGAGGGCGCTCTCGAGGCTGAGCGGCTTGTCCTGGCGGATGGAATCCGGGACCGCGCTGTCTACCAGGCCATCGACGCTGTCGTAGCCAACGGCCTTGAGCATGGTGTCGATGTCGGACTGGCGGCGTGCGCCGATATGGCGGTCTGCGAAGGTGGTGGGGGACGATTGAACCGTCATGAGGGGAACTCCATAATTCAGGTGGCGCCTAAGCACCACGTTGATTCGGGTTCCTCCCCGCTCTGTATTGGACCTGAGAGTTTTGCGTTGCACTGCTCTTGAGCAGGGCGCCACTTGCACCGTCGGTGAGTCCGGTTGCCCGGACTGCTTTCCAGAGTTGCCTTGCCGCGGCGGTACGTGGGCCTGAGAGATTCCTGGGGAGGATTTGCTCCTACGGCGCCTGCAGAACGTACCGGCAGGACTCTCCCGCCGCAGATCATTAGCACGTGCCACTGGTGGGTGACACGACTCACACCTTACCGTGTTCCGGGCCGAGTGGCAAAATTACCGTCCGATGGGTCGGAAATCTGCCCCGCACCCGGACGCATCGTTCCCGGGCGGCGAACGACGGCGGGACGTCCCGCCGTCGTGATCTCACCAAGGCGTCACAGGCGCCGCCGGGGACGGCAGGCGTTCAGCCTTGTTCCGTCGCAGCGACCGGAGCCGGTGCAGGAGCGTCGCTGGCCAGCGGTTTCCGCCGGCGATAGATCTGGGCGCCGATGGCTGCGGGGATCACAGCCAACGCGGTAACCCGCATCCAGGGCCGGTCCAGGACATGGCCGGTGAGCGCATCCAGTGAGTAGGGCCCGGAACCCCCGATGGTGAACGCTGCTGCGGCCAGGCCCAGCACCGCGGGGTACTCCAGGCCGCCCTCAGTGGCGAAAAAGCCGTTGGGTTCGCGGGACAGGCGTTGCACCGCCCGTACCCATGGGGGTCGGTATCGCGGTGTCTACAGAGAAGAGCCGCATGTAGTTCTCACACATGCTGACGCCTACATTGGCAGGGACAAGTGCCCCGCCTACTGCCACCCGGAGCCCCTCCGAAAAGTTTGTGCCCCCGGGCAGGGCGACCGCCTTGCCGTCGAAGCGGGTCCCGGCCGGAAAAATCAGGGTGTAGTCGTAGCCACTCTGGTCGCGGAGAACCATGCACCCGGCTCCGTCGGTTTCCAGGACGCCATGGCGCTGGCCCGGTTCCCTGGGCGCGGTCGATTCCCCCGTGTGGACCACAGCCTTCTTGCCGGCGGCGCTCGTGATGACGGCCATCGGCATGTCATCCTCAGTAGCCTGCCCCAGCGGCGACTCGGCTGTTGCGGGCTCCGTCGCGCCAGGCGCGCTGTGCAGAGGCGGCGCGGCACAAGACACGAGCATGAAGGCGGCGGCAGCGACAAAACCTACGGTAATCCGGCGTTTCATATCGTCCCCCCGACGTTTGATGGCCCCAGCCTAGCCCCGACAACAAATCCCGGATACGCCTTACCGGAGGACCTTGACTTCGCGGTCCTGGCCGATCCTGACGGAAACCGCTTCTGCGTCATTGACAAGAGCCCGCGGTAACGCTGCGTACCTGGGACAGCAGCGGCCGACGGCGGGATTTCCCACCGCCGTCTGCTGCCTGCACAGGGCCCTCCATCGCGCCCTGTGCAGCGCTTCGGTCAGGCGGCCAGCGGTAGATCGAACAGCTGCTCGGCCAGCCTGACGAGGTGGCGGGGAGCGTCGGCCTCTTCGCCCGGGCCGCCGCGGCCCAGGAACATGGCCGTCCCGTGGATGGCTTCTTCCAGTTCGACCCCCGCTTCGCGCATGAGGACCTCCGCCCGGAGGTTCTCCGTGTATCTGATTCCCCCGCTGTCCAGATACACGTGCCAGTCCCCGCCGGCCACAACTCCAACTTCCCCAGCGGCCAGCCGTTGCAGTGCTGGCAAGTCCAACTGGACCAGTCCGATGTGAACCGGATGGACGAGGCGGGCAGGGACAATCAAGGCATTGAAGGAAGTGTTCATGGCGGTGGTCCTTGTAACTGAGCAAGCGGCCTGGCCCGGCGGCGGGGGCAGCGGCCTTCGGATTCTGTTGGAATGGCGCGGGCAGCCGACCGGGCTAGGAGTCCCAAATTTGGCTGCCCGCTGGTTTGTTTAGCGCTGGTTCTTGCGCGGCTTCACAAAAGCAATTTCGCTGTTTTCGGCTTTTGCTCTTTTGTCGGCTCTTTTTTCAAGGATTGACTTGCCGGCCTTTTTAGCGGCGCTGCTTTTCGGAGATTTTCCTGACATCGGAATCACGCCTTTCCATGCTTTGCGTTACCCCATACCATACCTACTTTTATTTATTTATCCAGTTCCTGATAAACCCGCTTCCGCCGGAGACTGCGCGGACTGTTCAGGGCTCCGAAGAATGACCGATACAGTCAAGCAGCTTTTTGGATAATGACCGAAAACCCGCTTTTTCTATTTTCCGTCAGCAGCTGCACAAAAACTGAAATTGCCCGAATCGGGGCTGCGGCTTCCTTACCGGGAGATGCCAGCACTGCTTGCGCCCGCTTCACAGGACAGGAACAGTCATGACCTACGAGCGAAACCTAACCTTCAACCTCAGGATCCGCGGCTTGTCGGAGCCCGAAATCTCGGAAGTTCTCGACGAGGTACGGGCTCACCAGGCATCAGCAGGAACCTCAGCGGCAACAGAATTCGGCCCAGCTGAGGAGTACGCGAAGCAGTTCCCCAAGAAGAAGCGGCAGACCCTGGGACGCGATGTCACGTCCCTTGGAGCTGCGTTGGCGCTTGCTTACATTCTTCTTGTCGCCCTCTTGATGCTTGTCTTTAAAATCGACATCCGCGACTTCGTAGGGCCCGTCACGCTTATGCCGGCAGCCATCGTCATCCTGGCAGGCGTCCTCGCAGGATTCCTCATTGACTATTTCAAACCAGCACCAGGCCGTTCAGTCCGCTAAGCACCCGAACGCAGTACTCGCGAGACTTGGTGTACCAGCCCCATGGTTTTCGGGCCTAACCATCCGCCAGGTCCTCAAGCGCTCCAAACGGCATGGTCAGGGTGGCACTCTTCGCTGCTGGGGCCGGCAAGTATCGCCCGAATCTTCCCGTAGTCGAACACACCTCTGCCCCAATCCACTTCCAGGGCGTGTAACGCCTGTCGGTTCCGGCGCTCCGCTTCACACTCAGGCATAGCCGTTGCTGTTGTGCCTTGCTCCAGAAGGAACAGGCCTGGCCGCTCACCAGGTGTGACAGCAGTGATGATCTGGTCGCTCATAGTCATCCCCCAATACTGCGCAGATACGGTCCGGTGTAGTGCTGATCACCGGGTGCCAAACTATCCCAGCAGCAGGTCGGTTTGGTCAAGACCCCGGCCAGTATTGGCATGGGGCAGGGTGGGCTTCCGGGTTTTCATGGAGCAGTTGCGGCCGGTCACTTCGCCCTGGTGCAAGGAATGTCGGCATGCTCGTATTTCTGGAGACGGACCGGCTGTTACTTCGGCAGTTTGATCGGCGTGATGCTGGCCTGCTCGTAGAGCTCGACGGTGATCCGACTCGGGCAGCGTTACAGGTTTGCGGTTTCTTCCTCCGCCAGCCTGATCAGGCGAAGCTCGTCCTCCACCGCGCGGGACGGCCAATAGTCCTTCGACAGCTCGCTGGCCCGGATCCTGTCTGCATCGGGGAAAAGCTTGCCGAGTAGCCCGGCGGCCTGCAGCAGGGCAATCAGCACTATGGTCCGAGGGTCAGGCGCCTTGGTTAGGGGCTTGGCAGCAGGCGTCTTGGCGTCGGGCGTCGCGGACCCGGCCGTCCCGGACGCCCCACCGACAACGCCCGTCCCGTCAGCAGTTTCACTGGTATCCGGCGCCTCGAGGTTGGATGCAGGACCGCTGAGCGCGGCCTCGATCCTTTTCAGCAGCGCCGCCTCAGGAGCATGGTCCTTCTCCGGGAACCGCACGGCACGGAACCGGCCCAGGTGCTTTTCACCCACGTGTTCCACGATGCCCAGTGACACCAGCCCGTCGTAGACACGCAGCACTTCGGCGCGGCTCTCCAGCACGCCCACCCACCACTTGGGAGTGTGAGGCCGGGACTTCGCACGGATGAGTTCCAGTTCGTGCTCGAACTCAGTGGCCGGGGTGGCACCGGTTGCTTTGACGCGCTTCCCCTGCAGCTCCACAGCACCGAGCAGGTCCAGCTCGGCCAGAATTGCCCCTGCCACCGTGGTTCGAAGCGCGAACAGCGGCACTTCAGGTTTGCCGCTTGTGTCGTTTGTGGCCAAAAGCAGGAAGGCCTGGGGAAGGTTCAGCTCCACCGTTTGAGGCGTTTCAGCATCCATAGCATCATGGTGGCGCAGTTCGCCAGCCACCACAATGATGATTTGAACGGCCGACGGCGGGCCGTCCCGCCGTCGTCCGAATCCCACCCTTACGAGGCCCGCGTGAAAGTTCCCAGCCCGGTCCTGTCGTAGAAGTCCAGGGTGACGCTTGGCGTGGATCCGCCGCTTACTCCGGCAAACAGCGCACCGGCCAGGCCATTGGCGTTCTCGCCGATGGATTCGAAACTGAACGTGTCGCCGTCAAAGTGCGTGAGCTGGAACGTGGTGGGGCTGCCGGTGGGTCCCAATCTCATGGTCAGTTTCCCGCCTTCCTCCAGGACCACCAGCGGACCATAGTAGGAGTTGTCATAAATGCCGGTGTAAGTACTGATCGCTTTGGCGGGAGCCGGGTTGGGTGGAATCTTGGTGTAGTCCACCTTGGGCTTCTCGGACTCATCTATTTGTTTGAATACGCCGGCGGTGAATGCCAGCCAATCAACCGTGGGCGATCCATGCTGGGCTGTATCCAGGAAGCCTGCGGCGATTGCTTCAGGAATTCCCTGTGGGCGTCCGTTGGTCAGGACCACAATGCCCAATTGCTCACCGGGAAGCATCGAGACGGCGGTGGCGGCGCCAAGATAAAAGGCGCCGGAGTGCCCCAGCTGGACCCGGGCCTGGTCGTCGTAGGAGACGTTCCAGCCGAGCCCATAGAAGCGGGAGCGGGCAGCCGGAGCCGACGCCGGCCCGGAGACCGCATGGGGAATGCGGGTGGTTTGAAGGGCCGCCGCATCAATAAGGGGCTGACCCTCGTAACTGCCGTTGGCGAGCTGCAGCCGGAGCCATTGGGCCAGGTCCCGCACGGACGAACTCGCGCCCCCGGCCGGAGCCTCGGCATCGGCGTTACGCTGGTATTTCGCCGCCCACTGTTTGTTCCCGAGCGGCACATGGATGATGGCCTTGTTTGCGGCTTTAGCGTAGTCCGAGTAGCGGTAGCTGCTGGCGGACATTCCCAGTTTCCGGAACAAGACCTCGTCGGCCAGGTCCTCCCAGGTCATTTTCATCGCGTCGGCTGCTGCCTGGCCGGCCTCCGTGAAGCCGAAATTGCTGTAGTTGTAACTGGACCGGAACGTATCAAGGGGCTCCTGGTTGAGATGGCCGAGGATGTACCCACGATCGAATCCGAGGTCCTCAAGCAGGTCACCCGAACCCGTTTCCAGCCCGCTGCGGTGCGCCAGCAGATCCGCAAAGGTCGCGTTCCGCGTGACGTAGTCATCCTTGAGTGCGAAGTTCTTGTTATATCCAACGACGGCGTCGGTCCATTTGAAGACTTCCCGGCCCACCAACGCCGCCACCACTGTGGATGCCAGGGGCTTGGACACAGAAGCCAACTGGAACACCGTGTCAGCACCGACCTTCTCGGACTTCCCGACCTCCCGCACCCCAAAGCCTTTGGAGTACAGCACCTCGTCCCGGTACACCACGGCGACAGCCATGCCGGGCAGCCCGGTGTGCTCCATGGCACCCTGGATCTGTCCGTCGAGCCGGCCCAAGGCATTATCGACCTTCGGCCGGTCCAGCAATGGTTCAACCTGTCCCGGCGGGGCAGGGAGAAGTGGTGCCGATGTCGCTGACGCTTGCTGGGCAGATTCGACGGTGCAAGCGGACAGCAGGGGCATGGAGGCGACTCCGGCCGCACCAATCCCGGCCGCTTTGAGCACCGTACGTCGGTTCGGCGTAACGGAACCATTATTCATTTCGAATCCTTGATCCTTGGGCGGTGAGTGCTTTCAGCAGGCCCCAGCCTTCCCGACAGCCTTAATGGTGAACCCCGCAGTGGAAGCAAGCAATGGATGCTGCGGAACTCGGGCGGGCTTAAGCTGTTACCAGCACGTCCTTCCAGCACCCGGGAAGTCATCATGGACACTGAAACCGCCGATGTGACCGGTCATGATGTCACCACCATCGTCTGCGTGTGCGGCAACACCGTCAGCCAGGACGGACTGATCCAGGCCAACTTCCAGGGCGTACCCGTTCACTCGGGAGGAGACACCCCAGTCCCCGCAGGGCTTGCGGCCTGGCCCGCGGATGAGGATCTCTACACCCTGTGCCCCAAATGCGGCCGGGTGTACCGCGACACCGTCATTGAAGAAACAGGAACCGCGCCCGTCGCTTTCCAGGTTGACGTCGCCACTGGCCCCATTGCAGAGGCAATTCAGGTCCACTGGCGACTCAGCACCTAGACGCTGCCCGCGGTGCCCTGTGAGCGTGGGAACCTGCGCGACGGCCGAACCTTCCGCCGTCGAACGCTTCCGGCTGTGGCCTGTCCCGCCAAGCGGGTAAATTATGGCAATGATTTCCATTGACCGGGACGATCCCGCACGGGGCGATGTTCACCAGCTCCTGAGTGAGCACCTGGCAGACATGTTTGCCACCTCGCCGGCCGAAAGCGTCCATGCCCTGGACCACTCCGCGCTGTCCGCGCCGTCCATCACGTTTTGGACCGCCCGCGACGACGGCCGCCTGCTGGGCTGCGGCGCACTGAAGCTCCTGGAATCCCCGCCCGGCTCAGCCATGCACGGCGAGATAAAGGCCATGCGCACCAATGCCACGGCAAGGGGACGTGGCGTGGCCACCCGCATGCTCAGGCATATCCTCGACGACGCTAAGATCCGAAACTTCGAACGCGTCTATCTTGAGACCGGCACCGAGGACTACTTTGCTCCCGCGCGGCGCCTGTACGCCCGGAACGGCTTCACTGAGTGCCCGCCGTTTGCCGACTACGTCCTGGATCCCAACAGCGTGTTCATGGAACTTCGCCTGTAGGCGGAAGACTTCCTGAAGCGGACGACGGCGGGCGCCCACCCGCCGTCGTCCGCTTCACTCTGTCCGGAGCCGGCAACGCCCACCCTAGAACTGCCCGGTGGGACCGCTGTCCTTGACGTCGCCGCGCCAGCCGCCGGTTTCGGTACCGCGCGATTCAATGAACTCCTTGAACTTGCGCATGTCGGCCTTTACCTGCATCTCGTCGATCTTCAGTGCCGCGCCTGCTTTTTCAGTCAGGGTTTCCGGCGCCCACTCGAAATGGACCTTGACCTTCGTGTGGTTGGCATCCAGGGGCGTAAACCGGATGATGCCGGCATGGGACTTGCCGTCGGTGCTCCGCCAGGCGATCCGGTCGTCCGGTTCCTGGTCAACTATTTCAGTATCGAACTCCCGCTGAACACCACCCACCTTGGTAACCCAGTGGTTGGTGGTATCTGTCAGCTGGGTTACGGATTCCACACCGGACATGAACTGCGGAAAGGATTCGAACTGCGTCCACTGGTTGTACGCGGTCCGCACTGGAACTGCGACATCAACGGTCTCTTCAACGTGTTCCATCTGCTTCCTCCTGTCATCGGACGGCCGCAACGACAGACCGGCAGCACTTGCCATCCTGCCAATCAGGCAGCCGCCACCTCTGCACGATAAGTCCGGCGGCTACCGGTGTCCAGTGCCTCGGAAATCCCCGGGAAAGGCCTACGACGGCGGGAGACCTGACGTCACACAACGCGACGGCAACCCCATCCAGACAGGCCACGCCCTACCCTTAACAGGTGACTTTGACTAAGATCCGCACCGCCGCCGCGAGCTCGCTCGCCGCCGCCGGTCTCCTGTTTACCCTCGCCGCGTGTTCTGCGCCGGCAACCCCCCAGCCAACCACTTCTGCACCCGCCTCCACGGCAGCAGCCTCAACCAGCGCCTCCGAGCCCTGCGCCGGCGTGAAGGTCATCGTCGATTCCGGCGCCTTGAAGCAGTCAGCCGCCGACAAGTCCGTCTGCGTTGCCGTGGACGCGGCGACTCTCGCGTCGGAGGTACTCGCCGAAGCAGAGGTGAAAACCGAGGGCACTCCGAAGTATCCCAAGGACGTAGTGTGCCGTGTGAACGGTGTTCCCGCCGCGGACTTCGACATCACTCACAAGGCCGGCACGTATCGGGAAGAGTGCAAGGACATGCCCGCCGCCTTCGCCTACTGGTCCCTCTGGGTTAAGCCCGCCGCTGGCGACTGGGCCTACGCCCAGGAAGGCCTTGGCACCCTGAAGGTTAACCCCGGAGAAAGCCTGGAGCTGCTCTTCGCGGTCGACGGCGAACCGGCCGCACCCACCGCATGACCTTTCGACCCGCGCCGTTACGCGCAGCGGCGGCACTCGCCGTCGTGTTCATCGCGGCGCGGGTCATTTACCGTATTTTTTTCAACGGGACGGGTGCCGGCGAAGCGCTCCTGCTGGACCTTCCGGCGCTACGGCTGCCTGCCCCGTTCGCGCATGTGGTCTTCCTCGGGCCAGTCACGGCAGAAGGGCTGTGGGCGGCGGTTCTGTCCGCCGTGCCAATTGCCGGCATGATCCTGGGTTTCGGGCTCCTTAACGCCTGGGTGGATGTGTCCCGCGGCTTCGTGGTCCTGGCCCGGCGCGGTCCCCTACAAGGCATCGCCCGCATGCTTGTGGTGGCGTGGGCAGCGCTCCCTGCTCTTGCCGACGCCGTGACCTCCGTGCGCCTGGCTTTCCGGTTAAGGGGTGAACGCTTCGGCCCACGCGCCCTGGTGCCCGTACTTGAGCGAACCCTTGAGCACGCGGGCAGGGTGGCCGCGGCCCTGGAACTGCGCGGCTTCGGAAGCAGGGCAACGCACCAGCCCAGCCGAAGTAACGAAGCACCGGTCCTCATCCGGGACGCCCTCTTCCGCATCGGCAACGCACAGGTGCGGGTCGATACCTTCGCACCGGCAAGTGGTTCAATCACGGTGATCACCGGGCCAACAGGCTCCGGCAAGTCGACCATCCTGCGCGGCATGGCCGGTCTCCTCTCACACGTTGACGGTGGAAAAATTTCCGGCACCCTGCGCGTCGGTGGAAAGGACCGGGCCACCACTCCGCCACGCGATACCGCCCGACTCATCGGCGTCGTCCTGCAGAACCCCCGCGCCGCCTTCGCCTCCACGCGGGTCCGTGATGAAATCTCCCTCGCCCTGGAACTGCGGGGCCTGCAGTCCGGTGCCGCTAAGGCCCGTGTGTTCGAAGTGGCGGAGCGCGTCGGGGTGTCCGCGCTCCTGGATCGCGATCCCAGCACCCTCTCAGCAGGTGAAGCAACGCTCGTAGCCATCGCCGCCGCCGTCGTGGATTACCCGGCTTTACTCCTAGTGGATGAACCGTTGGCCGACCTCGACACAGCGGCACGAGCACGCGTCATCGCCGCGCTGCACGCCCTGGCCCGCGATGAAGATGTCTGCATCATCGTGGCGGAACACCGGGCGGAAGCGCTCGTATCGGATGCCGATTCGTGGTGGACCATCGACGACAGTGCCCTGGTGCCGGGTGTTGCGCCGTCCCCGCCTTCGTCACCTGCGGCTGCCCTTCCAACGCCCGTTCCGGCCACCGATCAGGCCCCCGTACTGACGGCGACAAAATTCTCGGTGCACCGCAAGGGCACGCCACTCGTGCACGAAGCGTCCCTGACCCTGCACCGCGGCGAAGTGGTGGCGCTGGTGGGGCCTAACGGAGCCGGGAAGTCGTCCCTCCTGGTGGCGCTCGCCCTCGGTGAAGGCACGGGTAGCGAAGGCGTGGGCGGCGCAAAAATGGTCGACGGCGTCACGGCCGACGGCGGTAGGGTCGCCCTGGTGCCGGACGCCTCGGACGACCTTTTCACCAGGGATACGGTCACGGCAGAGCTTCGCGCGGCCGAACGGCGCCTTGCGCGTCGAAAGAACGGCGGACAGCCAGCGACCGGTTTTGCGGCGTCACACCTGGCCCGGCTGCGCGGAGACGTCCGGATTCCCATAGGACACGAGCATCCCCGGGACCTCTCTGCCGGCGAGCGCAGGGTCCTGGCCATCGCACTGCAGACCATGGACCACCCCCAGGTGCTCCTGATCGATGAGCCCACGCGCGGACTCGATCCTGCGGCCCGTACAGCAGTGTCGGCGGCGCTGCGGGCGGCAGCGGACTCAGGCACGGCGGTGCTGATCGCCACCCATGACCTCGACTTTGCCCATGGCCTCGGCGCCCGGATCCTCCCGATGCGTGACGGCGTCGCGCCCTCTTCCCCAACAGAAGCTGCCCCGGCAACCGTCCCCGCGGCAGAGCCCTTTGCAGCCTCACGGGTCCCGGCACCACGGTTTATGGACGAACCAACAGCCTCAGTAAACGCTTCAAGAAAGCCCCGCATCCAGATGCCGCGGGGCGTCGAGCTCGCCGTTCTCGCAGCTGCAAACCTCCTGGCGCTGGCGGCATTCTGCTGGCCGCTGCTCGCCACGGCCCTCCCGCAGGATGCCGCAGCAGCCGTTCCCTACGCGGCGCTGGCGATGGCGCCCCTGGCCGCCGTCCTCGTCGCGGTGTCCCTCGACGGCTCGGTCCGATCGGCACACACTGTGGCGTTGCTCGGCGTCCTGGCGGCCATCGGATCGGCGGTGCGGGTGGCGAGTACCGGCGTCGGAGGTGTTGAAGCGGTCTTTATCCTCCTGATTCTTGCCGGCCGGGCTTACGGTCCCCGTTTTGGCCTACTTCTCGGCGCCGCCACCATCGCCGTCTCAAGCGTCTTGTGGGGAGGGGTCGGGCCCTGGACGCCATTCCAGCTCTTCGCCTGCGCCTGGGTGGGCGCAGGAGCGGGGCTGCTCCCCCGCCGGGTGCGCGGCAAGGCTGAACTGTGGATGCTGTGCGGCTATGGCGCCGCGGCGTCCTACCTGTTCGGCCTGTTGATGAACCTGTGGTTCTGGCCGTTTGCGGTGGGCGGGGGCACTGGAATCTCGTACGTGGCCGGCGCGCCGCTGGGTACCAACCTCAGCAGCTTCGTGATCTACTCGCTGGTGACGTCGACGGCGGGCTGGGACACCCTGCGTACCGTCACCACAATAATCGGAATCGTCTTGGTGGGGCGGGCCATTCTCGCCGCACTCCGGCGCGTGAAGCCGGTCTCCAGCGCGAGCGGGCAGGCCGCGAAGGCGCGTTCCGCCCCGGCCAGGGATCGGTTTCAACTCAGGGCCTGAGTGCTGCCAAAAATAGTGGCCGGGCCTGCCGCGGGTTAATCTTGCACTCATTCCGCAGGGTTATGTCCAAAATCTTACGCTTTTATTGCAGCTCCTGTGACCCTAGTCTCATCGGAGTTGTCCCGTGCCCGTGAAGGGTGCTTCGGTGGCCTGAAACCTGGGGAGGTATCCCGATCGAAGCACCGCTTTCGGGCTTGGGGCAGCGCCTGCAACTTTGCCGGACCAGTGCAGGGCCATCTGATTGGAAGGCCCGGCACCAACTACCCCTACCAAAAGGAGTATCCATGTCAGGAAACAGAGCCGTAGTTTACAAAGAACCCGGTGTCGTCGAAATCATCAACACCGACTACCCGACGTTGGAACTCAAAGATGGGCCGGGCGTCAATCCCGCCAATGTGGGCAGAAAAGTACCCCACGGCGCGATCCTGCGCACGGTGACCACCAATATCTGCGGCTCGGACCAGCACATGGTGCGGGGCCGGACCACGGCTCCCACGGACCTCGTCCTCGGCCACGAAATCACCGGTGAAGTGGTGGAAGTCGGTCCGGACGTGGAGTTCATCAAGGTGGGTGACATCGTCTCCGTACCATTCAACATCTCCTGCGGCCGTTGCCGGAACTGCAAGGAGCGCAAGACCGGAATCTGCCTGAACGTCAACCCGGACCGCCCGGGCAGCGCCTACGGTTATGTGGACATGGGCGGCTGGGTGGGCGGCCAGGCGGAATACGTGCTGGTCCCCTACGCTGACTGGAACCTGCTCAAGTTCCCGGATCGCGACCAAGCCTTGGAAAAGATCATGGACCTGACCATGCTTTCCGACATCTTCCCCACCGGCTTCCACGGCGCCGTCACTGCCGGAGTGGGCGTCGGATCCACCGTTTACATTGCCGGTGCAGGCCCGGTGGGGCTCGCGGCCGCCGTCGGCGCGCAGCTGCTCGGTGCAGCCGTGGTGGTTGTCGGTGACATGAACGAGGACCGCCTCGCTCAGGCCCGCTCCTTCGGCTGTGAAACGGTGAACGTCTCCAACGGTGATCCGAAGGACCAGATCGAGCAAATCCTGGGCGTCCCCGAAGTGGATTGCGGCGTCGACGCCGTAGGGTTCGAAGCCCGGGGACACGGCAAGGACGCCTCACATGAAGCACCGGCCACCGTGCTGAACTCTCTTATGGACATCACCGCTGCGGGCGGGGCTCTTGGCATTCCCGGCTTGTATGTCACCGGTGACCCCGGTGGAATCGACGACGCCGCCAAGCATGGCTCCCTGTCGCTGTCCTTGGGTACCGGATGGGCAAAGTCCCTGTCGTTTACCACTGGACAGTGCCCTGTCATGTCGTACAACCGCCAGCTGATGATGGCCATCCTGCACGACAAGGTCCAGATCGCCAAGGCAGTAAACGCCACAGCGATTCCACTTGAGGATGCACCGCGCGGTTACGCCGAATTTGACGCCGGTTCGGCAACGAAATTCGTGCTGAATCCGAACGGATACGTCAAGGCGTAGAACCGCAAACGGTGGGGCCCGGAGATTGTGAAGCAAACACCACCTGGTGCAGGTCTCGCGGTCCCCGGCCCCACCTTTCAGTGAATTCTTACCTCACGGGCCTTCCTGGCCACCGGCGTGCAACCACCGCCCGGATTCGTATGTTGACAGCGACCTCGGCGTCCGCTGACACTGGCTGCACCGGCCTTCCGGCATGAGCCCGGAGATCCCTTGTCGGCGTTTCTCAGCGGGAGTAGCCGCGTCCGCTGGCCGGGCGCTATTGCGCGAAAGGCCCCGCAACATGGGGGGACGCCGCGGGGCCTTCCTGGTCGTTTCGCAATTTGGGGGATTCGCGAAACAACCGAGAAGCAAAACTACTGGTAAGTAGAAGCTTCAGCAACCTGCATTTTCGCACCTCCGGCCTGCATCCGTGCAGATTTAAGCCACCACTGCGGAGGTGATTGGACACCACGTATCTGCCGCACATACTGCCACTCTGTGTTCCCACTTCATGACCGTTCAGGCCTCAACGGTCGTTTAGGCTGTGGCCATGAATAACTCCGAATACCCAAGGTTCGAGGCTGGCTGTGGGTAAGCGCAGCGAAGGCATTCCCCGAGAATCGGGCTACGTGCCGCCCCCGCCCGGCGAACATCTGCTACATCGCAGGGCGGAGAACGGCCAAGTGGTGAGTTATACCCCTGCCGAATACGGAGTGCGCAAAGACGACGGTGGGGGCGTGGTCAAACCGATCAACAGCGCAGGCGGGCTGCTCTTTCTCGCCATTCTCGTAAGCATTTGCTTCGGCGGGATGCTTTACGGCTTAGTCCAGATCGCCATAACCGGTCAGTGGGACATCCTGGGGCGTACATGGTGGATGTTCCTGCTCATCCTGGTGCCCCTGCTTGGCGGCTGGGCCGGCTATTTCAAGGAACGCAAGGCGGAGAAACTACGGAGGGCCCGAAACCTGCCGCGGCCGGTGAAATAGCGCATCCAACAGGTTGTTGGACTTTTCGTTGATAGTGCTCAGGCGACACCCTGTCGGGGGCAAGACCCACGCGCGCCGTCCTCGAATGCGTAGGTAGAGCCGGCCGCGCCCGGAGGCAGACTCCCCCCAGGCCACGGACCGGCTTCAGCTCACACCTTGAAGTACTTCGCCTCCGGGTGGTGGAACACGAACGCGTCGGTGGACTGTTCGGGGTGCAGCATCAGCTCGTCGCTCAGGACCACACCCATCCGCTCGGGCTTGAGCAGCTCCGTCACCTTGCGGCGGTCCTCCATGTCCGGGCACGCGGGGTAGCCGAGCGAGAACCGGGCACCGCGGTAGTCCAGCTTGAAATACCCTGCCGTGTCCTTCGGCTCCTCGGCCGCGAAGCCCAGCTCCTTGCGGATCCGGGCGTGCCAGAACTCCGCAAGCGCCTCGGTGAGCTGCATGACCAGGCCGTTGAGCTCGTAGTAGTCGCGGTACTGGTTGGCGGCGAACATCTTGGAGGTGAACTCTTCGATCTTCGAGCCGGCCGTGACCAGCTGCACCGGCAGGACGTCGATCTGGCCGGATTCGCGGGACTTCACGAAGTCTGCGAGGCACAGGTGCCGGTCGCGGCGCTGGCGCGGGAAGTCGAAGCGCAGCCGGTCGGTGCCGATCGGACCGCCTGAACCACCGTCGGGGGCGAGCAAACCCGCGGTGCCAAGGACGCCGTCGGGATCCGTATCGTGGTGCAGCACCACCACCTGCTCCCCTTCGGAGACCACCGGGAAGTAGCCGTAGGCGACGGACGCGTCCAGCATGCCCTCGCCGAGGATGCGGTCCAGCCAGTAGCGCAGGCGCGGCCGGCCTTCGCGTTCCACCAACTCCTCATAGGAGGCGCCGTCCTCGCCGCGGCCGGGCTTGAGCCCCCATTGCCCCATGAAGGTGGCGCGCTCGTCGAGGAACGCCGAGTAGTCGTGGAGCGAGACGCCGCGCACGATGCGCGTGCCCCAGAACGGCGGGGCGGGCACGGGGTTGTCGGCGGCGACGTCGGACCGCCCGGGCATTGCCTCGGGCTCGGTCACCCTGAACTTCGCGCCTCCCTTGTGGATGCGCTTCTTCAGGGGCGGCAGGCCGACGTCGTCCGGGGACTCGCCGCGGGCGACGCGGACCAGCGGCTCCATGAGGGCAAGGCCCTCGAAGGCGTCCTTGGCGTACCGGACCACGCCATCAAACTGCTCCGCCAGGTCCTGCTCCACGTAGGCGCGGGTCAGCGCTGCTCCGCCGAGGATGACGGGCCACTTCTTCGCCAGGCCGCGGGACTGCAGTTCGGCGAGGTTCTCCTTCATCACCACGGTGGATTTCACGAGCAGCCCGGACATGCCGATCACATCCGCGTTGTGTTCCTCGGCCGCGGCCATGATCTCGGCAATACCCTGCTTGATGCCGATGTTGACCACTTTGTAGCCGTTGTTGGTGAGGATGATGTCCACCAGGTTCTTGCCGATGTCGTGCACGTCGCCGCGGACGGTGGCGATCACCATGGTGCCCTTGCCGGACGAATCCGACTTCTCCATGTGCGGCTCGAGCAGGGCGACGGCGTTCTTCATCACCTCGGCGGACTGCAGCACGAACGGCAGCTGCATCTCGCCGGCGCCGAAGCGCTCGCCCACCACTTTCATGCCCTCAAGCAGGTGGTCGTTGATGATGCCGAGCGGCGTCATGCCCTCACTGCGGGCAAGATCGAGGTCGTCTTCGAGGCCCTTGCCTTCGCCGTCGATGATGCGCCGCTCCAGGCGCGCGCCCGTGGGCAGCGCCGCGAGTTCCGCGGCGCGCTGGTCCTTGAGCGCTGCGGTGTCGACGCCGGCGAACATGTCCAGCATGATGGCCAGGGGGTCGTAAGTGGTGTTGCCCTCGGCGTCGTATTCGCGGCGGTCCCAGACGAGGTCCAGCGCCACCTTGCGCTGTTCCTCCGGCAGTGAGGCGAGCGGAACGATCTTGGCGGCGTCGATGATGCCGCTGGTCAGGCCCGCCTGGACGGCCTCGTGCAGGAACACGGAGTTCAGGACCACGCGCGCTGCAGGGTTGAGGCCGAACGACACGTTGGAGACGCCGAGCGTGGTGTTGATGCCCGGGTACTTGGCGGTGATCTGGCGGATGGCCTCGATGGTTTCGATGCCGTCGCGGCGGGTTTCTTCCTGGCCGGTGGCGACGGGGAAGGTCAGGCAGTCCACGATGATGTCCTCGACGCGCATCCCCCATTCGCCCACCAGGGCGTCGACGAGGCGTGAAGCGATGGCCACCTTGCCCTCGGTGGTGCGGGCCTGGCCCTCTTCGTTGATGGTCAGGGCGATCACGGCGGTGCCGTGTTCCTTCACGAGCGGCATGATGCGCGCGAAGCGGCTGTCCGGGCCGTCGCCGTCCTCATAGTTGACGGAGTTGACCACCGGGCGTCCGCCGATGTGTTCGAGCCCGGCCTGAAGTACGGCAGGTTCGGTGGAGTCCATGACCAGAGGGAGCGTGGACGCCGACGCGAAACGCGAGACGATTTCCTTCATGTCGGCCACGCCATCGCGCCCCACGTAGTCGATGCAGACGTCCAGCAGGTGGGCGCCGACGCGGATCTGCTCGCGGGCGATGTCCACGCAGTCGTCCCAGCGCTCTTCGAGCATGGCCTGGCGGAACGCCTTGGAGCCGTTGGCGTTGGTGCGCTCACCGATGGCGAGGTAGGAGGCGTCCTGGTCGAAGTTAACGTGCTGGTAGAGGGAGGCGACGCCGGCTTCGCGTTCGGTGGGGACGCGGGCTGGGCCGCTGCTCGCTTTCGTCTCGCGGGTGCGGAAGGGCGCAAGGCGTTCGACGACGGCGGCCATGTGTTCCGGCGTCGTACCGCAGCAGCCGCCCACCAGGCCCAGGCCGAATTCGCGCACGAACTGCTCGTGCGCGGTGGCGAGTTCGGTAGGGGTGAGCGGGTAGTGCGCGCCGTCGGCGCCGAGGATGGGCAGGCCGGCGTTGGGCATGCAGGCGATGGCTACGGAGGACTGCTTGGAGAGGTGGCGGAGGTGCTCGCTCATCTCGTCCGGGCCGGTGGCGCAGTTCAGGCCGATGGCGTCGACGCCGAGCGGTTCCAGGGCGGTGAGGGCGGCGCCGATTTCGGAGCCCATGAGCATGGTTCCGGTGGTTTCGACCGTCACCTCCACGAAGATGGGGAGGCGGACGCCGCGGGACACGATGGCCTGCTTGCAGCCGTTGACCGCGGCTTTGGTCTGCAGGAGGTCCTGGCTGGTTTCGATGAGGAAGGCGTCCGCGCCGCCGTCGATGAGCCCCTCGGCTTGCAGGGCGAACGTCTGCTTGAGGTAGTCGTAGCTGGTGTGGCCGAGGCTGGGAAGCTTGGTGCCGGGGCCCATGGAGCCGAGGACCCAGCGCATGCGGCCGTCTGTTTCTTCGGCAGCTTCCGCACGCTCGCGGGCGATCTTCGCGCCTTTCAGGGCGAGCTCGGTGATCCGGTCGTCGATGCCGTAGTCAGAGAGGTTGGACCAGTTGGCGCCGAAGGTGTTGGTTTCGACCGCGTCGATGCCCGTGGCGAAGTACGCGTCATGGATGTCCGCAATGACGTCCGGGCGCGTGTCGTTGAGGATCTCGTTGCAGCCCTCGAGGTTCTGGAAATCCGTTTCCAGAGACAGGTCCCGGCCCTGCAGCATGGTGCCCATGGCGCCGTCGGCAATGACGACGCGGTGGTTCACGGCGTCCAGGAGCTCTTGCGCACGGACAGGGCGGGGCACGGACTCAATATCAAGCGCAAAACGAGGCATCTAAACAGGTTACGTGTGGGGGCTGGAACGTTGCGTTGTGTGTCCGTGTACTACGACGGGGGTGATGCCTTCACATCTGATGGCCTGTCACGGCTGGCACTCCGGACATCATAAAAAATGGCCAGATGCAAGAGGACTTCCTGCACTTTTCATGGGGTGGGAGGACAGGGGCTCCTTTATATGCCGATTGTCTAACCGGTCTTGGTTTGCCGAGGTGTCGGACGATTACCCCGTATAACGACTGTCACCACATGTCTCGGCTTCGCACCAGCAATAGGCACTTCATCGACCCAAACGGACTCCTTCAGCGATGGGATCCCCTCCGTGTGATCTGTCAAGTCCAAAATTGCGGCGATCGAGAGCCGGGGACCAACCACTGAGTACCCGGCCGCCTGACCTCCATATGCTGCAAAAAGTGCGCTTCGTGAGGCATTTCTGAGTTCGCGTTTGACCTCGATTGTGAACCTGTGATCTTGACTCACCGTAACGTCCGCCCGCCCTGCGCCCACATCAGGCTCCTCCATCCGCGTGAAGCGTCGCAACGAGGAGCTTTTCAACCATGAATTCAGATCTCGCTGGAGGAACACCTCCTTAAAATTCTTCCCGTCTGTCGGCGGGAACAGGTACGCAACATCGGGGCCGCCGCTTGCGCGTCCAATATCCGCCCTATCCGCCGCGAATCGGAGCACTTCAACCAATAGTTCGACAAATTCTTCGCGGACACTACCGGATAGGTCCTCACAGCTCAGTAAGTCGTTCAGGACACTCTCCAAGAGCTGGTCGACAACTGGATCACTCCGCCGAGCTCGTGCTCGAGCACGAGCCGCCGCCTCCCGATTCATCCAGCCGATTACTGCCGGTACTTCTTCAACAGCATGTGCTAATTCAGCTGCGATAGCGGCGTCCACGTTGGCGCCAAGTTCGGCAACCAATGCGGGCGCCGCTGCCCAGACTTTTCCCGGCGCACCACCCCCATGCGGTCCATCGACTGTGTGCAGAGTATCCAGCAGCCGCTGTGCGGCCGCACGGTCAAGGTCCTGTAGCGCCTCTGACTCTAAGGCGTCCCTTAGATGCGCCAGCAGTCCCTCACGCCGAATAAAAGCAGCCTGAACAGTAGGCTCTAAGACAGTTCGAAGTCCATCAGGAGAAATCACGGTCACCGATCGAGCCGCCTGATATGCAGCAAGCACTCGTGACAAGGTATCAATGGGAGTCAGCCACGATGATCGATGCAGCGGGTCCGCGGCGGCCCGCAACGTGTGAGCAAGCGAGTACCACTCGATTTCAGCCTGGCGCCTGGGTAGCGCCCAGCTGCCCATCGCCGAACGGGTAGAGAAGATAGCCCGCTGCGACATCGCCCGTGTTAAGTCCTCGATTGCCTCTGATGAATCAGGAGCGGTGCCCGTCGGAGACCCTACAAAAGCCACCATGACGTCTAAGGCACAACGATAAATGGTTGCGTCGTCACGGGCTTCAGTCATCGCCTCTACAGCAAGAAATTGATCGCGCGTGGATATCAGGCCGGCCATTATGGCTTCTAAAGATCCGCCTTCCAGTGCAGCTCGGAGCCCTACCTGAGCCAGCTCAAACAAAGCGTCTGCTTTGGCCTCGTCGAACTCGGCTAATCTGTCTAGGACGCTTATGAGCTCGTTTTCGCCCCACCTGTCGAGTGCCAGCCCAACCAAAGAAGGCAACCGCTCCAGAAACGTGGTGGCGTCCCGAGACGTGACAGACAAAAGCAAATCCAAGGCGCGAAGCCGAGCTGCAGAATGCAAAAGGCCTAACCGCGTCAACACTTCAAGGTAAGCGTAGGCTTGGAAGCCATTGGCAGCCCGGTTGGTCTCGACCTGATCGGCAAGTGCTGCAGCGAGGGGACGAGCATGCGCGGCCATAAGGCGGGGACAGTTCAATGCGACATCGGCCGTCTCCATGAAAACAAGCCGCTGGAGGTTAGGCAGCACTTTGGCAACTTCATCGAGAAGTTGCTCGGCGCGGGGGTCGTTTGCCCGCGACGCCGCTTCTGCAAGAGCAACAAATTCAGGAGCGGATTGACGTGCTGCTTGGGCGATAGCATTCCCGTCGTCTAATTCGGTCGAGTCCACCCTTTGGTAGAGCTCGTCGCCGAACGCCTCAAGTTCTTCTAAATCAGTCGGCCCTGGAACCGCGAGTTGAAGCAATACATTAACTAAATGCGTCACTGTGCAACCCTTCGTTCTGCCGTCGCAAACCTGTCAACGCACAGACCTCCCACTTCAACCTGCAGTTCGGCGATTGACCACGTTTGTGATCAGTTGGCATCCCTAATTACCACAATGGGCTTCCGTTCAAGCTGGAATAGGTGCTCTCCTTGGCCACATTTCCGAGAACAGCTGCCGGCTCCGCTGAAGCAACGACAACTTGCAAAGTCGGTAGCTCTTCCTTTAGGGAGTCAAGCTCCCGCAGAAGCGTCGCCTCATCCTCAACTGTGAGCTCGTCGGAACCCGGAGAGTCGAGAAGAATCAGCCCTGGATGGCTGCCCACGCCAGCCCGATGGCCGACTCGCAACAAGGCCACGACAACCGCTACACGAAGCCGGAGACGTTCCCCGCCAGTCACATTTTTGAAGGACGACTGCACTCCAGCAGTAGTCACTTGCATGCCGCCTCTGCGGTCGAGTTCAACTTTTTCCAAATTGTCGATCCCGAACTTTTTACCGAGGGTGACAATCTCCTTATTGAGTTCAGCGAACACCTTAGCGGCCGAAGCGCTTGTCACGCCGGCGAGCTCTTCAACTGCCGCCTCGAGGACTACAAGCGATTCGGAGGTCCCGAGCTTCACATCGTCCTTGCTTATGCTCTCCAGGCTTCCCTGCAGTCGCGCCTCTTCTAACTGATGCGCCAAGCGCTTCGTGAACTCGTCGGAACGGCTTGTGTTGCTCAGTTCAATTGCGAGCTTTTCAACTTGTTCCTGCGCTTCTCGCTCATCTGCCGCCGCTGCAGCAGCAGTCTCCTTGGCAGCCGCCTCAGCTTGCTTTAAGGCTTCTAGGCCGTCGCTGACGTCCTCCGGTGCTTCATCGGTGTCGGCGTCAAGGACAGAAAGGGCCGGGAGCTCCTTCGTGCAGACGGCGCACTGATGAACACTTAATTCCAGTTCGGTGCGCTGCGATTCAATGCTCTGTTCACATCGTGGGCAGTGCTTGGGAAGAAGTCCGTGGAAGAGAGCCGCAGCAAGCTCGGTTTCACGAATATCATTCAACTGCCGCTCTTCAAGCTGGCGCGCCGACTTCGCCTCACTGAGTGTTCGCCCTGCGGCCCTGCACTCTGCTGCAGCTGTTTCAAGGCTCTGTTCCGCATCACGTAGCTCAGCTGCCACAATCTCATAAGAGCGATTAGATCCGGAGGGCAGTGACCTCAATTGCTTTTGGACCTCAGCGAGTCGGTCAGACAGTGCATCCCGTTCTTTATCTCGTGCGGATAGATCGCCTGCTAACCGTCGCGCCTGATTTGCTTCGTCCTGCCGCGCCTGCTTGGTCAGCGTCGTTAGCCGGATGTGAGTGCTCATCAACGGGACGTTGCAGAACATCTGCAAGATGCGTGCCGGAAGCCCTGCAAACACTGTGTCCCCAAGCAAGACTTCGGACCCAGCCCGGGGCAGGTAGATACCGCCGAAGTACGCCGGCCAACTGTTGACCTGAGGCCTCCCTTGGTCGCTTCCCCGGAACTTTTGGAAGTTCGTCATCGGTTCCAAAGCAAGTAGCGTCAACATCATCTGATCCTGCAGCTTCGCGAACTCTCCTTCCGAGAGTCCTGACGCGAGCAGATGCACGTCGTCACCCGGAGAATTCCCGCAGAGGTATGCCCGCAGCGCTTCACTATCACTAGCTCTTAAAACGTCTGCGACGAACCCATGCATTTCACGATGGAGTACGACGGCCATCGGTGTTCCGTTTATGGAGTACTCGAGTGAAATACGGTCGAACCAAGGTTTGACGTCATCACGCAATCGTCGTGGAGTGCCGCGCAATCCCCAAGTGATGAGTTCCAATATTGTCGACTTGCCCCGAAGATTTTCATCCGTAATTAGGGCAGTGACGCCCTTGGAAAATTCAAACGTCTTTTCGAAGGGGCCTTCCCACTGCGTGTTGACTTTTCTGCCCCTAATAGAAAGTCGGAGGAGGTCCAACGACCGCTGCGCCGGCGGCATTGGTATCAACGACACACCGTGGCCAACGAGAACATTCGCCACGGTATTCAACGGCAGACCGGAGCGCACAGCAATCGCTGCTGTCAACTCGTCTGGAGTAGGGACACTCAAGTTCGTTTCTCCTCAATTTCCTCGCGAATTGCCGCTAAACGCCGCCGCGCCCGCTCCGTAATACTCGGGATACGGACGCCGTGTGACGTGTTCAGATATTCGTCCACAATGTATTGTCGGTCTTTCAACTGAGTCGCGCCTTGTCCCTCCGCTAGCTGCACAACTAGCGCCGACCGCGCCGAGTACCACATCAAGTCCGGGAAGTCAGTGCTGATCTTCGCAACCGTGTCCCGACCAGCCTGTAGCAGGAAATAATCCGTCCTGCTGACGTGTCCAGGTCGACCTTGCCTTCGCCGGACTACGAGATCCGCCTGACGTAGCACTGCCAGCGCGTCCTCGAGATCTTCGTAGGCGCCGAAGAGGTATCGGAGCATCGGGTACCGGCGCATCTCTGGTTCCTCTGTATCCAATATGTCTGCGGCCAGACCCAGTAGGGCCTTGTCCTGATCACCGTTTTCATAATCGTTGAGCAGTTCGTTGGCTAAGTAATCGGGGTTCCTAACCCAGAAATCTAGCTTCTGAAGGCGGACTTGAGAACGTACCACCCCTACCGCAGACACTAGGGCAGCGTCATCTGCAATATCAGAGTTACTGATCGGTTCTGCCGCCTGGTCGATCAGCATGAGTATCCGCACCGCATCCTGCATACGCGTCGTCGGACTGTTCACTTAACCCCCGTTGCTGCCCGAAGGCTAAACCAAAAAGACTCGAGGGCTCAGATTGCCGCTCAAGCTCAGACACCATCTAACCAGAGCTTGCAGACAACGGCCCTCTTGGAAAAGGTGTCGCTGTTATCCGAATTAAGTAAGTGACGGCTTGCGAATTTCACGTGCACCAGTCGAGCGTACCCTGCAGTTTCACTGAAAGATGCTGGAGCTTGTACTTCTCGGCATTAGACCTCCGCCGCAGGAGCCGCGAACTGCGCCTCATACAGCCGCGCGTAAGCCCCACCCGCGGCCAACAGCGAAGCATGCGTCCCCTGCTCCACGATCTGGCCGGCTTCCATCACCAGGATGAGGTCGGCGTCGCGGATCGTTGACAGGCGGTGCGCGATCACGAAGCTAGTCCGGTCGGAGCGCAGCGCACTCATCGCTTTCTGCACCAGCACCTCGGTCCGGGTGTCCACTGAAGACGTCGCCTCGTCCAGGATCAGCACCGACGGCCGGGCCAGGAACGCCCGCGCAATCGTCAGCAGCTGCTTCTCCCCCGCGGACACGTTGGCGCCCTCGTCGTCCAGCACGGTGTCGTACCCGTCAGGCAGTGACCGCACGAACCGGTCCACATACGTCGCCCGCGCCGCCTCCAAGATCTCATCCGAAGTAGCCGAAGGCCGCCCGTACGCAATGTTGTCCCGAATGGTCCCGCCGAACAGCCAGGTATCCTGCAGCACCATCCCCAGCCGCGAGCGCAGCTCGCGCCGCGGCACCGAGGTGACGTCCACGCCGTCGAGCGTTATCCGCCCTGCGTCCAGTTCGTAGAAGCGCATCATCAGGTTCACCAGCGTGGTCTTGCCCGCCCCGGTGGGCCCGACAATTGCCACCGTCTGCCCCGGCTCCGCCACCAGAGACAACGAAGAAATCAGCGGCTTGTCCGGCGAATACGAGAAGGACACGTCCTCAAAAACCAGCCGCCCCTTCCCAAACACAGGACCCGTAGGAGGGGCAGGCTCCACAGACTCCTCGTCCTCATCCAACAACGAGAACACCCGCTCCGCCGACGCAACCCCGGACTGCAGCACATTCGCCATGGACCCCAGCTGCGCCAGCGGCATGGTGAACTGCCGCGAGTACTGGATGAACGCCTGCACGTCGCCCAGCTGCATCGCCCCGGACGCCACCTGCAGACCGCCCACCACGGCGATCCCCACGTACACCAGGTTCCCGATGAACGTCATGGCCGGCATGATCAGCCCGGAAATGAACTGAGCCCCGAAGCTCGCCTGGTACAGCTCCGCGTTCTTCTGCCGGAACCGCTCCTCCACCTCGCGCTGCCGGCCGAACACCTTCACCAGCGCATGCCCGGTGTACGTCTCCTCGATCTGCCCGTTCAGCTCGCCCGTGTTCTTCCACTGCGCCACAAACAGCTTCTGCGAGCGCTTCGCGATCAGCGCCGTGATCCCCAGCGTCAGCGGAATGGTCACCAGCGCGATCAGCGCCAGCGTGGGCGAAAGGATGAACATCATCACCAGCACGCCCAGCACCGTCAGCACCGAGGTGACCGCCTGGCTGATGGTCTGCTGCAGGCTTTGGGAGATGTTGTCCACGTCGTTAGTCACCCGGCTCAGCAGCTCACCGCGCTGGATCGAATCGAAATACCGCAGCGGCAGCCGGTGGATCTTCGCCTCGATCTCCCCGCGCAGCCCGAACACCGTCCGCTGCACCACCCCGTTCAGCACATAGGCCTGCACCCACATGAACGCGGACGACAGCACATACAGCACCAGCGCCCACGTCAGCACGATTCCCAGCGCCGCGAAGTCGATCCCCTGCCCCGGCGTCAGCGCCATGGGTGTCAGCATGTCCGCCTGCTGGGTTTCCCCCGACGCCCGCAGCTGCGCAATCACCTGCTCCTTGGTGGTCCCGGCCGGCAGGTCCCGGGAGACCACCCCGGCGAAAATCAGGTTGGTGCCCTCCCCCAGCAGCCGCGGCCCGATCACCGAGAGCGCCACCCCGGCCACCGCCGTCGCGAACACCAGCAGCAGCCACGCCCGCTCCGGCCGCAGCCTTCCCAGCAGCCGCTTGGCCGACGGCCAGAAGTTCATCGCCTTCTCCGCCGGGACGTTCATCCCCGCAAACGGCCCGCCCCTTCCCGGTCCACCTGCGGGACGGGGAATGCGTACGACGTCGGCGCTTCGGGTTGTGGAGGCGGGTGCGGCTTTGGTGCCGGTTCCGGGAGAGGGTTCCGGGCTCATACCGTCTCCTCCGCCGCCAGCTGTGAGGAGACGATCTCGCGGTACGTCTCCGACGTCTCCAGCAGCTCACTGTGCGTTCCGCGCCCCACGATCCTGCCGTCGTCGAGCACTAAAATCTGGTCCGCGTCCACAATGCTGGACACACGCTGGGCGATGATCACCAGCGTGGCGCCGGCGGTGCTGCGCTTGAGGGCATGGCGGAGGCGGGCGTCGGTGCCGGTGTCCAGCGAGGAGAAGGAGTCGTCGAAGATGTACAGCTCGGGCCGCTTCACCAGCGCCCGGGCGATGGCCAACCGCTGCCGCTGCCCGCCCGAGACGTTGGTGCCGCCCTGCGCGATGGGCGCGTCGAGGCCTTCGTCCATTTCCTCCACGAAGTCCCGGGCCTGGGCGATGCGAAGCGCTTCCCAAAGCTCGTCCTCTGTGGCGTCCGGCTTGCCGTAGAGCAGGTTGCTGCGGACGGTGCCGCTGAACAGGTAGGGCCGCTGCGGGACCAGGCCGATGTGCCCCCAGAGCAGGCCCGGGTGCAGCTCGCGAACGTCCACGCCGTCCATCTTTACTGCCCCGGTGGTGGCGTCGAACAGCCGGGGCATGAGGTTCACCAGGGTGGTCTTGCCGGATCCGGTGCTGCCGATGATCGCCGTCGTCTGCCCTGCCTTGGCGGTGAAGCTGATCCCGGAGAGGACCGGCTGGTCGGCACCCGGGTAGGCGAATCCGACGTCGCGCATCTCCAGCTCGCCGCGGCGCACATCACTGCTCACGGGATTCTTGGGCGGCCGGACGCTCGATTCCGTCCGCAGCACCTCGCCGATCCGGTCCCCGGACACCGCGGCGCGCGGGATCATCACGGCCATGAACGTGGCCATCATGACGGACATCAGAATCTGGATCAGGTAGCTCAGGAACGCGATGAGCGTGCCCACCTGCATGGAGCCGTCCTGGATCCGGAACGAGCCGAACCAGATCACCGCCACACTGGAGACGTTCAGCACCAGCATCACCACCGGGAACGCGAGCGCCATCAGCCGGCCGGCGCGCAGGGCGGTGTCCGTGACGTCCTCGTTGGCACGGGCGAAGCGTTCCGTCTCGATGTCCTCCCGGACGAAGGCGCGGACCACGCGGATGCCGGTGAGCTGTTCGCGGAGGACCCGGTTCACGGTGTCGATCCGCTTCTGCATCTTGCGGAACAGCGGCACCATCCGCACGGTGATCAGGCCGACGCCGATTAGCAGCACCGGGACCGCGACGGCGATCAGCCAGGACAGCTGCACGTCCTGCCGCACGGCCATGATCACCCCGCCGATGCTGAGCATGGGTGCGGTGACCAGCATGGTGGCGGACATGAGGACCAGCTGCTGGACCTGCTGGACGTCGTTGGTGGACCTCGTTATGAGGCTTGGTGCGCCGAACTTGGTGACCTCCTGTTCGGAGAACTCCCCCACGCGTTTAAAGATCGCGCCGCGCAGGTCCCGGCCCACGCCCATGGCCGCCTTCGCCGCGAAGTACACCGCGATGACCGCGCAGACTATCTGCAGCAGGGTGATCCCCAACATCACGGCGCCCAGGCTGAGGATGTAGCCGATGTTCGCCTTCGCCACGCCCTCGTCGATGATGTCCGCGTTCAGCGTGGGCAGGTACAGGGACGCGATAGACTGCGCCAGCTGGAAAATCACGACGACGGCCAGCAACTTCCGGTGCGGCCGCAGGTATTCAACAAGCAGCTTCCAGAGCATGGGCGGCTCCTGGTCCTTGGCTCACGGGACGTGATGCGAAGGTCAGTTTACGTCCGGCGGCTGGGAAGCGGAGGACCGCTTTTGGGAACCCTGCCAGTTTTCGCTTAGGCATCTCTGATTTTTTTGGCCGCCGTGGTGGCACCTGGCAATCTTCAGCAAAACGCTTGCGCGGCAGACTGAAAACGTTTACAGTTATGACCGCGGGTGATAGCCCTCACAAACTACATGCTCAACGAAGAGGTATCCGATGGCGACGATTCACGATGTGGCCAACCTGGCGGGAGTTTCCATCGCCAGCGTTTCCCGTCTCCTCGCGGGTGAAAACGTCCGCAGCGCCGAAGCCATCACGCGTGCCATTACTGACCTGGGCTACCGTCCAAACGCCAGTGCCCGTGGCCTGCGGCTGGGGAAACACCACAGCATCGCAGTCATCGTCCCCGATATCGCCAACCCCTACTTCGCAGCTCTGGTGCGCGGCATCGAGGAACGCGTCATGACCCAGGGATTCCGCATTATCGTGGCCAGCAGCGACGAGCAGTTCAAAGCAGAGTCGGAGTTGCTTGGCAATCTGGTTGATGCAGTAGACGCCGTGGCCATCGTTCCAGCTGAGGAGGGTCCACGGACCCGCAGGATGCTGGCCGGACTCAAGAAACCCGTGGTGCTGATCGACCGGACTGTTGGGGATGACCCAGGCTTTGACCTGGTCCATGTGGACAACGCCGGCGGCGCCAAGGCGGCGGCAGAGTACTTCCTGTCGTTAGGCCATCGGCGCATTGGCATCATCAGCGGCCGGCAGGACACCGTTCCCGGCCGCGTCCGCCACCAGGTATTCATGGAGGCGTTGGCTGAAGCCGGAGCGGAAGTGCCGGCCGAAGCTGTGAAAATCGGTGAGTTCAGCCGTGACTTCGGCCGCAGGGCGGCACAGGAAATCCTCGATTCCGGCTCCGGGATTACAGCTTTGTTTGTCGGCAACAACACCATGGCGCAAGGTGCACTGCTCACTTTGCACGCCGCCCAGGTGTCCATTCCGCGTGACTTGTCTTTCCTCTGCTTTGACGACTTTGACCTTGCCGAACTGCTGCCGGCTCCGATCACCGTTATTTCACGGCCTGCCATTGCCGAAGGGCATGCCGCTGCCGACCTCCTCCTGGAACGTATCGAAAGCTTCGGCAGCAGCCAAAAGCTTCCGCTCAAGCACAAAGTCCTGCCGGTAGCCCTGACCATCAGGGAATCCTGCGCCCCACCTTCCCTCGACTAACAAACGCTATTTAACGCACTCATTAAGGAACCCCATGACTACAACTGCGCCCAAAAACGGCAAGGTACTGGTGATCGGCAGCATCACTTGCGACCTGACCAGCTTCAGTGAACGACTCCCGCAACCAGGTGAAACCCTCCTCGGCAACGCCTTCACCATGGTGCTGGGCGGTAAAGGAGCCAACCAGGCAGTCGCTGCTGCACGAGCCGGCAGCGACGTGTCCCTCATAGGCAGCGTTGGCGACGATGTCTTCAGCGCAATGGTCCTGGCAACCCTGGCCGAGGAGAGCGTGGACACCAAGCATGTGCTGCGTTCCCCGGGACCGACCGGTGTAGCCCACATCCGGGTGGACGCGTCGGCGGAAAACGATATCGTCATGATTCCGTTGGCCAACGCACTGCTGAGTCCGGACCACGTCCAAGAATGCCTGGACGGTACCGAGGACCTCGCGGATGTTGCGCTGATCCAACTGGAGATCCCGCACGAAGCGGCTCTTGCGGCAGCCCGTCTGTGCCAGTCCCGTGGCATCACCGTCGTTCTTGACCCTGCTCCGGCCCCGAAAACGCCCCTCGATGAACAGCTCTGGGGCTATGTGGACATCGTTACCCCCAATGAGACCGAAGCCAGGCTCATCACCGGGATCACCGTCGTCGACTACCAATCTGCAGCGGCTGCCGGGCGCTGGTTCACGGACCGGGGCGTGGGACGTGCCGTCGTCACGCTGGCAGGCGCTGGAGCCGTCGTCGTCGAACGCGCCCCGGCAAATGACGTCTCGGTGAGCATCCAGGAACCCTTCAACGTCACCGCCGTGGATACAACGGCGGCAGGCGATGCCTTCGCGGGAGTGCTGGGCAGCGCTATCGCGGAGGGCCTCAGCTGGGAAGATTCTCTCCGCAGGGCGATGGCCGGCGGAGCACTGGCCGTCACTGTTGCCGGCGCCAGCCCCAGCCTTCCTCAGCGAGCAGCTGTGGACGGCTTCCTGGCAAGGCAAGCAACCGCTGCACCGTAGGCAGGTCCTGGCAGCAGTAGCTGCCGGACAGCCATCCTGTATCCCCTCATTTCTCGTATCAAACAACCATCCCTCTACAACGCAGTGGAGCAACCATGCGCAAAAACAGCGGTACCCTCAACGCATCCCTCGCCCGGGTCATCACCGAACTGGGCCATACTGACGAGCTGGTCGTTACCGACGCCGGCCTGCCGATCCCAACCGGCGTGGAACGGATCGACCTGGCACTGACGGCGAACGTCCCGGGCTTCCTGCAGTGCCTGGATGTTGTCCTGGCCGAGGTCGAAGTGGAAGCGGCACTCGCCGCTGCCGAGATCAGAGACCACAGCCCCGAACTTCTGGCTGCTTTGACAGATCGCTTCAGCACGCAAGGCATTCCCTTTAATTTGATCCCCCACACCGAGTTTAAGCAGCGCAGCAAGTCATCCAAGGCTGCAGTCCGCTCGGGTGAGTTCACCCCCTATGCCAACGTCATCCTCGTGTCCGGGGTGGTCTACTGACATGACGATCACTCTCAGCGGTGTCACTAAATCATTCGGGCCCAACCGGGTTCTCCGTGGCGTGGACCTGACAATTGAACCCGGCGAAATCGTGTCCCTCGTCGGCGAGAACGGCGCCGGAAAGTCGACACTGACCAGGATCATTGCAGGCGCGTACCAAGCCGACGGCGGCGAGCTTCTCCTAGACGGGAAGGTGCGGAAATTCGCGACCCCCCAGGAAGCCATGGCAGCAGGCATACAGGTCATCTACCAGGAGTTGAAGAACAACCTGTTCCCCCAGCTGGACGTTGCGTCCAACATCTTCGCCCATGACGGAACCGGTGAATTCGGCAGGATCTTCGTCAACAAGGAGAAGATGCATGCCCGCGCCAAGGAACTGCTCAGCCAGGTCGGGATTGACGTTGACACGCGCCTTCCTGTGGGAAAGCTCAGCTTTGGCCAGCAACAGCTGGTCCAGCTTGCCCGCTGCCTGAACCACTCGGTCAAGCTGCTCATCCTCGATGAACCGACGGCGGCACTGGATGACCGCGAATCAGAACTCCTGTTCGCCCAGGTCCGCAAGATCCAGGCAGCAGGCGTCGCTGTTGTCTACATCAGCCACCGGCTGCCGGAAGTGTTTGCCCTGTCCGACCGGATCGTGGTCATGCGCGATGGCAAGGTTTCCAAGACGGGAGCTGCCAAGGAACTGACCGAGTCGGAAGTGGTTGCAGCCATGGTGGGCGGCGAGGTGGAGAATTTCTACCCCAAGGAACACCACGCCACTGACCAGGTCCGGCTTGACGTCCAGGACCTGGAATCTGCCGACGTCAAAGGCATCTCCTTCAAGGTCCATGCCGGCGAAGTCCTCGGGATCGGCGGCGTGATGGGTAGCGGGAAGGGCGAAGTCCTCCGTGCACTCTTCGGCCTGGAACATGCAACCGGGACAGTTCAGATCGACGGCAAGCCGCTGGACCTAAGATCACCCCGCCACTCCATCAGCGCAGGCATCGCCTACCTGACGCCGGACCGGCAGGCAGAGGGCCTCGCCCTCGAACAGCCCATCTCACACAATGAATCGCTCAGTACGCTCAGCGCCGTGACCCGCAACGGCGTTGTGACGCTGAAACGTGAGCGGGACCGATGCCAAGACATTTCCACCCGGCTCAACATCAAATGCAACAGCATCGATGATTCCGTGGGCACACTCTCCGGCGGAAACCAGCAGAAAGTCCTGCTGGCCCGCTGCCTCCTGAGTAACCCCGCGATCCTGTTGATGGAGGAGCCCACGCGGGGCGTCGATGTAGGCGCCAAGGCTGAAATTTACGCCATCATCAACGACATCGCGGCCCAAGGCGTCGCCGTCGTCCTTGTCTCTTCCGACCTCCCCGAACTAGTTGAAATGTCTGACCGGGTGCTGGTCATGCGCGAGGGCAGCATCAACGCTGAATTGTCCTCCGACGCCATGACCCAGCAGTCCGTCCTTGAACACGCAATGGAGACCGTATCCCGATGAAAAAGATTTCCCTCTTCAGTGACCAGCTCCGTGCGGTGTGGATGCTCGCCTTCGTGGCGCTGGCACTCGTCTTTGCCACACCCCTTTTCCTGCAGCCGTCCAACATGCTCAACGTCCTGCTCACCGCAGCCGTGGTAGCCCTGATCGCCATGGGCCAGACGTACGTCATCATCCTTGCTGAAATCGACCTCTCCGTGGGCGCCGTCCTCGGCTTCAGCGCGATCGCCACCGCAACGGTCATCAGTCAGTACGGTACGGCAGCGGGACTCGCCGCTGGCCTGGCCGTCGGTGCCTTGGCCGGCGCGATCAACGGCCTGCTTGTGACCAAGGCCAAGATGCCCTCCTTCATCGCCACCTTGGCAACAATGTCAATCTTTGCCGGTCTCACCTTGCAGTTCTCCCAAGGCAACCCGGTGAAGGTCACGGACGAGGCGTTCCTGGCACTGGGCCAAGGCAACCTGCTGGGCGTCCCCACGCCCATTTGGATCATGCTGGTATTGGGCGTCCTGTTCGGCTACATCCTCGCCCGCACCCGGTACGGCCGCGAGCTCTACGCCACGGGCGACAACGCCGATGCCGCACGCCTCGCCGGTATCAACAGCGAACGGGTCAAGATCCAGGCATTCATGATCTCCGGCCTCCTGGCAGCCACAGCAGGTTTCATCCTGACCGCACGCCTCGGCACGGCACAACCCACAGCGGGTACCGGCCTTGAACTGGCCGCCATCGCCGCCGTGATCATCGGCGGCACAAGCCTGGCCGGCGGGCGCGGAGCCCTCCTGGGCACCCTCGTCGGCGCAGTACTGCTTGCCATGATTGACAACGGCCTGAACCTGCTAAATGTTTCGCCGTTCCTGCAAAGCGTCGTCAAGGGCGCCGTCATCCTGCTGGCCGTGTTCGTTGACCGAAACTCGGGGGTCCTGATGCGCGTCTTCCGTGGCCGTCCGAATCCCGTGTCCACCGAAACAGCCTCCCGGACTAAGGGACGCATTGCAGCGCCTGCCCTGCCTAAGATCGCGATGATTTCCGTCGTCGGCCTGCTGGTTGTAGGGGCAGGAGTCACCACTGCCGTCCGCGGTCAGGACGCCGCCGGTGGTGCCGGCACGCAGCAATCGGCCACGCTGGTCATCTCGACGCTGAACAACCCCTTCTTTGTTTCGGTCAGTGACGGTGCCAAGGACCAGGCAGGAAAACTGGGCCTGAACCTGGACGTCCAGAATGCCAACAACAACGACACTTCCTCACTCAACCAAGCCACCACCGCGTTGGTGAAGAAACCCGGTGTGCTGCTGCTTGACCCGACCTCGAGTGAAGCGGGCGGGTCAATTACCGTACAGGCCAACCAGGCCGACGTGCCCGTCGTCGCCTTCGACCGAGTGCCGGACCAGGGCAAGCTGGCGGCGTTCATCGGCTATGACGCCGTGCAGGCCGGACGGAATGGCGCAAAGGCACTCTGCGAAGCGGTGGGCGGATCGGGCAAGGTGGCCGAACTACAGGGACTCCTGGGTACCAGCGTCGCCAGAGACCGGTCCGAGGGGTTCAACGCCGGAATGAAGGAATGCAGCGGAGTGCAGGTTGTGGCCGTTCAGTCGGCGGACTTCGATCGAGGCAAGGCCCTCGACGTAACCACCAATATCCTGCAGGCTAATCCGGATATCACCGGCATCTACGGGGCGAATGACGAGATGGCTCTCGGTGCCGTCGCCGCCGTCAAATCACGCGGCTTGCTGTCCTCTATCAAAATCGTCGGAAATGACGGAATCGGTGACGCCCTGGCCGCCGTCAGAAGTGGCGAGATGTACGCGACGAACGCCGAGTCTCCGTTCGCGCTGGGCCAGGAAGTGGTCAAGATCGGGCACGCGGTGGCTACCGGTGAAACTGTTGAAGCGTCCCGCGTGCTGCAGGGCAGGCTGGTCACCGGCAGCGGCGTCGAGGAGTTCTGCACGTATCTCCGCGGCATAGGCGACACCGCAACCTGCAAGTGACCCAACCCCATCCAAGGAGAATCATGACTGAACTGAATGCAGCCGGGATAGCGGCAATCGTGGACCATACTTACCTGCAGTCCACTGGAACAAGGGCCGAAGCGGAGAAAGCGGCCACCGAAGCAGCAAGGCTCGGGACGTATTCGGTATGTGTGTCGCCGTCGATGCTGCCCTTGTCCACAGCCGGCATCCGGATCACGGCAGTGTGCGGCTTTCCTTCCGGAAAACACCGCAGCAGCATCAAGGCAGCCGAAGCGCGGGAAGCCGTCCAGAACGGCGCCGACGAAATTGACATGGTCATCGACGTTGGCGCCGCGCGGGAAGGCGACTACGGTGCAATCCAACGCGACATCGCTGCCGTTCGGGCAGCCGTACCTGCACCCACGGTACTCAAGGTCATACTCGAGACCGCCGCCCTCACGGACGAGCAGATTGTTCGCTGTTGCGTTGCCGCCGAGAGCAGCGGCGCTGACTACGTGAAGACGTCCACGGGCTACCACCCGAGCGGCGGGGCTACTGTCCACGCCGTGGAGCTCATGGCAAAGACGGTCGCACCCCGTCTCGGGATCAAGGCGTCCGGTGGAATCCGCGATTGGACAACAGCCCAGGCAATGATCGCCGCCGGCGCTACCCGGCTTGGCTTGTCCGGTACGGCAGAGGTGCTTAACGGCGGCCAAAGCACGGGGTACTGACGACAGACCTCCCTGCTTACTCCCGATTGTTATCTACAGCGAGAGGGTGTCGGCGTCCGATGGAATTTTCATCGCGCCGGCACCCTTTCGGGTTTCCGCAGGTGATCAGCCGTCCTAGGGTCCAGAAACTGTGGCTTGCATAGTCACGGCCGACCCCGTGACCCGAGCACGCGTATCGAAATGGCGCCTGTACTCCGTTGGCGTCGTGGAAAAGGCGGCCGCAAAGTTCTGCCGGAGGGTGACGGCGTTGCCGAATCCACAGTCGGCGGAGATCTGGTCTATCGAAAGATCTGTGGTTTCAAGCAGCCGCCTGGCTGCGTCAAGGCGGCGGGCGCGGATCCAGGCGGCCGGCGTCGTACCCGTTGCTGCGCGGAAAGCACGGACAAAGGTGCGTCGGCTTAGGTGCGCCTGCGCGGCGAGCCGGTCGATGGTGAGCGGTTCACCCAGGCGGACGAGGGTCCATTCGAGCAGCTGGGAGATTGGATCGTCGGTGGAGCGGGAAGGTACAGGACGCTCAATATATTGCGCCTGTCCACCCTCCCGGTGCGGCGCGATGACAAGGCTGCGTGCCACCTGGTTCGCAGCCTCCGCTCCAAGCTTGGTGCGCACAAGGTGCAAGCAGGCGTCCAGGGCGGAGGCGGTACCGGCAGAGGTCAGGACGTCGCCGTGGTCGATGTAGAGCACCGACTGATCAAGGGCGATATCCGGGTGCCGCGTCGCCAGGGAATCGAAAGCCTGCCAATGCGTAACTGCCCGGCGCCCTGCGAGCAACCCTGCATCTGCGAGGGGAATCGCACCCAGGCACAGCCCTAGAATCGGCACCGCCCGCCCGTGTGCCCCTTGAAGCACCTGCCGCAGCGAATCGCTGAGGACGCGCCCGTCGTCGAACCATGAAGGCACCACCACGACGTCGGCCTCTTCCGCCGCCTCGGGCCCTTTCACCTCGCCCAGCCGGTAGCCCTCAGCGGTTGTAACCTCGCCCTCCTGGTCGGAGAAAAGAAAGGTCTTCCACTCGGCCAGGCCTTGACGGGCCACCTCGTCAAAAACCATCTGCGGAACAGCAAGGTGAAACATCGTTGCCCCATCGAAGGCGTAGACCGCGATCCTCATTCTGGCCCCTTCCACGACATTGGCCCGATTCCATCGTATATTCGCCTTTGTGCCACTGTTGATGCACATTGGCAGCGGGAAGACTGGAACAGTTGCCAGAAGGCAGCCGAGAACCCCAGGGAGAAAACAAATATGAGCACCCCCCGCCGCGCCCTCATCCTCATCGACGTTCAGCAGCAGTACTTCAGCGGCCCCCTCGAGATTCAGTACCCGCCGCACCAGGAGTCCCTGCCCATGATCACTAAGGCAGTGGACGCCGCCACCGCCGCCGGCATTCCGGTTGCCGTCATCCAGCACTCCGCCGGCGAAGGTGCACCCGTGTTCGCACCCGGCACCGCGGAATTCGAGCTGCACCCCGAGATTGAACGCCGCAGGACAGGAGAATGGAAGTCGCTGGTCAAGCAGTACGGCTCCGTCTATGCCGGCACGGAGCTCGCCGAATGGCTGCGGAAGCACGACGTCGACACGGTCACCTTGGCGGGCTACATGACCAACAACTGCGTCCTCGCCTCCGCCGTGGAGGCAGAGTTCCTCGGCTTCACCACCGAAGTCCTTTCAGATGCCACCGGCGCCATCAACCTCGCCAACGACGCAGGTTTCGCTGATGCCAAGACCGTGCACACGACACTGCTCGCGCTGCTGAACTCGAACTGGGCAGCAGTAGCGGATACCGAGACCTGGACCCATGTACTGGGCGCCGGGCAGACCCTCAATAGGAGCGACCTCGGCAGCTCCGCAATCGCCGGCCCGGAGCTCGTCCCCCAGGCGTAAACAGGCGTCTTGGGGAGTTGAAGGCGCCAGCCCTTTACCAGGAGGGCAGTGCCGGCACCGGGCCGGTCACCTCTACATGTTCGGCGTTACCGCGTGCGAGCCACTGGAGCAGGCCCTCGCGGTCGGACTCAACCCGCAGCCCGCCGTCGCCGATAAGCCACTCGTCGCGCTCTTCGGTCACCAGCCTCATTCCCGGGGCGCCTTTGGCGCGCAGCGAACGAACCACAGCTTCGAGGGCATTCAGCAGCGAATCCGGGTCAGCTTCCTCGATGGTCCATGCGGTGTCCAGGTCATGGTGGTGCACCACTACTTCGGCGATTCGAAGCGCCACGATGGACGTCGCAGGGATCACCCTGCCGCTCACCTGGACTTCCTGGGCCTTGAGCTCTCCGCCCAGCCGCGAGGCCTGCTCCGCGAAATCCCCGGCAGCCGCGCGCACTTCCCCTATGAGTTCCTCTCGCGGAAGCGCTGCCAGTGCGGCGATCGCCTCCGAGCGCGCCTGGCTTGACGCATAAAGCTGCCGTTCCTCGCCGGAAACAGCCCACTCTATGAGGTTCAACAGCGCGCGGGCGTTGGATGCGACGTGGGCGATGACATCTGCCCGGGTCCACCCATCGCACAGCGAGGGAACGGCCATCTCATCGTCGGCCAGGGACTCGACAGTAGCCAAAAACATGTCGGTTTCCCTGCCCAGTCGGGACAGGTCTGAGTGCAGGCGTGCGGGATTGATCATCCCGCCAGCCTATCCACGGGCAAGGGCCTAAACCATAGCCACCGCCCTGCTGTTCCATACCGGAATCGTATGGACTGATTGCTGCAGATTCATTACCTCAACACCTGCTTTGATATCCAGGAGCGCACCAAAACCCCCCGGGCAGAAGCCCGGGGATTTCCCTCATATGTCTTGGATCACACCTCTGTCAGGCTGAAACGAGCGGTGGCTGCTGCCCGGCTATTTTGCGCCGCAGCCACCTTCACACTCACCCGGAGAGGACTTGGGTCCATGACACAACCGCATGCCGTTATTGCCGAATACCCACAAAAAGAAGCACGCACCGCCAATTGGGTTGCCTTCATCATCTGCACTGCCCTCCTGTTCGATGGCTATGATCTGGTCATTTACGGCACTGTTCTGCCGGGACTGCTCGCCGACCCGTCCCAGATCGGTTCGTTTGATGCGGCCACCGCAGGACTGCTGGGATCCTGGGCCCTGGTGGGAGTACTAGTAGGTTCACTGGTCTGCGGTGCCGTCGGCGACTTTTTCGGCAGGCGCCGGCTGATGCTCCTGGGCATCACCTGGTTCTCCCTCGGCATGTTCATCACGGCCTTGACCACAAGCGTCGCTGCTTTTGGTGCCATGCGGTTTGTGACAGGACTGGGCCTGGGTGTGGTAATTGCGACGGCGGGCGCCACCATGGCAGAGTTCGCACCCGCAGGAAAGCGGCAGTTCTACAACGCCGTTGTGTATTCCGGCATCCCGGCCGGCGGCGTCTTCGCGTCCATCATGGGCATCCTGCTCCACAACAGCATCGGCTGGCGCGGATTGTTCATCATCGGCGCCCTGCCGCTCGTCGTCCTCCTTCCCATTGCGTGGTTCAAGCTCCCCGAATCGCCCCGGTGGCTGCTGGCCCGGGGACGCGAAGAGGAAGCAACGATGGCCTCGCAGCGCACCGGCGTCCCCCTCCTTGAAGAGCGAGTGATCCTGGAGGTTGGCGCCGCGCCCCAGAAGTCCGGATTTGCCGCCGTCTTCTCCCGCCAGTTCGCCGCAGCCTCCATGCTCCTGGGCCTGATGTCGTTCTCGGGCCTCCTGCTGACCTACGGTCTCAATACGTGGCTGCCCAAGATCATGGAGGGCTACGGCTACGGCCGGACGTACTCCTTGTTCTTCCCGCTGGCACTGAACCTGGGTGCAGTGGTGGGCGGACTGGTCGCCTCCCGACTGGCGGACAAAAGCGGCCCCCAGCGGGTAATCGCCACCACGTTCGGGCTCGCTACCGTCTCCCTGGTCCTTATGACCTTCAGCTTCCCGCTGCCGGTGCTCTTTACCTTTATTGCCCTGGCAGGCGTCGGAACCCTGGGCACCCAAGTACTCGTGTACGGATTCCAGTCCAACTACTTCACCACGAATGCCCGCGCCGCCGGCGTGGCATGGTGCGCCAGCGTAGGGCGGCTCGGCGGAGTACTGGGGCCGATTATCGGTGGCTGGCTGATAGCAGCAGGCATCGGCGGGTCCACCGCCTTCTACATCTACGGTGCGGTGGCGCTTGTTGGCGCCGTGGTCACCGTCCTGGTCCCGCACCAGCGCAAGCTGGAAGAGGCCGAACACAAAGTCGAGGAGATCGCCGAAAGCCGGATTGAGAGCCTTCTAGCCGTGAACCAGCCGAAGTAGCAGGTCTCACCGCCCCGACAAATTGAGTCAAAAGAATATACTAGTAGAAGCTTTTACGGTTATTCTTGATATCAATAGGCGGTCCCTCGGACCGGACCAATCGGAAGGGCGGCACCACGGTGGAGATCCGGCAGCTGAACTACTTCATTGCGGTTGCGGAAGAGCGGCACTTCGGCCGGGCGGCCAAGCGCCTGCACATGGCGCAGCCACCGCTGTCGCAGCAAATCCGCCAGCTGGAAGACCAGCTCGGGGTGCAGTTGCTCAACCGCACCACGCGCAGGGTGGACCTCACAGCGGCGGGGCAGCTCCTCCTTGACCGCGGCCGGCAGATCGTCAATGACGTAGAAACTCTCAAGGCTGACGTCTACCAAGTGGGCAAGGGTGCCACGGGCGTTCTCCGGGTGGGTTTTTCGGGGTCCGCGACCTACGGTGTCATGCCGCAGATCGCCCGCCTTGCGAAGGAGGTCCTTCCCGGTGTGTCTCTTGCCCTGAACGGGGAAATGCTCACGCCCTCCATGGAGGCAGGGCTGCGCGACGGAACTCTGGATGCGGCCTTGCTTCGTCCCCCGGTTGCCTCCGAGGACATCGACTACCGCGTCGTGACCCAGGAGCCGCTGGTCCTCGCGCTTCCCTCGTTCAGTGCCCTGGCAGTGGACGGGACTGTGGCGATGCACGAACTGCAGGATCAGGACTTCATCGCCTATGCGCCCCAGTCTGTGCTGTACCGCATCACGTCAGACCTCTGCCGCCAGGCAGGCTTCAGGCCACGCATCACCCAGGTAGTCGGCGAGACCTCCACCATGCTGGCGTTCGTGGCTGCCGGCGGTGGCGTGGCGGTCATGCCGTCCAGCGTGCGGGCCTTCCAGCTCGACGGCGTCGCGTACCGGGAGATCGAAAACGTCCCGCCGGTGGAACTCGCCGTCGCCTGGTTGCGCGGACCCCGCTCCACGCTGCTCAACAACTTCCTGGACGTCGTGGTGGCCGCAACCGCGGGCCCTTCGGCCCCTGATCCATCGCCCGGCACTGCGTCGATTCCCACCGATGAAAGGCTTTCCCAGTCATGAAGATCGCAGCCATTGAGGCGATTCCGTACTCGATCCCCTATCTCCACCCGCTGCATTTCGCCTCTGGTTCCGTCCATGAAGCCGACCATGTGCTCGTCAGGCTCCGCACCGACGACGGCGTAGTGGGCACCGCCGACACTCCGCCGCGTCCGTACACCTATGGTGAGACGCAGAAGTCCATCGTTGCGGTGGTGCAGGATGTTTTCGCTCCCCAGCTGATCGGCGTCGACATCTTTGACCGCGAGAAAATCCAAGAAATCCTGTATCGGACAATCCATAACCAGACCGCCAAGGGCGCCGTGGACATCGCGCTGTGGGATGTCATTGGCAAAACCCTCGGGCAGCCGGTAACGAAACTGCTGGGCGGGTACAGCGATTCTTTGCGCGTCTCCCACATGCTCGGCTTCAAGCCTGCGGAGGAACTGCTGGCGCTGGCCCTGGAATTCCGTGCAACCTACGGCATCAACACGTTCAAGCTCAAGACCGGCCGCCGTCCGCTCCACCTCGACGTTGAGGCGGCCCGGGTACTGCGGGAAGGCCTGGGCGAGGACGCCGACCTCTACATGGACGCCAACCGGGGATGGTCCGCCAACGAGGCTGCCGAGGTACTGCGGCGTACCGCGGATCTGGGCCTTCAGTTCCTGGAAGAGCCGGACGACGCCCGCGAAGTCCTGGGCCGCCGTCGGCTGGTCACCAATTCCCCCATCCCCATCGCCGCGGACGAATCCGCACCCAATCTCGGCGAAGCCGCCCGGGAGATCCTCAACGGCGGGGCGAACCTGCTTGCGGTAAAAACTGCCCGGTCGGGCTTCACCGAAGCCGCCAAGATCGTGGGCATGGCCGAGGGCATGGGCATCGACGTCTACATCGGCAACCAAATCGACACACAGGTGGGCACGGTGGCTTCAGTAGTCTTCGGCGCAGCCTTCGCCCACACGGCCAAGCGGGCAGCGGAACTGTCCAATTACCTGGACATGGCCGATGACCTGCTGGCCGAGCCGCTGACCATCGCCGAGGGGCGCATCCATGTCCCCGAGGGCCCCGGCGTGGGCACCGCCGTCGATGAGGACAAGCTCGAACGCTACCGCACAGACCGATAGCCGCCCCTTCCACCGAGAGGAACCCCCATGAAGTACCTGGTCCACATGGACGTCAACCTGCCCGCCGACCTGCCCGCCCCAGAAGCCGCGGAGGTCAAAGCCAAGGAAAAGGCTTACTCGCAGGAACTGCAGCGGTCCGGTAAATGGCCGGAAATTTGGCGCGTGGTGGGTGAATACGCCAACTACTCGATCTTCGATGTCGATTCCAACGACGAACTCCACGAGATCCTGCAGAACCTGCCGCTGTTTCCCTACATGGACATTTCAGTAGTGCCTCTCGCCAAGCACCCCTCCGACATCAAGTAGGCGTCAGCGCCATACCCGGCCCAGCCGCGGTCCGGATCAGTCCTTGGCCCGGAACGCGGCTGCGAGTTCGCTGCGGGAGCGGATGCCCATTTTCCGGTAGAGCCGCGTCAGGTGGTACTGCACCGTCTTCTCCGCGAGGAACAGGGCCCGGGCGGCCTCCTTGTTCGTGGCGCCAGCCGCCACCAGCTCGGCCACCGCACGCTCCTGCGCGGTGAGCTGGGCATGGTCGCTGGCAGCGGCCAGTACCGGATCGGCGGGATCGGGCAGGTTCCCGACGTCGAGGCCAGTCGCCATAAGCTCGCGGTCGCACCGCTCCACGTAGGTGGCAGCCCCCAGCGAGTCATACAGGTCCCGGGCCGCACGCAGCACCGAAGAGGCCAAGCGGCGCTTGCCGGCCCGGCGCATGCTCTGTCCGAAGGCGAAACTGATCCGTGCCCGCAGATATGGCCGGTTCAGCCCCCGCAGATGCCCCAAGGCGGCTTCGAAGTGTTCCCTAGCCGTATCGGGGTCCCCCTGTGCCGCAAGGATCCGTCCCCTTGCCCACGCCATCCTCGCCAGGTCGGAGGGCACTTCCCGCTCGCGCCGCACGCCCTCGAAAGCTGTGAGGAAGGAATCAGCGGCGTCGAGCTGGTCTGTCATGACAAGGGCGTTGACGTACGTATCCTGCCACGGCCAGAACGACACGCGGTTTTCGGTCCATGGGTCCAGCTCCGTCAGCGGCTGCAGCACGGCCAAAGCGCTTTCGTAGTCCGCCCGCGCTTCGTGGAAACGCGCCCGGGCCAGGCTTGCGGGGACCTGCATTACGCGGTAAGTCCCCGGCTGGACCGCCGCCTGCGAGACGTAGTAGCGTGCACGGTCCCAGTCGCCGCGCATGGACCAGAGCTCAGCAGCGGTCCAGTACAGCAGGGGCCGGATCAGGGGCATCCGGGAGGTCTCCAGCCGTACGCTCGCCCGCGCTACGGTGGCGGCGGCCGCGTCCCAGTTCCCGAGCACGAGGTGCGTGCGGGCCAGCCACGCCTCGGCCCAGAGGGAGATCCGCAGAGACCCGCCGCGGTATTCGGTGGGAGCAGCGGACTCGAAATTCACCAATGCCGATTCTGCATTGTCCAGGCGCAGGGCCAGCCAGCCGGCCCCCATCTGGACCCGTTGCTTCTGGGCGTTCTCGGCAGCATGTGCAAAAGCCCGCTGGTAGGACGCTTCCGCCTCTCCCAACCGGCCCCGGGCAAACAGGCCGAGGCCGTATATCGCTTCCGATTCGATGTGGGCCGGTGTTCCCGGTTCCGTGAGCTCCATTGCGCGCTCAGCCCAACCAGTAATCATCGGCCCATCCCAGGACGCCACCCCGTGCAGGACAAAACGCTGCGCCACCTGCGCGGCTGCCACGGGTTCACGCTCCGGGTTGCTGGTGCGCCAGGCCATCTCCAACTGGGTCTGCGCGCTGTCGTTCTGGCCGGACACCGTGGACAGATAGCCCAGCACCGATGAGCGGAGCGGAGAGGATGGCAGGGCATCGACGGCGGCAGTCCACATCTGCGCCTGGGCAACGTTTCCGGACCCAACAAGGGCGTCGACGGCCCTCAGCAGCCTGTCGTTGCGGGAGCGGATATCCAGCGAGAGCCGGGATGCGGAGAACAGCGCCGTCGAAACGTCCTGCCATGCCCCCACTGTGGCTTGGCGCCGCGCGAATTCCTCCAATTCCCTGGCCAGGTCCTCGTTGGCAGCGGGCGTGGCCGAGACCCTGTGGCCCAACCTTTCGCCCTCCAGCTGAACGGCGTCAGCGGCCAGGCGGTGCAGGGCAATGCGCCGGCTGGGAACGATTTGTTCGTAAATTGCTTCCGAGGTGCCGGGTTCATGGAATACGACGGCGGAACTCGCCTGGTCAACGGACAGCCCCAGGAGCCCGGCACGGTGTCCCTCGTCCAGGGCGTCCAGGACGTCATGCACCCCGCTGACCCGGGACACTTCGGCCAGGCCGGCGCTGCTCCCGAGCACGGCCGCAGCCTCCGCGACGGATACCAGCCCGGGGGACGCTGCCGCCAGGACACTGCGCACCCGCGCCCGGATCCGGGAGGTAGGCGGCAAAGAAGGGAACCACGCCAGCCAGGTCTCTGCCGGCAGCTCGCGAAGCAGCTCCACAATCGGCTGCGGCAGCCCTTTGGTGTGCCGGACCAGGCCGTGCGCCGCCGTGACACTGAGATCAATGCCGAGCAGGCGCCGGGCCAGGTCCTGGACCTGCTGCGGGGACAGCGGCTCCAGCGGGATGCGCGTCACCTGATGCCCGGTGAGGAAGTCCAGGACCCCTGCCGGGACACGCGGAGCGTCGACGGAATTGAGCGTCAGCAGGAACAGGACGCGTTTTGCATGCAGCCGGCGCATGACGAAGGTGAGTATGCGGAGGCTCTCCATGTCGAGTTTGTGGACGTCGTCGACGGCTACAACTACGCTTCCGTGGGACTGCAGTCCTTCGAGGTGGGAGCTGAAGGTAGAAGCGTAGTTGACCACCTGGGCGGCGGTGAGAGCGGCGACGGGGGACGATTCCAGGCGCGCGCCGCCGTCGTAATCCTTCGCCGAGCGCAGCGGCAAAGTGAGCATCAGCTGGGAGTAGCCGGCAAGCGCAAACTGGGCCTCCCAGTCATCCCCCATCGCAGACAGCACCCGGATGCCACGCGCCCCGGTCCGGCAGTGTTCCAGGAAGGAATCCAGCACGGCCGTCTTCCCCGATCCTGGCGGGCCGGTAAGCACCACTGTTTCCACTTTGCCCTTGCGGACCGTGCGAAGGATTTCCAGCAGTTCTTCGAAGACCCCTGCCCGGCCGATGAGCGGCGGGTCGTCCGCTGCATCGCCTTGGATGGACCCCGCTGTCATGGCCGCCAGTTTACCGGAGCGGCTTGTCCGGCCCGAGCGCCGGGCATCCACGATGGGTGCCTTATCCCAGGTCTCCGCCGGCGACCGGAAGTATGGTCCCTGTTAAGTAGGAGGCTTCATCCGATGCCAGGAACACAATGGGCGCCGCCTGCTCATCCAGGGTGCCGTAGCGCTTCATGAAGGAGGATTCGACGGTCTGGTCGACAATGACCTGGTACCAGTCCTTTTCCGTGTCGGACTCGGCCTCAGGCCCGCGCTTGACCTGGCGCGGGGGAGCTTCGGTACCGCCGGGGGCGGTAGCCATCACACGGATGCCACGCCCGGCCACCTCCATGGCCAACGCCTGGGTCAAGGCATTGACGCCGCCCTTCGCAGCCGCATACGGCACGCGGTGGAGGCCGCGGGTGGCTACTGAGGAAACGTTGACGATCGTCCCGGATCCCTGCTTCAGCATCGCCGGCAGCACGGCCCGGCAGCTCCAGAGGGTAGGAAAGAGCGAGCGGCGGATTTCCCGCTCGATCTTGTCCTCGTCGTATTCTTCGTAGGGCCGGGCCCAGATGGTGCCGCCCACGTTGTTGACCAGCACGTCCACCCGCCCGTGGACGGCAAGCGCGGCCTCCACAGCCTGCGCCGCTCCCGCGAAGGTCTCAAGGTCAGCGGTCACAGCGGTGGCCGTGCCCGCGGAACCGGAAGCCTTCGCGGCCTCATCGATACTGCGCGCCGCCTCATGAACCAGCTCGGCTCGGTCCACCAGTACGACGGCGCCGCCCTCGGCGCCGATCCTCTGGGCCACCTTCTGGCCGATGCCCTGGGCCGCTCCGGTCACTACGGCTATCTTGCCGTCGTACCGGCCCGGGGTGATGAACTGGCCCGCATATGGCACTGCCATTAGCGGGCACCCTTGGCATCGATCGCCGCAGCCATGGTGTCCTTGGCACCGCCTGCATGGGCCATCATGACCTCCCGCACGCGTGCCTTGTCCTGGCGTTCGAAGGCGTCGACGATATCAAGGTGGTCCTGCGTGACGCGCTCAAAAATCCGGGTTCCCGCCTGGAAGGCCGCCGCCATCTGGGCGTGGACGTCGAGACGGCGGTAGGACTCGAGGAGCATGGGGTTGTCGCAGATGGTGAAGAGATATTCGTGGAACTCCTCATTGGTGCGTGCGAACTCTTCCGGCGCCGTCACGGTACCCGCCTCGACGGAGCTTACGGTTGCCTCGGCGAGCCGCCGGAACTGGCGCAGCTGCTCAGCGCTGAGCCGTCCCAGCATCAGCTCGCTGACTGCAAGCTCCAGGCCCATCCGGGCATCAAGCTGCGCGAAACTGTCCTCCTTGCGGAAATCCAGCCGGCCGGTCTCCAGGGAAGAGACAGCCTCCGCGCGGCTCATCGTGTCACCCTCGGCCTCGATCTTCTCCGCGGCTGCGGGCGCACCTGTCTCGGCATCGCCGCCGGTAGCTTCTTTCGGGGCGAAGCGCTCGAAGTAGAAATTGGCGGGCTGGATGCCCTCCGTATCCAGCCATTTCGAAACGGCGTTAACCATGGGGGGCGGGCCGCACAGGTAGATGTCCACATCGCCGCCGTTGAGATGGGCTGGCTCGATGATCTGGGTGACATAGCCCGTGTGCGGGGCGGAGGTACCGGGTTCGGAGGCAATGTAGTCCCAGGTAAAGGCCGGCAGTTTGGCCTCGTATTCGCGCAACCACTCCAGGCCGACGATATCCGCCTCACGGGTCAGCCCGTAGATGAGATGGACCGGGGTGGCCGGCGGGTTGTCGGAAAGTTTCTCGAGGATTGACAACAGCGGGGCCAGCCCGGTGCCGCCCGCCAGGAGCAGCAGGGGACGCTTGGGTTCGCGCAGGAAGAAGGAACCGTACGGTCCCGTGAATTCGATGGTGTCCCCCACCGCCGCCCGGTCCCGCAGGTATTCGGACATCGCACCCTGCGGCGTCACGCGCACCATGAACGATGCGCCGTCCACCTCGGGGCCGCTGCTGAACGAGTAGGAGCGCTCGGCGTCGGTGCCCGGGACCTTGAGGTTGACGTACTGGCCGGGAAGGAAGGCCAGGGCATCCCGGTCTTGCACCTCCAGGGCGAAGGAAACAGTGCTTTCCGAGTGCTTGTTGAGTTCCTTCACGGTGGACGTGAAGGTGGTGGCGGCCGTTTTCGCGGACTCCGATGTGGCGGGGATCTGGATGGCCAGATCCGACTCCGGCACTGCCTGGCAGGTGAGCATGTAGCCCTTTTCGAGCTCTTCCTCGGTCATCGCGTCGTCGATGTAGTCTCCCGGGTCGAAGGAGCCGGAATCGCAGAAGGCCTTGCAGGTGCCGCAGGCGCCGTCGCGGCAATCGGACGGGATGTTGATGCGTGCCTTGTAGGCGGCGTCCATGACGGTCTCGTAACTGCCGACCTTGATGACTTTGGTGACGCCATCCTCGAAGCTGAGGGCTACTTTGTGGCCCATGATGTCCTCCTGACTGGGCGGACGCGTCGTCGCGGCCCGGAAAAGTTCAGATGTGCCGGCAGGCACAGGGTGTGTAATCGGTCGTCAGACCATGTAGACATCCACCACGTGGTGGATGTAGTCGTTCTTCAAGATGACCTTCTTCTTGAGGATCACCGGCTCCTCGCCGGCGAGATCGATTGTGTAGAAGCTGGTTCCGAAGTACGTGTCCGTTGTGTTGTAGCGGAAGTACAGGGTGAACCAGTTGAAGCGCACTTCCACCCGGCCGCCGTCGTGCTCGAGGATCTCGATGTCCGTGAGGTTGTGGCCGGTACGCGGCTCCGGCAGGGAGGTGGCGGATGACCGGTCCGTCTTGATCCGGAACACGCGGTCCTCGATGCCGCCGCGGTTGTCGTAGTAGATGAGGGAGATCTCATTCTGCGGATCCTGGGTGAGCCTGTCGTCCACGTCCCACGCAGGCATCCAGAATTCGGAGTCCGGGTGGTAGCACTCGAGCCACGCGTCGAACTGGCGGTCATCCAGCAGGCGGGCCTCCTTGTACAGGAAGGCACGGACAGTTTCGAGCGTGGCGATCTCCTGTGCGGTCTTGAGTGCCGCAGCGGGTTGGGTCAGGTTGGTCATGTTCTGCACTCTCTCTGGTACCAGGGGTCTTGGTCAGGCGGTGACGGGAAGGCTGTCCGCCGCGGAGCGCTCCTCTGCCACCAGGGCCTGGTCCATGACTTCCTTCCAGTAGCCGTGCTGGATCGGGTACAGCCCCTCATCCTCAGTGCGCACGCCAGAAGCGATCACCTTGGTCATACCCAGCGCCCGGGCCTGTTCGTCAGGGCCTGGAATCTCGTGGGTGGAGCCGCGGGTCATGTCGTTCCACGGCGCAGACGTGGCCCAGTAGGTCTTGTTGCAGGACCGGAATTCCTCAAGGTCGTCCGGAGTTGCCATACCGGTGGCGTTGAAGAAGTCCTCGTACTGTCGGATGCGCTTGGACCTGTTCTCCTGTGATTCGCCCTTCGGGGCAATGCAGTAGATGGTGACCTCGGTCTGGTCCGCGGAAATGGGGCGAAAGTGGCGGATCTGCGAGGAGAACTGGTCCATTATGTAGACGTTCGGGTACAGGCAGAGGTTGCGCGAGATGTTGATCATGAAGTTGGCCATTTCCTCGCCGTACTTCGCCACCAGCTCGTCACGGCGGTCCCAGAGCGGGCGGTCCTCCGGGTTGGTCCATTCCTGCCACAGCAGCAGGTGGCCGTGATCGTAGGAATAGAAGCCGCCCTTGACCTTGCCCCATTTGCCGGCGTCCATGGCCTTGGTCGTGTTGGCGGAGTCACCGGCGCTGCGGCGGGCGGTGGTGGCCGCGTAGTTCCAGTGCACGGCCGTGACGTGGTAGCCGTCTGCCCCGTTCTCCGCCTGCACCTTCCAGTTGCCGTCATAGGTATAGGTGGACGCCCCGCGCAGGACTTCCAGTCCCTCGGGGGACTGGTCCACGATGGAGTCGATCACTTTTGTGGCGTCGCCGAGGTGCTCTTCAAGCGGAAGGACGTCGGCCTTCAAGGAGCCGAAAAGGAAACCGCGGTAGGACTCGAAGCGGGCAACTTTGGTGAGGTCGTGGGACCCTTCTTTGTTAAAGGTCTCAGGGTAACCCGCATTGCGGGAGTCCTTGACCTTCAGCAGCTCACCCGAGTTTTTGAACGTCCAGCCGTGGAACGGGCAGGTGAACGTGGTGCGGTTGTCCGTCTTGCGGCGGCACAGCATGGCGCCGCGGTGCGAACAGGCGTTGACGATGCAGTTGAGGTTCCCGTCCTTATCGCGGGTGATCACCACCGGGGTACGGCCAATGTTTGTGGTGAAGTAGTCCCCCACGTTGGGAACCTGTGACTCGTGGGCGAGATAAACCCAGTTGCCCTCGAAGATGTGCTTCATCTCCAATTCAAAAATTTCCTGGTCGGTGAAGATCTCGCGCTTGGCCCGGATGACGCCGTTCTCACGGTCTTCAATCACGGCGTCGGCAAGGACCTCGCGGACATGGGTCAGGTTCTCGGTCATGGCGTGCTCCTCCATTGGAGAGTGCTGGACGGATGGGCGGGAGGTCCGGGACCAGGTTGAGTGCCTGCTGCGGACGTTCTAGCTATTCTTTCCCCTCGTGACTGTCCTCACATCAGGTAAATACCTAGGGTTGACCAAGGGTGCGTTTATGTATCGATAATGACTAAAAAGCTGTTAAATCAATATTTGTAGCGTCCTTATGACGGTGCCTACGATGAGTGGGACCTCACGCGATGCCGCGTCCCAGCAGGTGCCGCCTGCGTCCGGCGCTTCGCGGCGGGTGCAGGAGTCCGTCCTGTCCCCCATTCAAAAAGGAAGGTGGAAACCACCATGACTGAGACCCAAGCGGATAACCGTAAAGAGACCGAGGGAACTGCCGTCGAAGCGGGTTCGAAGGCTACCGAGCGCTTTGCCGCCTCAGGCAAGCTATCGCGGCTGGATGTGCCCAAGGAACGGGTGAGCCTTCTGGCGGGGGCGCTGATCAAGGCCGCCAATGACATCGTCGTCGAGCACCAGGTCACCTACGAGGAGTACAACGCGCTTAAATCGTGGCTGATCAAGGTAGGTACAGACGGCGAATGGCCGCTGTTCCTCGACGTGTGGCTTGAGCACACCGTGGAGGACGTCAACTCTCAGGACCGTCCCGGCACCAAGGGCACCATCGAAGGCCCCTACTACGTGCCGGGCTCGCCGGAACTCGCATCTCCGGCCACCGTGCAGATGCGCGAGGACGAGGAAGGCATGCCGCTGCGCTTCAGCGGCCGCTTCACCACTACGGACGGCAACCCGATCCAGAATGCCCAGGTGGAGATTTGGCATGCGGACGCCGCCGGCTTCTACTCCCAGTACGCTCCCGGCCTGCCCGAATGGCTGTTCCGAGCTACGGTCAAGGCGGACGACGACGGCCGCTTTGAGATCAACACGATGCGCCCGGCACCGTACCAGATACCCACGGACGGGGCCTGCGGCCAGCTTATCAACGCGGCAGGCTGGCACGCCTGGCGTCCGGCGCACATCCACATCAAGGTTTCGGCACCCGGTTTCCAGCCCGTGACCCAGCAGCTTTACTTCCCCGGCGACCCCCACAACGCCGACGACATCGCCTCAGCGGTGAAGGCTGAACTGATGCTCGACCCCCGTCCGCGCACGGACGGCGGCGCCGGCGAGGAAGTCGTCTACGACTACGTCCTCGCCAAAGAGGGGCAGACCAAGTAGGAACCACTCCAGTGGTTGCCGGGACCGTAGGCCCCGGCAACCAAGGCGCTCCGGGATACAAACCCCGGGGCGCTTGTGTTTTTGCCGATGCCGTCAGGAGCCAGAATGCCCCGATTCCGCCGGAGCCCGCCCGCAATACCGCTCGCGGCAACCCCAGAGGTGCCAGGCCCGCAGCCGCTGCTGGAGCGTCCCGGGCGTCGCCCAGCAGGAGTTCGCCAGTTGCTGCGTGACCTCGGTCTGCCCTATATCTCCAACGGGGTTATCGGCCTCGTCTTCACCGCCTCAGGCCCCATCGCGGTCACCCTGGCCGTTGGCGCGGCAGGCGGACTTACGCAGGGACAACTCGCATCCTGGGTCTTCGGCATCCTCTTCTCCGGCGGCGCAGCGACCCTCATCATGTCGCTCCTCTACCGCCAGCCCCTGGGCTTCGCCTGGTCCATTCCCGGTACGGTGCTCCTCGGTCCGTCGCTGCAGCACCTGTCCTTTGCCGAAGTGGTGGGAGCGTTCTTTACCTCGGGTGTGCTCATCCTCGCGCTGGGTGCCACCGGCGTGGTCCGCAAGATTATGGCCATGGTTCCCATGCCGATTGTCATGGCGATGGTTGCCGCCGTGTTCCTGAGGTTCGGCACAGACATCGTTGCCTCGACGCAGGCAAACCCCGCCATCGCCGCGCCGATGGTGGGAGCATTCCTGGTCCTGGCCGCCGTACCCGCCCTCGGAAGGTTCCTTCCGCCCGTGCTTGGCACCCTTGTGGCAGGGTGCCTGGCCGTGGCGGTTAGCGGACAGTTCCAGCCCGTGGAAGCCGGACCACTCCTGGCCGCCCCGGTCTTCACCCCGCCCGAGTTCACCTGGGCTGCCCAGGTGGAGTTGGTTGTTCCCCTTGCGCTCACCGTGCTGTTCGTTCAGAATGGCCAGGGTATCGCCGTACTCCGGGCCGCCGGCCATCAGCCCCCAGTCAACGTTTTTGCAATTGCGTCGGGCGCCTTCTCCGTGGTGAATGCCGGATTCGGCGCCGTCTCGGCCTGCGTGACCGGACCCACCAACGCGCTACTAACGTCCTCAGGAAGTAAGGAGCGCCAGTACGCCGCCGCCGTGGCGTACGGTGTCCTGGCCTTGGCCTTCGCCGCCCTCGCTCCCACCCTTACCCGGCTGATGCTCGCAACGCCCAAGGAATTTGTGCTCGCTCTGGGCGGCATCGCGATGTTGCGGGCCCTCCAACAGGCCTTCGTCACTGCGTTCGCCACCGCTTTCACCCTGGGGTCACTGGTGACGTTTGTGGTGACCCTCTCCGGCTTGGATCTTTTCAATATCCACGCCGCCTTTTGGGGCCTCATCATTGGCTGCACGCTGTCCCGGCTGCTGGAACGAGCGGATTATCCCCAATCTCGATGCCTTAAAGAATCGGCGGGCAATGCAGCCAGGTCAGTGTGACTTCCCACCCGTGCGGCCCCGGGTCCGCAGGTCCATAATGACCGCAGTTGGCCCTCCCGGCGCGAGGTCAATCAGGGCCCGGGTGAGCGGATTGGCCAACGTTGTCTCCACTGCAGAACGCACGCCCCGGCCGCCGAAAATTGAGGTTGCCCAACGCTGACTTGGTGCGGCGGAGCCCCTTTCGAAGCCGGGGATTTCGACAGGACCGCTGGCGGCCTGTCAGTGATCACCGGTGCGCTGTCCGAGGCAGAGTGCGAGGTGGTCCTCAGCACGACGTTGATGACCATCAGGTGTTCTTCGGGCGCGGGGTTCGTGCGGCGACCGTGACGGCGAGGGCTTGGCGTTCAACGTCGGCAAGTTCGGATCATTCCGCACCTGAGGCCAAAATGTTATGCCGTTGGCTTACCAATGCCACTGCTGTCCAGGAGACAGGCGGCAGTGTCACCATCAGGATGCCCTGGGCCAACTTCGCCGTCGGGTTCGACCTAAGTGTCACCCGATCCGGGTCGTCCTTCGTGTTCCTTGCGTATACGTCCGGATCGGAAATCATGTGGGATTCAATTAGCGACAGATCTCCAAGCGTTGCCAGGTTCACGGTGACCGTGATGGCGTCGCTGACTGATCGGTTGACGAGGAAGACCGCGGCACGTCCGCTGTCAGCATCATGCGTAGCCCCGGCATCCACTAACGGCACCCTGCCGAGTTCATCAGTGTCGTACTGGTCGCTTTCCACACGGATGTCGAGGGCGACGCCGACAGCGAGCCTGGACGTGACAGCGAACGGATAGAAGGTGGTTTGCCGCCAGGCGGAACCGCCGGGTTCCGTGGTAATCGGCGCAATGACGTTCACAAGCATCGACATGGAGGCTGAGGTGACGCGGTCTGCGTGTCGAAGCAGGGAGATGAGCAGCCCACCAACCACCACCGCATCGGCTACGGAGTAGACGTCTTCGGCAAGCCGGGGGGCCTCAGGCCAATCGTTCCCTTCGATCTCGTCCGTCCGATAGAACCGATCCGCCTGACGCGGGAACTGCCGAAGATTATCGCCAAGGTACCAAACATTCCATTCATCGAATGAGATATTGAGTGTCTTCCCGCTGCGCTTGGCGGCTTTGACGTAGTCAGCGGTGGCGATAACCGTGTCCAGATAACGATCCATCTTCACTGGTGCGGCCAGGAAGGAACCGAGGTCGCCGTTCTTCTCCTCGTAGTAGCCGTGGCAGGAGATATAGTCCACGTCGTCGTAGGTGTGCTCGAGGACCACGCGGTCCCAGTGGGGAAAGGTGGGCATCGTAGGGTGCGAGGAGCCGGATGCGACGAGTTCCACCTGGGGGTCCAACTGCCGGAGCGCTTTGGCAGTGCGTGAGGCTTTCTTGGCGTAGTCATCTGCCGGCGAGTGGCCCAGCTGCCATGGGCCGTCCATTTCGTTGCCGAGGTACCACATTTTGATGCCGAAGGGGTTCGTCCGGCCGTTTGCGATCCGTTCTTCAGCAAGTGTGGATCCCTTTTGAATGTTCGCGTACTCGACCACTTGCAGGCTGTCCCTCGTGTCCGCGGTACCAAGATTCATCGCGTACATGAGCTCACCGCCCACTTTGTCCACCCAGGAGGCGAACTCGTGCAAACCCACCTGGTTCGTTTCGGTGGCCCGCCAGGCCAGGTTGAGCCGGCGGGGACGCTGGTCTTTGGGCCCGATGCCATCCCTCCAGTCGAAACCCGAGACGAAGTTGCCGCCCGGGTAGCGGATGCCTGTAACACCCAATTCCCTGACGAGCTCGATGACGTCCTGGCGGAAGCCCTCCTGGTCGGCTGTGGGGTGGCCCGGCTCGTATATGCCGGTGTACACAGCCCGTCCCATGTGCTCAATAAAGGACCCGAAAAGCCTGCGGTTGATGGGGCCGACGACGAAATTTGGATCGAGAGTCACACGGGCCGTGGCCATACTGCTCCTTCATGTTGGTGGGCGGGACGTTCCAAAGGTGCTGTTGCTACTTGAGGCTGCCGACCGACAGCCCGCCCTGCCAGTACTTCTGCAGCATGAGGAAGGCGATGATGAGCGGTATCACGGAGATCAGCGACCCGCTCGTTACCAGGTTCCATATGAGGCTGTTCGCGGTGGCGGAGTTGGACTGAACCTGCCAGGCATTGAGCCCCACGGTGACGGGAAGCAACGTCGGGTCCGAGATCATCGCGAGCGGCAGGAAGTAGTTGTTCCACCCGCCCACCACCGAAAGCAGCAGCACCGTCACCACCGCCGGGCGCATCAGCGGCAGCGCGATGGTGGCAAACGTCCTGAGTTCCCCGGAGCCATCCACACGGGCAGCATCGAGCAGCTCGTCCGGGATTGAATCCTGAACGTAGACGCGCATGAGGTATACGCCGAACGGGCTCAGCAGCGATGGGAGGATCACCGCCCAGATCGTGTTCGTGAGGCCGAGGTTATTGAACAGCACGTATGTCGGGATGACGAGTGCCGTCGCCGGGACCATTACTGACGCCAGGAGGATCATGAAGCTGACCGCGCGACCACGGAAACGGTATTTTGCAAACGCGTAGCCTGCCAGTACGGCGAGAATCGTGGCGCCGACCCCTCCGGCAATCGCATACAGGAACGAGTTCCCGAGCCAACGCAGGTAGATGCCGTTGTTGTACGTCACAAGTTGGGCGATGTTGTCGAACAGGGCAAAGTTCCGGTCAAACCAAAGAGGTCCTCCCGTTCCTGCGAACAGCCCTTGGGTGCTCTTGGTTCCCGCAACGATCAGCCACCACATCGGAAGAAGGAAATAAAGGGAAACGGCGACGAGGAGAAGGTGCAAGCCGACCGACTTGCCGCGCCGCCCCGTACTGGGGTTCCCGCTTTTCTTCCGGTGGACCGCGGGCGTGGGCTTGTCGAGGAGTGGTGCAGGTGAAGTTGTCATCAGCGGAGTCCGCTCTTTTTGCGAGTGGCGATCAGGAAAAGGATGGAGGCGATGAAGACCATGAGTCCGAGTGCGAAGGAGATAGCCGACGCATAGTTGAACTGCTGGTACGAGAACGCCAGGTTGTATGCATAAAGGTTGGGGGTATAGGCAGCGTCGATTGCGTTGCCGGCGAGGGGCGCGAGCACCTGTGGCTCGGTAAAGAATTGCAGCGTTCCGATCAGCGCGAAGACTATTGTCAGCACGAGCGATGACGCGATGATCGGAACCTTGATCTGCAGGGCGGTTTGCAGTTTGGATGCTCCGTCTATCCGCGCCGCCTCGTAGATGGACGTGTCGATGGACTGCAGCGACGCGTAAATGATGATCATGTAGTAGCCCGTCCACTGCCACGTCACGATGTTGGTCAGTGACCAGAAGATCGAATCCCGGCTTAGCATGTCCGGCGCCTGCACGCTTAGGAAATCGAAGAACGACACCAACGGGCCGAACGACGGGCTGTACAGGAATCCCCACATCAGAGCTCCGATCACGCCAGGGATAGCGTACGGCGCGAAGATGAGGAGCCGCGAGAAACGGGACAACCTTGTCTTGACGTCGTCGAGGATCAGTGCGAACAAGAGAGCCAGCCCGATCTGCAATGGCACGAAGACGACGGCGAACGCCGCAACCCGCACCATTCCAGAAAGGAAGCGTTGGTCCTTGAACGCCGCGATGTAGTTCGCCAGCCCTGCGAACTTCTCGCCCGCCGCCAGAGTGTTGGTATGCAGGCTCATCCAAAACGCGTAGACAAGCGGCAGGACGAGGAATACCAGAAACACGATCGCGAACGGAGCAAGAAAAATCCACCCGAATCGCGCGTTTTTCCGCTCCAGACTGAGTCCCCTCTTAATGACGGGGGGCCGGGTTGGCTTCTGCAGTTGTGAGGTGGTGGACATGTGTCACTTCCTTGGGACGCAAATGGGAGGACTTTCTGTGCGGGCGGGCGAGATGCTCCCCCGCCCGCACAGGGCTAGCTCATTTCAGGGTGAAACCCTGTTCAGTGGCGTAGGTCTCCAGTGATTTCTGGAGCTGGTCTACCGCTTCAGGTGCCGATATGTTGCCGGCGATCGCCTCGGAAAGCAGGCGTTGCGATTCGTCGTAGTAGTACTGCGAGAACGGTGAGAAGGTCACGCCCTCGTACTCAATGGCGGCTTTACCGAAGACCTCTTTGTTGAGCTTCTGGCCACCATAAAATTCGTACGGACGGTCCTGGAAATAGTCGGACTCGATCATCTCCGGGTAGGCCAGGAAGAGCCCGCCCACCTCGACCCCGAGTTTCTTGTTCTCTTCCGGAGCATAGAGCTCAGCTGCCACCTTCGTGGCCAGTGCCGCATCGTCCGCCTGGGTGGTGACGGCCAGCGTGCTGCCGCCCCAGTTCACCTGTTTGGGGTTGGCTGCGTCCCACTGCGGGACCGGAGCCGCACGCCACACGGCATCCGGATCCCCGTCCTGGAAGGCGGGAATATGGATGCTGTACCAAGAGGGGTAGATCGCAGTGGCGTACCGGCCGCCGCCAAGACCTGTACTGAACTCTGGGGTCCACGCCTGATCAGTGCCAACGAGGCCGCGATCGACCATGTCGAGCCAGTACTCGTAGACCTTCTTGCTGGCCTCGTCATTGTGGTTGATGCTGATTTCGGTCGGATTGCCGTTGTCGAATATGAAGGGTACGGCACCCGCCTGGTCGAGCAACGCATAATGCTGGCCCTGGCCGTTGGGCGCGAAGTTGCCAATGAGAGTCTTTCCGCCGGTCGCTTTGCTCAGCTTCTCGGCAGCGGCCTCGTACTCGGCCCAAGTGGTCGGAATCTTGATGCCATGCTTTTCGAAGATGTCCTGCCGGTACCACATCCCGACTGGCCCAAGGTCGACGGGTACGGCGTAGACGCCTGCGCCGCTGGAAACGTCGCGCCAAGCGCCCGCCGTGAAGTTGTCTTTGTACTTCTCGATCCCGTGCTCGGTCATGTCCACCAACCCGCCTTGGATCAGGAAACTGTTCAGCCAGTCGTACTCAACCTGGACGATATCGGGCGCACCCGACTTGGACTGCAGCGACGTGGAGAGCTTGGTGTAGGCATCGGCTCCCTGGCCGGCGTTCGTCCAGCAGATCTGTACGTCGTCATGGCTTTCGTTGAAGTTGTCCACAGTTTGTGCTGTGTCCTCGAACCAGCCCCAGTAAGTAACAACGGGGACGTTCTGCACCTTGATCTCATTGGTGCAGTTCGTTTTGCTCGCACCGGCGCCGCTTGCGGCACCGCCACCGTTGTTACCGGTACAGCCAATCAGTGTCACAGCCAGTGCCGTGGTCATCCCCGCGGCAAGCAGGGTTTTTTTCATAGTCATTGTGTTGCTGGTCCTTTCGCGGTGCAAAGACACCGTTGTCGGCGGCATATGGGAGCCGCAGTTGCTGCGAGAGAAATGCGCTTCTTCTGACGCGTTCCTTCTTCCCGGTCCACGTCGGTACGACACAAGCCGGTGGTTATTTTCGAAAACTGTTGCGAAACGCTTTAGGCAATAGTGATTGTTAGCGCTAACCATGTCAAGGTTTTTATTCGACCCCGGTCCATTTGAGGCCAAGGCCGCCGCCTCGGTGGAGCCCGAACCCTGCTACGGTTTCCTCAGGCGTTTCGAAAATGAGGACGAGGACTCAACGCATGTCACCCGAAGGATCCCGAAGGAGGGGCGCAGCCAATGGTCGGCCGACGATCACCGAAATCGCTGCAAAAATCGGTGTCTCCGCCCCCTCCGTCTCCAAGGTGCTCAACGGACGCTCGGATGTCGCACCGGCAACAAGGCTGAAGATTGAAAAGGCGCTTCAGGAACACAACTACCAGCGCCACGTAAGCCAGACCGGAACTCCTTCCGCGCCGCTGGTGGAGTTGGTGTTCCACGAACTTGACTCCGCATGGTCCATCGAGATCATTCGCGGCGTGGAGAACGCCGCCCGGCGGATCGGGCTCGGAGTGGTGCTGTCGGACCTGGGCGGACAGCGCAGTCCGCAGCCACGCTGGATGGAGGAAGTCCTCGCCCGGCGCCCGCTCGGCGTGATCCTGGTTCTTTCAGCCCTGACACCCGAACAGCGACGCCAATTCGATACTCGAGGCATCCGTTACGTTGTCCTCGATACAGACGGTGAACCTCCCAGCAATGTTCCCGCTGTCGGATCCAACAACTGGTACGGCGGCCTTTCGGCCACGCGCCATCTACTGTCCCTGGGTCACCGCCGGATCGCCATTATCTCCGGACCGGAAGACGTGTTGTGCTCGCGCGCCCGCGTGGATGGCTACCGGGCAGCGCATGCGGAAGCCGGCGTTCCACTGCTCGAGGACGCCATCCGGTGGAGCGACTTCTCGGTGGCGGGCGGGTTTGAGCACGGCACTGCCCTCCTTACGCGCACTGAAAGGCCAACGGCCATCTTCGCCGGCTCGGACATGCAGGCGCTCGGGGTGCTACGTGCCGCACGCGAAAACAATTTAGAAGTCCCCCGCAGCCTGTCCATCGTCGGATACGACGACCTCCCCCTCGCAGCCTTGGTCGCCCCGTCCCTCACTACCATCCACCAGCCACTCACGGAGATGGCAGAAACGGCTGTCCGAATGGTTCTCGATATTGCGCGCGGCACCGACCCCCACCCCCGCAGCGTCGAACTCGCCACGGAGCTGGTTGTCCGCGAGAGCAGTGGCCCGGTACCCCAAGAACCCTAACCCTCGGCTCCCGGCCGCTCCCGCCCTCCGAAGCCGCAGCCTGGTGGGAAACCAGGGGCGAACTAACAACACGACCCAGCTGCGGGGTTCCCTTAGAACCACTCTCAAAGCATGGCGATCGGCGATCTCGGCCCTCATCCCGGGTCCCACACGGGTGAAAACTGTAGTTCGGACCTCCCCGCAGTCCCACATTGACGTAACCGGCGTCACGGCCCTAAGATTAATGAATCGATTCAAGGGCGAGGGCTTTCCCGCCTTGGGACCGTCAAGATCACCTTGACCATCCGGAACAGAAGAGATCCGGTTCCTTGCCAATGACGACGAAGGAATTCATCGAATGAGCACCATCCCCGGTGAAAGCAGCCCCATCCCCGACGCGAGCGCGGGCCGGCGGGACCCGAAGAAGGCCGCCATGAGCGGCTGGATCGGAAGCGCCCTTGAGTACTACGATTTCGCGCTCTACTCGCTGGCCGCAACGCTTATCTTCCCCGCAATCTTCTTCCCGTCCGAGAACAAGACCGTGGCCATCATCGCCTCGCTCGCGACGTACGCAGTGGGTTACGTTTCCCGTCCCATTGGCGCCATCGTCCTGGGCGCATACGGCGACCGGCACGGGCGCAAGCAGGTGCTCGTCTTTGCCATGCTGCTGATGGGCTTCGCGACTTTCGCCGTCGGCCTCCTGCCCACGTACGGACAGGTAGGTGCCCTGGCACCGATCCTTTTGGTGATCCTCCGCCTGATCCAGGGCTTCGCCGTCGCCGGTGAACTGGGCGGAGCCAGCGCGATGATCGTGGAGCACTCCCCCGACGCTAAGCGCGGATTCTTCGCAAGCTTCAGCCTTCAGGGGACGCAGGTGGGCTCCATCCTTGCCACCGCCGTGCTGCTTCCCCTCGCAGCTATCCTCCCCGCGGACCAGTTCCAGTCCTGGGGCTGGCGCATCCCATTCCTGCTCAGCGCCTTCGTTATCCTGGCCGGCTACATCATCCGCCGCCGCGTGCAGGAGCCGCCGGCATACCTGGCGCAGACTGAAACGGGCAAGGCGAAGCCCCGATTCCCCCTCGTTGACCTCGTCCGCAGCCATCCCTGGGTCCTGGTCCGCTGCGTCATCATGACGTTCACCAACGTAATCGGCATGGCAACGCTCATCTTCGGTGTCTCCTACGCCACCCAGGAGGGCTACGGCAACGGCTTCACCAGCAGCGAATTCCTCTGGGTGACCCTCATTGCCAACGTGGCCGCAGTGGTGACCATCCCGCTGTTCGGCGCACTGTCCGACAAGATCGGCCGGCGGATGCTGATGGTCGCCGGCGGCCTCGGCGGCGGCGTACTGGCCGGCGGATACCTGTGGGCCATCGAGCAGGGCAGCCTGGCCCTGGTCTTCGTCTGCATCGTGATCGTCCAGGGCATCTTCTTCCAGATGTGGAACGCCACCTTCGCCACATTCTTCCAGGAGCAGTTCCCCATGCGGATCCGCGTCACCGGGTTCGCCGTGTCGCAGAACCTGGGCCTGATGATCGCGTCCTTCTTCCCGAGCATGTTCACCGCGGTCGCTCCCCCGGGATCCACCAACGTCCCCATGGTCATCGGTCTGACCACGTTCGGCATCTGTGCCGTCGCGGCGCTGGCCACCCTCCTGTCCCCCGACACCAGGGGCAAGTCGCTTGATGACCTTGAGGCGCACAAGGCCGGCACCGAATCTGCAGAGCCCGCCGTTGCGCGGGAAAGCGTGACGGCGAGCTGACTGAGCAACATGGGTGGGCCACCTTGAGTGGCACCAAGGGCCAAGCGGGCGACGGCGGCACCCCCCTCCTTCGTCCGCTTTCGTTTCGCCTCGGCAACCAAGAGGAGTGTCTCCACGGGCTCCCGCTCATGGTTACATAGGAGGGTTGAACCGGCCGCCCGAGTCCGACCACGGCCTCGGCCACATGGAAGGAAGCACATGACCGATCCCCAGGAACATCCCCCGGTTCCCACCCCCGGAAGCGCCCAAGGCCTGGACCAGAAGGTTGAGGGCGGATGCCCGGTGGCCCACGGCAGCGTGACCTCGCACGGCAGCGAGAGTGAGAACCCGGCGATCGACTCGCCACAGCCCAAGGGGCACCGGCCGCGGACCGTCGCCGACTGGTGGCCCAACCAGCTGGACCTCTCCGTGCTCCACTCCCACAACCCCGCGGGCAACCCGCTCGGCTCCACCTTCAGCTACTCCGACGAGTTCCAGAAGCTCGACGTCGAGGCGCTCAAGCAGGACATCATCGAGGTCCTCACCACCTCCCAGGATTGGTGGCCCGCGGACTTCGGCCACTACGGCGGCCTGATGATCCGGCTCAGCTGGCACGCGGCCGGCACCTACCGTGTGCACGATGGCCGCGGCGGGGCAGGGGACGGCAGCCAGCGGTTCGCACCGCTGAACAGCTGGCCGGACAACGCCAACCTGGACAAGGCCCGGCGCCTGCTGTGGCCGGTGAAGCAGAAGTACGGCCAGAAGCTGTCCTGGGCAGACCTGCTGGTCCTCGCAGGCAACGTCTCCCTCGAATCCATGGGCTTCAAGACGTTCGGCTTCGCTTTTGGCCGCGAGGACGTGTGGGAACCTGAGGAGATTTTCTGGGGACCGGAGGACACGTGGCTCGGCGACGAACGCTACATTGGCGAAGGCCAGATGTCCGAGGAGGTCGGCTCCACGGAAATGGGTCTGATCTACGTCAATCCCGAGGGGCCCATGGGCAATCCGGATCCCAAACTGGCAGCCTCCTTTATCCGTGAAACCTTCAAGCGGATGGCTATGAACGACGAAGAGACCTTCGCCTTGATCGCCGGGGGCCACACGTTCGGCAAGACCCATGGCGCCGGTGACGCGGACGCCCACGTCGGTCCCGAACCGGAAGGCGAGGACCTCGAGGCGCAGGGCCTGGGCTGGCTGAGCACCTACGGCAGCGGTAAGGGGGCGGACACGATCACCTCCGGCCTCGAGGTCACCTGGACGGACAAGCCCACCCAGTGGAGCAACCGCTTCCTGGAGATCCTGTTCGAGTACGAGTGGGAGCTGGTCAAGAGCCCCGCCGGCGCCCACCAGTGGGTGGCCAAGGACGCTCCGGCGATTATCCCGGACGCGCACGACCCGGAGAAGAAGCACCGGCCCACGATGCTGACGACCGACCTGTCACTGCGCTTCGACCCCGTCTACGAGGAAATTGGGCGTCGGTTCCTGGAGAACCCGGACCAGTTCCAGCTCGCCTTCGCGAAGGCCTGGTACAAGCTGCTGCACCGTGACATGGGACCTGTCGGTCCGCACATGCTGGGGCCGTGGGTGCCGGAGGCCCAGCTTTGGCAGGATCCGGTTCCGGCTGTGGACCACGAGCTGATCAGTGAGCAGGACATTGCCTCGCTGAAGGCATCGCTTTTGGACTCGGGGCTGTCGGTCGCGCAGCTCGCAACCACCGCATGGGCCTCCGCGTCCACCTACCGCAAGACCGACAGGCGCGGCGGCGCCAATGGTGCACGGATCCGGCTGGAACCACAGCGCGGCTGGGAGGTCAACGAACCTGAGCAGCTGTCCACGGCGTTGCAGGCGATTGAGCGCGTGCAGCAGCAGTTCAACTCCGCGCAGGCCAACGGCAAGAAGGTTTCGCTGGCCGACCTGATCGTCCTCGGCGGCTGCGCCTCTGTGGAGAAAGCCGCGGACGACGCCGGGTTCCCCGTTACCGTGCCGTTCCGCCCGGGACGCACCGATGCCGCCCAGGAACAAACCGACGTCGAGCAGTTCCAGTACCTGCAGCCGCGGGCTGACGGGTTCCGCAACTACGTTCGCCCCGGCGGGAAGCTCCAGCCGGAGACCCTCCTGCTGGACAAGGCGTACCTGCTGGACCTTTCCGCACCGGAGATGACAGCGCTCGTTGGCGGCATGCGCGCGCTCGGGACCAACGTGGGCGGCTCGGCCCACGGGGTCCTCACCGACAAGCCTGGAGTCCTCACGAACGACTTCTTCGTCAACCTGCTGTCCCCGGGCACCAAGTGGAAGGTATCGGAGGCGGAGGAGAACGTCTACGAGATCACGGACGTCACCACCGGCGAGCTGAAGTGGACCGCCACACCGGTGGACCTGGTCTTCGGTTCCAACTCCCAGCTCCGGGCCATCGCCGAGGTCTACGCGAGCGACGACGGCCGGGAGAAGTTCGTCAACGACTTCGTGGCAGCCTGGGTCAAGGTCATGGAGCTGGACCGGTTCGACCTGCGCTGATCTCCTCGTACTGAGTGACGGGCTCCGGGCCGGCTGCATCTTGCGGCCGGCCCGGAGCCGTCTCAACTAATGGGCAGCTGCTGATTCGCGACCAGAAGTCGGAGAGACGGAGCACCCTCGGCAGTGTTCATGCCGCGGTAACGGCCACAGTGCGGGTCGCGAGAACCTGGCCGGTGATCCAGTGCAGGAAATCGATGGCGATGGTGTACTTCCCAGCGGTAGGAGGACGCAGCAGGAAATCGAACTTCTCCGCCGCCCCGGACTTGATGATGCTGGTCATCAATGGCTGCCCTGCCGAGGACGGCGGAACGGCCGGCCCTGTGGGGCTGGGGGTGTTCCAAAACGGACGGCCATCGTGCCCCACCAGTTCGGCGATGGCCACCGCCTTTCCGGCGGCATCGAGGAACCGCGTGCGGGTGGGGAAGTAGTCCACGTTCACCATCCGCACCAAGGTAGGAGCCTTTTTGCCGGCCACCACGTTCGCCTTCATTGCAGAGACGGCCCAGACCCGGTCGCCCCGGGGCCGGGCCGGTATGACGCCGCCGAGCAGGAAGAAGTGCCGGGGCTGGAAGCGGTTAAGGCCCGCGTCCTCACCTGACAGGCCCGCTGCGTGGTTCAATTCATGCCATCGCGGATCCACTGAATACGGGGCGATCAGCGTTTCCGTGGCGATGTCATAGAGGGGACCGTTGAACGAGTGACGGCGGGTTCCCGGGTTAACCGGTTTTGCCGGGTTTGCGGCGGGGTCCACGATCACCGCTCCAAACATGCCCATTTGCACATGGAGGGGTGTGTTGACGTGGCAGTGGTAGAAGTACGTTCCCGCCGCGCCGCGGTTCGGGTTGCCCGGTTCTGCGGCGTCCGGCCGCCACTGGTATGTGTAATGTCCCGACACTTCGAAGGACGTGTGGCCCACGCCGTCGTTTCGGGGATCCGGTTCCAGTCCGTGCCAATGGATGGTGTGGACCTTTTTGCTGGGCTTGATGGTGGCGTGGAAAATCTGCCCTTCCATAACCCGCACAACCGGCCCCGGCAGCTGCCGTCCTGACTTGTCGTTCTCAAAGCTCCACACCTCGTGCTCAGAGCCGTCGGGAAAGTCGAGTTCCCTGCTGAAGAAATCCATTTCGACCGAAACGTTTGGGCGGAGGAGGAATTCGGTTTCAGGGCTGCCCTCATGCGGCTGGTCCGAAGCGAAGTCCACCTGGCTCCGGAACGTGTGGTGCGCCTCGTCCTCCACCGTTTCCGGCAGTCCGGGCTCCGGGATAGGTTTTGCGGCCAGCACCCAGTCGGACATTAGGCCACCGGGGTAAAGGCCACCTGCGGCTGTCTGTGACGGTTCGGCGTGGCAGTGCATGGGGTACTTCCAGTCCTCGGTCCTGGCATCCCACACTTCGTCAATGACTTCAGGCGGACGCCGGACCGGCAGCATTGCTTCCTTGGTTTCAAGCGGCTGCAGCTGGACTGTGTCCTCCCACTGCTGAAGGATGACGTCGCCTTCAGGGCTGACCCTGCCACCGGTACGGGGGAAGTCCAGGCCGTTGGCCCGCACCGTCCACACATGGTTCCCGTGGTAGTGCAGCTGGTGATCTACTATGCCGGCGTTGACCATTCTCACGAGCTGCCCCGTGCGGACTGCACCAGGCTGCGGAGACGCGCTGAAGTTCCGCACATCTGTTTCCCTGGGGAAGCCCGAGGGGAGCGTGTCCTCCTCCCGGTGCTCGTTGAACACCTCGTCGGTAGTGAGGGCAAGCGCCTGGAAGCCGGAGTAGTCGTTGAGCGTAAAGTACCGTGGCACGGCAGGGGTGGTGGCAGGATTGACAGCTTGACCCTTGGAGGCAATGCGCGCCCAGTTCGGTTCCACATCGTGGCACAGCCACAACCACTGCCGCTCGAACTCCGCGCCAGTAGGGCTAAGGCGCCACGCATATCGAGGATCAATGACAACCAAGGCACCGTACAGGCCCAAGGTTCTTTCGACTGGCTCGTTTCCGGGGTCTGAGAACAAGTACGTGCCGGGCGCGGGGGCCACGAATTTCACTTCTTTTCTTTGCCCCGGGTTGACGATTCCGCTGCTGACGTCTCCCCTGGGCCCACCGGCAGTGGCCGCCGCACGGGCACCGTGAAAGCGCAGTTCGTGTGGTTGGGACAAGTTGTTGTGGAGCAGGATGCTGACGGTACTGCCGGTTTCGGCAATGAGCGTCCGCTGCGGGAAGTAGCTGGCCCAGTGGGCGCGCCGGGGCAGAAACTGGCGCTCGAACTGCGGGTCCTCCCGCAAGGGCTGCGGCCGTCCGAAAGGAGGCAGAGGGGCATTGAGGGGGTAGTAGCGGCTGGCTTTGACCGCACCGGCGGCCGTAAAGACGTGCGGGTTCATCTTCAGTGCGGGATTCGCGTCCGTTGTCCGGGTAGCCCTGTCGCCGAACCCCCGGTGGTAAACCAGCGATCCGTCCACCATGGGAAGGAACCCATCGTTGATGTACATGTTCAGCGGGCTCATGAGAAGGCCTCCATCGTGGTGACCGGCGCTCCGCCAGTCATCTTGCCAAACTGGCGGCGGTCTAATGGTTTCTTGAGGGCGGCGGCGTGCAGAAAATTCATGACCACTCCGAACTGTTTGCTGGGGGTACGGCCAACATAGGCAATTCGAGTTATAAAAACCTTGAACTTTTCCCGGGTTAACCTCACGGAGCTATTTCCCTGCAATCCGCCCCTGGCGGTACATGTCCCTCTGTCTGCCGAAAACGGGCATGCCAACGGCGCAGGGGAGGCGGGTGCACGTCGAAAATCGGGTACGCGAGGAGCAGCCCGCCATGGAGGCATTGGCCGGAGCGCGCCAAGTGCTCATCCGCACTAAAGGATGCCGCCGCCGTCGTACGATCCGCGCAGCCGGCAGCCGCGCTCGTTAGTCGGCGGCAGCCAGCTGCCCGCAGGCCCCGTCGATCTCCTTGCCGCGCGTGTCGCGCAGGGTGCAAGGCACCCCGGCGGCGCGGAGCCGCTCGATGAACTCCTGCGCCACCGGCTTTTCCGAGGCGGTCCAAATGGAGCCCGGCGTCGGGTTGAGCGGGATCGGGTTCACGTGCACCCAGCCGCGGCCGCGCTGGTTCAGCTTCTTGGCCAGCAAGTCTGCACGCCAAGGATGGTCGTTCATGTCCTTGATCAGCGCGTACTCGATGCTGACCCGGCGGCCCGTCTTGCGGTAGTAGTTGTAGGCCGCGTCGAGCGCCTCGTCCACCTTCCACCGGTTGTTGACCGGGATCAGCTCGTCGCGGAGCTCGTCGTCGGGAGCGTGCAGGGACAGCGCAAAGGTGACCGGCAGGTCCTCCTCCGCAAGCTTGCGGATGGCAGGGACCAGGCCCACCGTGGAGACCGTAATGTTCCGGGCAGACATGCCCAGGCCCTCTGGCGAGGGGTCCACAAAGCGGTGGAGGGCGGCCATCACCCGCTTGTAGTTGGCCAGCGGCTCGCCCATGCCCATAAAGACGATGTTGGTGACCCGCTCGCCGTCGTGCTCGTTCTCGCCCAGCTCGCCGGCCGCGATGGCGCGGTTCGCAGCAACTACTTGGTCAACGATCTCCGCGGTGGACATGTTGCGGGTCAGCCCGGCCTGGCCGGTGGCGCAGAAGGGGCAGTTCATCCCGCAGCCGGCCTGCGAGGAGACGCAGAGGGTGATGCGGCCGGGGTAGCGCATGAGCACGGACTCCACCAGCGCGCCGTCGAAGAGCCGCCAGAGGAACTTGATGGTGTCCCCCTTGTCAGTCCGGAGGCGGCGGACCTCAGTGAGCAGCGGCGGGAACATTTGGGAGACAAGCTCTTCGCGTCCGGCCTTTGGCAAATCGCTCATGGCTTCCGGGTCAGTGGTCCAGTGCTGGAAGTAATGCGTGGAGAGCTGCTTGGCCCGGAAGGCAGGGACGCCAAGCTCCTTCAGCTTCTCGGCACGCTCGGCCAGGGTCAGGTCGGCCAGGTGCGTCGGCGGCTGCTTGACCCGCGGGGACGCGAACTGGAGCAGCGGACGGCCCTCGACAGTACGCGCCTGCTCCCAGCCCTCGGCAGTCGGGAGGACCTGCGGGCGGGTGCTATCGGCCGACGCACCGCCCGGTTGGCGGGCGCGGGCGGTTTCAGAGGAAGGAGTGGGGGAAGTCATCCTTGCTATTGTCCCATGCCGGTTTTCACTTTGGGGAATCGGGGCACTATGATGCCGCTATCACCCCAGCCGGCTCGTCGTGGTGGAAGGCAACCAGCTCGTCGGGCTGCTCGCCATGAACGACATCCTCGCCCGACTCATGGAAGAACCAACGTGACCTTCACCCGGCTGCCCTGACCAGGACACCGGCACGGGACACTTTTCGTCCGGACTGAACGAGGACTCACCTAAAGGGCGGTGTTCTCATTTGGGAATCACGCACCCCCGTCCTATGCGATGAGGGCCACTGCCATAACCATCGGCAGCGAGACCACCGAGGCGATCGAAGTGACCATCGTGAGCGTCTTGAACGTCCCTTGAGTGGACAGTCCGAGCAGTGACTTGAACATCCAGAAGAAGTTGCTGTTGACCTGAAGAGCGAACATGGCACCCGAAGCGATGGCCAGGCCGATGACGATCGGCGGGACATCGATCGACCCGAGCACCGGGCCGATGATCCCGGCGGCCGCGATGGCCGCCACCGACACGGACCCGATGGCCAGGTGCAGCACCGCGGCGATGACCCATGCGAGCAGGATGCTGAGAATGACCGGCGCCGTTGCGTCCGCGGTGAAGAGGCCGGCCAGGATCGTGTCAAGCCCGGTCTCCCCGATGACCGCGCCCAACGATCCGCCGATGCCGGTGATGAGCAGGATCTCACCGGTGGTGTGGAAACCTTCGCTCATGGCCGTGTCGGTACCCTTCGCGCCAAGAGTGCGCCGGCAAAGCACGTAGGCACCGAGCAGACCGACGAACAGCGCGAAGTTAGCGTTACCGAGGAAGGCAATGAAGTCGTTGGAGAAACCGAACAGGTCCGCGAACGCGCCAAAGGCGATCATCACCAGCGGCACGAGAATAGGCAGCATGCAGACGAACAGCGGAGGAGTCCTGGTGTCCTTCTCGACCAGTTCAGTGGTCTCCAGTTCGACCATCGCCTCGTCGACTTCTTCATCCCTGTCCGCTTTCCAATATCGGCCGCGCAGGAGCCAACGGAAGATCAAGGTTGTCGCGATCGCGGTCAACGGCCCGAGTACGAGGCCGTAGATCAGCCAAAGGCCTAACGGGATGTCCATCAAGCCCGCGATGGAGACCGCGGCCAGTCCCGGGATCACGAAAACGTAGCCGGCGAAAATACCGGTCCCGAGCGCACCGGCCATGTGCGGCAAACCGGTCCGGCCGATCAGGGGGCCGGTGGAGCGCGCCACCGGAGAGGCCAGCACGACCTGCACGTCCACGTATATCGAGGGGAAAATTGTTGACATCGCCGCGGTCAACGCGTATGGGAGCCTGCGTGCGCCGACACCGTTGACAAGCATCGTCACCATTTTCCCAAAGGCGCCGATCGCATGGAGCATCGCCCCGATGAGCACACCGAAACCGATGAGCAGGCCTACCTCGCCCATGATTTCGCCGAAACCAGTGGCGATCGCCCCAATCGTGGCCGTGAAACCAACGCCGGTAGCGAGGCCGAGGTAGAGCGAGCCGATGATCAGCGAGATCACCGGGTCGACCTTCACCTTGATGATAAGCAGGATGATGACGACGATGGCTATCGCGGTGTGAAGGGCGATCATGGCCTGCTCCTGCCGATACGGGGAAGGGCGGGTTCCTTCGGCGCCGTAGCCACCTCGACCCCCTCACTCTGGCACTGATCGATCGCCGCCGTGACCCGTCGACGACGAGGTTGACGGCGGTATCAATACAGACAATGCACGTTTCCGCAAAGATGCAAACGCTTTATACGAAAACTAGTTGTAGATTTAGTTCCAGTTGACCTAGTTCATACTGGCCGGTCGGCAGTGTCAAGAGGCTCCTAATTGGCGCGTCCCGGGAGGGAATACCATGTCAAATATCGTGATGGTCGGGGTGGACGGCAGCAACAGTGCGTTCAAAGCGGCTTCCCAGGCGGCACTCATTGCGGAGGCTTTCAACGCAGAACTCGCCGTACTCAGCGCTTTTGTCAAGGAAAGCGCCGAGGCCATCAAGATCGGGAACGACACCTGGATACTTGACGACGCTAAAAAAGCGCAAAAAGTGGCCGAACGGGTTGCAGCTGAACTGCGCGAGGAACATCCCGATCTGAGCATCCGCCCCGGCGTTGTTCGCGGCAAGCCGCAGGAGGCCTTGGTCGAGGAAGCAGCGCGTTCCGGAGCCCGGCTGTTGGTTGTGGGAAACGTCGGTATGAAGGGCTTCGGCCGTGTGCTGGGCAGCGTCGCGAGCAGCGTGGCGCACAATGCGCCGTGCGACGTGTTCATTGTAAAGACAGACCAGTAATCCTCCGGCCAAGCGGAAACTGTAGCTGGAGGGCCGTTATGTCGACAGGCGGTCCGAGCAGACTGAGGGACGGAGGACCTGCTCGTCAGCTTTGCCGGACAAATACGTCCATCGCACGGCACTTCGCCGAGGTAACTATCTTGTCCGACACCCGCCCTGAACTGAAAAAGATGCGCTCCAGCTGCCTGATTCTGCAATGCTCCAACGATCGGCTTGCCCCGCCGGAAGTGGGCGCCCACCTGCGCAAGAAACATGGGTTCAGGCGAGTTTGGTTACCTCATAAGTGTGGCCGGCCGCACGGAGTCGCTGTAGGAGCACGTTGCCGAGTGCAGTGGCCGGTGTCAGCGACCCTTTCACGGTCGGCAGCCGGTCACCGTCGAGGGCAAGAGCGAGTGCAGTCTCGCCTGCCATTACGGCGGTTGCGGCATAGCCGGGATCACCGGGGCCGGCAGCAATCGCCTGATAACGGTGTCCGTCCTCGGTTCGGGCGGTTACCTGGGAGTGGAACCAGCCCGCGCGCTGCGTGCTGGTGCTCGGACCCGCACCTGGTGCCGGCAGACGGCGGTCGAGCACTCGCCGGGTGGGCGGGAACGCCATCGCGCCTATGAATGCCCGGAGCCCGAGTGCCGTCGCCCTGGCGATGACTGCTCCTGCCGGTCCGGGGGCCACCCCCATCACCTCGCCGTACTGAAGGGAGCGGCCGTAGGCCCAGCCCTGCAATGCGTTGCTGCGGCGCACTATCCGGGTGTTGACCGGGGCCATGATGAATGGCGCGGTCCAGGTGCCGTCAACGGAACGGCGCACAGGACCGGCGTCAGGAGGCTGTTGTGTCGTCGGTTCCCGTGTGCGGTCGGGGCTCAGAGCGTAGGGGTCTGCGGCCAATGACCTCAGGGCGGGGCTCGATCGCATCACGTCGAACTGCCCGCGCATCGATTCGAGCGTGCCGCCGCTGATGCCAGCCTTGGCCGTAGCAACGAGTTGGACCTCGACCAAACCGCCAGCGTCATCGGCTTCTGCCGCCTGATGAAGCAGCAGTACGGCGAGGTCGGACGGCACGGAGTCGTAGCCGCAGGAGTGCACGATCTTGGCTCCGCTCGTCTTGGCCAGAGCGTCGTAGCGGTCGATCGCCTCCCGTAGGAAGGACACCTCACCGGCGAGGTCGGCGTAGTGGGTACCAGCCCGTGCACAGGCGTCGACGACGGCTAGTCCGTGTTTCGCGTATGGACCGACGGTTGTGAAGAGCACGCGTGTGCTCGCGGCTAGTGCGGCGACTGAGTCCGTGTCCTTCGAGTCGGCTTCGATGAGGGCCCATCCGTGCGCCGCGACTGGCAACTGCGACCGAACCGCTTCGAGTCTGGACTTGGACCGGCCTGCGAGTCCGACTCGCATGCCGGCCGGTGCATGCTCCGCGACGTAGGCGGCGATCAGTCGGCCAACGAAACCCGTCGCTCCGTAGAGAACGAGGTCATGTTGCCGAGATGAGTTGTCCATAACTGCAGCCTTTCACAGCGGCAACTCCAAGCTGACACAGGGCTCCTTGCATTGGTCCGACGTACAACCGGAACTGATCCGCGTTCGAACGTGAAGTTCGGTCCGCCCGTCCACAGCCGGGGATAATTCTCATAGGTTATCCACCGCTACTGCTGCCAGGGAGCTACCCCAACGGCTCCAAATTTCCAGCCGTGGAGAACCTGAATTGACCCCGGCCATGAACGAAATGAAGTCGCCTCCATTCCGGCCGCTTGATCACCAGCACGCGCTTGCCCCACCGAGGCAGATTGACGGCGGGTACGCTATCAGCTCTTTATCTTGGCCCGGGAGGTGCCCCAAGCACGCTCTTTACCTGCCGAAGGATCGGGCGCAAACGGGACAGCAGGGGCAAGCCCCTCCCACATCACTTGCCGACTGGGAAAGTCATTCGGTATTCTTTCCGGTATGGAAAGAGACTTTGAGGTGCACCCATCAGCGGACGATGCCGCCGCAAGCCTCCGCGAACTAGCTTCCGACCGACAGGCCCTGGCGGACGGCGTGCAAGTTCCCAAAACTTTGCTCGCCGCACTCGGGGGCGTGGCGGCTTGGTGGGTGGCAGGGGCCGCGACGGCCAGCCCTGGGGAAAACTACGAACCCCCGACTTCCGGATGGTTGGCCCTGGTAGCAGTTCTTGTGATCCTTCACCTGATCCGCCACGAAACCGGAATTCAATTCCGCAAAATGGGCGCACGCGCCGTAATGGCATCGACCGCTATTCTCCTGGTCTGCCTGACGCTTTTCTCAATCTCACTTGGTTTAGTGTCCTTTGACGCCCGCTGGGCCGTGTTGCTGACCAGCGTGTCCGCCTTCGGTCTGGTCACTTGGCTCGCGGGAATTGCCTACCGCTCCGCACTGGATCGGCTGCGCCGTGATTGAGGCCCGGTTCGATGACGTTATCCACGCGCCGGCACGGTTACGGATCTGCGGAGTGCTGCGGCCGGTGGGGCAGATGGACTTCGCCGTGTTGCGCGACACGCTCAACGTCTCGGACGCAACGCTTTCAAAGCACCTGAAGATCCTGGCTGAGGCCCAATACCTCAGCCTAAACAAGGCCGCATCGGCGGCACGCACGGACGCTCGCCGTCTGACGTGGGTGACGCTCACACCTGCTGGGCGGAACGCCTTCGACGCGCATGTGCATGCATTGAAGCAGATCGCTGGCATCGTCGACTAAACACGACCACCTGGCTCATGAGCCCGCTCCTGCCGAGATGGGAAGTTGGAGTAAGTCCTCTCCCTGTCTTGAAGCCCGACATCAAAAGCCGGGCTGTTCCAGCTTTACAGCATCACTGTTATCGGCCCTTGAAATCAGTTGGGGGGAGTGCCTGCAAAGGAGCCGTTTCCCGCCACAATCTCACCGACTGCTTTATCCCGGCAAAATTACAGCCATCCCTGAATAGCGCAACCCTTGGCGCTCTGTGGTGCCCGCGCAAATGCCGTGTCCCATGTACATGGGCGGCTGGTCGTTGACACCCCCAGCTCCCGCACCTAGGCTCCTGCCAGCGTGAGCAAGCACGAGCCAGCGGAACCGAAAGGACAGTGTTGTGGACCAGGACAACGGGCAGTCTCGGGAGCATTTTGGCCTCCTGGGCTTTGGCGGCACAGGGGTCGGCAACCTGTACCGCGCAATCTCGGATGAGCAAGCGGCGGCAACGGTGGAAGCAGCCTGGGACGCCGGCATCCGCTACTTCGATACGGCACCCCACTACGGGCTGGGCCTGTCTGAGCGGCGGATCGGCGAAGTCCTCGGCACCAAACCGCGGAAAGAATTCGTCCTCTCCACAAAGGTGGGCCGGGTCCTCGTGCCGTCCCCAGCGACCAAGGACACCAAGGACCCGGACGGCTTTGACGTGCCCGCGGACCTGCGGCGTGAATGGGACCCCTCCGAAGCAGGCGTACGGCGAAGCATCGAACAGTCATTGGAACGGCTGGGCCTCGACTATATCGACATCGCCTATCTCCACGACCCTGATGTCTACAGCATGGAAGATGCCGTCAAGTCTGCGCTGCCTGCCCTGGAGAAGGTGCGGGCGGAGGGCCTGGTCCGGGCCATCGGCGTCGGCACCAACACCGCCGGCGCCGCGCTGGAATGCGTCGAGGCGGCCGACCTGGATTTCCTCATGCTGGCCGGCCGGTTCACCATGCTGGAACAGCCCGGCTCGGACGGCCGCCCGGGCGAAGGACTGCTGGACCGCTGCGTGGAGCTGGGCACCGGGGTGGTGAGCGTCGGCGTCTACAACTCGGGCATCCTCGCCAAACCCGAGCTGCCCGCCGATGCGCATTACAACTACTCCCAGGCTCCCGAAGAGATCCTGGAACGCGCCCGCCAGCTGGCCAGCATCTGCAAAGAACACGGCGTGGAGCTTCCCACCGCCGCCATCCAGTTCCCCTTCCGCCACCCCGCCGTCGTCAACGTCACGGTCGGAGCCAGCAAGCCGGAGCAAATCAGCGAAAGCGCCAAGCGCATGTCCGCCCACGTTCCGGCTGAGTTGTGGCAGGACCTGCAGGAGCGGGGACTGCTACCGGCCTGAGCGCGGCTCCTACTGTGGCCACGGCCGCGGCTGCCTGTCCCCCTTGTTCTAAAATCACATCCCTTGTTTAAACCTTGAGGCCCTTCTAAAGTTATTACACCTACTTTTAGAAGGGGTCCGTGATGCGGTGTGAGGAACACTGGGCAGGGTTGCGCGCGATTGTGCGCTCAACCTCTGGGCAAGTGACTTGAGATGGATTGGCAGGGCTGGGCCTTGTTCGGGCTGGTGGCAACCTCCGTGCTGACAGCGGTGATGATCGCCGCGCAGATGGCAGGCCTGACCCGGCTGGACCTCCCGCTGGTGCTGGGGACCTTGGTAACGCCTGATCCTGACAAGGCCCGGGTGGCGGGCTTCTTCATCCACCTCGCCGCGGGGCAGGGCTTCGCACTTGGTTACGCCGCGGTCTTCGCGCTCCTGGGGCAGGCGACGTGGTGGATCGGAGCCCTGCTGGGACTCCTCCACGTCGCCATTGCACTGACGGTCATCCTGCCACTGCTCCCTGGAATCCATCCGCGCATGGCCTCCACCAGGGCGGGGCCGTCCACGACGGCGGTGCTGGAACCACCGGGCCTGCTGGGCCTGAACTACGGCATCCAGACGCCGGCCGTTGCCGTGATCGCCCACGTGATCTACGGCGCGGTGCTTGGTCTGCTTCTGGGGGCACGATGAGCCTGCGTCACCTGGATCCGGCCCAGCATCGTGAACAGCCCACCCCGTTCCGGGTTCAGGAAAACTTCACGCCCATCGCTGACTACGGGCTGCTTGGTGACACCCGGACCGCCGCGCTCGTCTCCGCCGAGGGGTCAGTGGACTGGCTTTGCGCTCCCGCGTTCGACGGCGATCCTGTCTTTGGTGCCTTGCTGGGAGGACCGGAGGCGGGCAGGTTCCTCGCCGGGCCCGCCGAGCCCGCTCCCCTTATGTCCCGACGGTACTGTCCGGAGACCGCAACCCTGGAAACGGTATGGGCGCAAGGAGACGGCCGGCTCATTCTTAGCGAGGCCATGGTCGCAGAAGTGGCCGGGGGGCTGCTGCCCACAACCGTCCTGGTCAGGCGCCTGGCTGCAGAAGGTTCGCCGGTCACCGTGACTGTACTTTTCGATCCGAGGGTTGGGGAGCTGCACCGCCGTCCCCGTGTACGCCGCAACCGGGACCTCATCTGCGACTGGGGTCCCATCGCCATGTCACTGGGAACGAGCCCCCGCCTCGATCTCGAGCCCGGGCAATCACTACGCTTCGACGTCGTTCCCGGCAAACCCCTCATGCTTGTCCTGGCTTTGGCCTACGGTGAACCGCTGATCCACATCGACCCTGCAGCAGCTTGGGATCTTGTGGAGAGGGATGAGTCCCGTTGGCAGGTCTGGGCCGAGGAAATCGACGGCTCCCTTCCGTACCGCGACGAGGTGGTGCGGAGCCTGCTCACGCTCCGGCTGCTGACCTACTCCCCTTCGGGCGCCCCAGTGGCTGCGCCCACCACTTCCTTGCCGGAGGATCCCGGAGGCATCCGCAACTGGGACTACCGGTACGCCTGGCCGCGCGACGCAAGCATCGGCGTCGGCGCCTTCCTGCATGCGGGCAAGGCGCAGGAAGCGGAAGACTTCCTGGGCTGGCTCCTGCACGCCAGCCGGCTGCAGCGGCCGCATCTTCCCGCTCTTCTCACCCTGGCCGGCGGACACGTCCCCAAGGAGCGGAACCTGCCCGCCTGGCCCGGTTATGCAGGAAGCAGCCCGGTGCGGACGGGCAACCTTGCTGCAACCCAGCACCAGCTCGACGGCTACGGCTGGGTCCTGGACGCAGCCTGGGCGTTTGTGGAAAGCGGCCGCAGGCTGAACTCGGAGACGTGGCGTGCCATGCGGGGGTTCGCCGACCTGGTCGCGGCCACATGGCCACAACCCGACGCCGGCATCTGGGAAGTTCGCGGCGACGCAGCCCAGCACGTCCACTCCAAGGTCATGGCGTGGCTTGCGCTGGACCGCGCCCTGCGCATCTCGGCCACCCACCGCCTCAGCAAGCGCCGCCGGCTCCGCTGGGAAACGGCGCGCAACCAGATCGCGGACCAGGTGAGAACCAAGGGCTACGACTTTGCCAGGAATTCGTACACCCGAACCTACGGCTCCCACGACCTCGACGCCGCCCTCCTGGTCGTGCCGCTCACGGGCCTGGAAGAACCCGGCTCACCCCGCCTGAGGGGCACAATTGATGCGCTCCGCGAGGAACTGTCCGCCGGTTTCCCGCTCCTCTACCGCTATCCGCCCGGGCAGGACGGCCTGCCCGGAACGGAGGGGGCATTCCTGCCCTGCTCCTTCTGGCTCGTTCAGGCCTTGGCGTTCACCGGCCAGCACCAGGAAGCCACCGCCCTGTTTGAAGCCCTGCTGCAAAAAGGCTCCCCGCTGGGCCTCTTCAGCGAGGAAATGGACCCGTCCTCCGGGGCGCTTCTTGGCAACTATCCCCAGGCACTGACCCACTCCGCCTTGGTTCAGGCCGCACTCGCTCTGCGCGACAACCCGCCCCGCCCCTAACAAGTACCGCACCCGACAACTAAGGAGCAGACATGGAGAATCTCACTGCGCACCAACGGTCCAAACACCCCAAGACACCGCTGGCAGGACCCTACGGGCACCCGCTGCACCCGACGCTGGTGACCATCCCCATCGGTGCCTGGACAGCGAGTCTCATTTTCGACGTCGTCGCGCTGCTTGGGAACGGCGACGCGCCTTTCCTGGTCGGCGCGCAGTGGCTGGTGGGAATCGGCATTCTTGGCGCCCTCGCCGCCGCCGTCTTCGGCCTGATGGATTTCATGACGCTCACCCGGGGCACGCCTGCACACCGGACAGCGCTGGCGCACATGGCACTGAACCTCACCGCCGTGGCACTCTTCGCCGTCGGCTTCTTCCTGAGGCTGGGGACCGATAAGCAGGAGTTTGTGCTCATCCCCTTTATTCTCAGCGCTGTGGGCTATGCCATCGTGGGTGCCTCCGGCTACCTCGGGGGCAAACTCGCCTATCACTACGGGGTGCGAGTGGCCGATGAAAAAACGCAGAGTGAGGGGTTTCTTTAGGATTCGAAGGATCCACGGGGAGGCAGCGTTACGATGAAAGCGTAAGCCGTCCGCTTGATGCGGGCGGATTCCGACCGAAGGAGAGACACCATGGGTTTGGACGACAAGATCGGTAACGCGGCCGAGAAGCTGGGCGGCAAGGGCAAGGAAGCTGCCGGAGAAGCTACCGGCGATGAAAGCCTGAGGGCCGAAGGCCAGACGGATCAGGCCAAGGGAGACCTCAAGCAGGCCGGCGAGAAAGTCAAGGACGCTTTCAAGAAGGACTGACTTTCCCTCATAGGAAGGGCGCCACTCCTGTCGGGGCGGCGCCCTTCTCTGATTTCTCCGGGCCCCTCTGTCCTGGCGCCACGCCTTTTCGGCTCTTTCGCAGGTGGCGCCCTTGCCGTTAACGAGTACCGACTACTCGTGTTCACATGGCTAAAGCCACTTAGTGTTTCTAGCAGCGGCTCAAGTGTTCCGCTGCTGAGGTCTCAGCCCATTGATTTCCCTGGCTCCTTGCCAGGGAACAAGCTGGGGCCGGCGACGATGGTGTCCGTCTGAGACCGCGGGCACCGCCCCCCAGCCGTCGCCGGCCCTACTCACGTCCTCCGGGCCGCGGAATACGGCGGCAGAGGTGCAAGCAGCGCCTTTTTCAACTGCTCGCTCATGCCTTCGGGAACGTCCAACTCAACGTTCAGGGCCAGCAGTGCCCTGCTGAAAAAGTTCCTTGCAGCGGCAGCCATCGTGATGTCGGCGATCTCGCGGTCGCTGAAACCAACATCGCGCAACCGCTGGGCGTCGCCATCGTCCATGGCCGCGGCGTCAGTGCTGAGCTTGACCGCGTAGTCCATCATGGCCACTTCTGCCTCGGGCAGGTCGGCGTCGTGGAAATCGATGGCGATGGCACACAGGTGCTCTTCGGGGATGATTGTGAGCGTCTTTTTGCCGTGAGCAAGCCTGCAGTGGGTCGATCCGATCGCTTGGGCGGCTGCCAGCGTCACCAGTTCGTACCAACGCAGCCCCAGGGAAGTGCTGATGGCCTGGGTGAGCGACTCCCAGGCCAGGTAGGCCTCGGGGTTCAAGCTCATCGCTTTCGTATGGCTTGGCACATGCCCAAGCGAGCGCCGGTCGGCGTCGTAAATTTCAGCAATCAGGCCGGACGCTTCGGCTTCCGGGGTTACCTTCAGGATGGTCATCAAAACTCCTCCCATTGGCCGCCCGCTGCAACAGCCGGCGCCGCCTCTCCCAGCAGGGCCATGATTTTGACTCATTGTTGCCCCCGGCTCCGCGTTTGTAAATGATCTGGTCCCTCGACCGCTCAACGCACCGCTCCTGGACTTAAAGCGCTGGGACTGTTACGCCGGGCAGCCCTTGGCCGGGGGCGGCGCAGCTGCGGCCCGCTCCTTCAGCTTCTCGACATTTCATCTGGCGGCGTTATGAAAACGTCCTTTATGCCCTTCTTGAGCGGACTGGCCGCAGCGGCGCTTTCACTCGGCGCCTGCACGTACTCAGATCCGGGTCGCCCCACACGTTTGTGGCGACGGCTCTGATCCGTAGCAGCACAGAGGGTTTAAATGACTGGAAGCCCCCACGCGAGTCGAGCTCGAGCGCAGGGGCTTCCGTTGTGCTTCCGCATCGGGGGAAACTTGGAAGCTCCTAAAATGTACCGGCTGGTAACCCGCCGAATAGCGGGTTTAGGCCGATCGCCGTGAATCTTGATTGAACCTTGAGGGGGCCGTACAGCCCGGTGGTGCGGGCGGCCCAACAAGCCGGCGGGCTTTAGTCCGTCTCCGGCCCGCCAGTTGCCTCCGGGTCCTCTTCGGGTTCAAAGGTGTTGGGCTCCGCATCGGCGCCAATGCCCACGCCATTGCTGCCGCCGGGAACACCGCCGTCGTCCTTGCCCTTGCTGGCAGCAGCGCCTTCCTGCAGCTCGTCATCAGGCAGTGAATCAGGTGAATTGATGGTCATTGCTCCTCCTTCAGTGGCCGGGCCTCCACGCTAACAGCCCACTGCGCGAAAGGTGCGGATCAAGCCAAAAAATTTACGTCCGACGGCGCACCGGGGCCGCTGCTTTCAGGATGATGTCCAGTCCGGGCCGGCTTCCGGGCCAGTGCCTTTCGAGAGCACCCGGCCCGGCCCGCTTGAGCACCGACCGCAGCACCAACGCCACGATGACGGCGTCGTCCGCGTAGCCGATCACCGGAATGAAGTCCGGCACCAGGTCAATAGGCGAGAGAAGGTAGGCGAGCAGCAGTACCAGCCGCACCCGGACTCCGACGGCGACTGCCCGGTCCGCGGCCAGCCTCCTGATCAGCCGGAGCAGGTCCGGCAGCAGGCGCAGCGCGTCCTTCATGGTGACGGTCTCGGGATGGCGGCGGGCGTACCACCACAGCAGGAGGAGCAGCACCGCGTACGCCAGCACAAGCCCGGCCAAAATCCCGACGAGGGCTTCCCAGGGCATCTGCATTCTCCTCACGAGCCGGAAGGACCGGCTCCTGAACGAGGGTACTCCAGTTGCTCCGGCCGGCTTCCAGCCGCTACGGCGTCATGCGGTAGCCCACGCCACGCACTGTTTCCACCCACCGGGGATTTCGCGAGCTGTCCCCCAGCCGCTTGCGCAGGTTGCCCATGTGCACCTCCACGGCGCGCTCCTCGCCAGTGCTGACAAAGGAACCGGTGTTGTAAGGCTCATTACGGAGCCGCCGGACAAGATCAGCTTTGGTGAGGACCGTCCGCCCGTTCTCCATCAGAACAAGGAGGAGGTCGAACTGGGTCCGCGTCAGGTCCACTGGAACGGCGTCGATGGCGGCCTGCCGGGAGCCCTCGTGCAGGGTTAGTCCGCGATGCGCAAAGTCGCAGCAGGGGTCCGGTGCTGCTGCAGGATCGCCCTCCGGAGCCTCAGGTTCTCTTGCGGAATGGCCGACGGCGGAGGGCGGCAGCGGTGATTGTCGTCCCCTCACCATGGGATGCTGGGGCCTGCGTTCGGTGGGAGCCGCCAGCAGGGTCCGGGGCCGCCGGAGCATGGCAGCAATCCGTGCACGCAGCTCCCTGGGGCGGAAGGGCTTAGTGAGGTAGTCATCGGCGCCTGCTTCGAACCCCATCAGCGCATCAGCCTCATCCACCTTGCCGGTGACCATGATCAGGTAGGCGTCGCTGAAGGTACGAATCCGGCGCGACGCCTCGATGCCGTCAAAATCCGGAAGGCCGACGTCCATGGTAACGATGTCCGGGTTATGTTCCCGGACTGCCTCGACGCCTTCGAGACCCGAAGACGTTGAGTGGACGGCAAAACCAGACTGCTGCAGAACATCCGTCAGGGTCGACCGGATGTCGTCATCGTCCTCGACCACAACGGCAACACCGCGCTCCACCATGTACCCCCATACCCTCTGCCACTCTTATGCCGGGCAGCTTTCCTCAAGCAATTCATGAAGCATTCGGAGAAGTGAGGCAATTGGATTGCCTAAATCTGCATCGGCAGATAAGAGCCTAACAACGAAATAGACAGCACACGTATTTCTTTGGCATCGTTTGCGTCATTCTTGAGCCTTGGCCAAATATTGCGTATTTCTTGAGTTAATTCGCAAATGGAATTTAACGCATCGAGCTATTGCCTTCGCACTTCCTTCTGGCTGAAGATCAAGCTGTGCTCAATGGGGGCACAACATTGCTCGCTGGGAGCAAGAGATAAGGGGTTGCCGCATGGCTGGTCTTCGCTTTTCTGTCCTACATCCCCGCCGCAGGACCAAGCCGCCGGCACTGCTGGCGGCAGCCGCCGTGGCCATGCTCGCCTGCCTGCCGCCCGCCCACGCCGCAGACACAACACCCCTTGACGCGAACCCAGGGCCCACCGGAAGCTTCGCCTGGAAAGGGTTCAACTGGGAAAAACGGTTCTGGGGCGGCGCCCCGCAGTACAACAAGTCCTTCGCGGCTGCCAATGTCAGCAACCCGGACACCAACGGCCACATCACCATGAACCTGACCAACCCCACCGGCGATGCGCCGGTGGGGGCAGAGTTCCAGTCCACCAGGCAAGGCTTCGGCTATGGCACCTACAGCACCACGGTGGAAAAGAATCTGACCGCCCTGCAGAAGGAAGTGGTCTGGGGCTGCCTGTTCACCTACGACCCGCTCGCCGAGCCCGGTTACAACGAGATCGACCTGTGCGAGGCCTCGGCCTGGGGCGGAGGCGCCGGCTACGGTGAGTCCTGGCCGGTGACGCAGGGCCACGGCTACTGGTTTGATGCCACCAAACCTCCCGGCGAAGGCAACAACACCACCGTTTTCGACGTTACGGCCGATCCCATCACCACCCACCGGATGGTGTGGCAGCCGGGCAGAATCACGTTCGAGACCTTTGCCGGCGAAGGTTTCGCAGGTCCCCTGCTGAAGCACACAGTCCTGGAAGGGTCCACGGTTCCGGTCCCCGCCAGAGAGCAGATCCACTTCAACCTGTGGGTCACCGGCGGAGGCGGAGGAGATCCTGCCCATGTAAAACCGGAAAGCGTGGTCATCAGGGACTTCTCCTTCGTTCCCGCCTCCGCTTCGGCGCCCTCTGCACCCGCCTCCACCATCAAGCTGAGCGCGACCACAACTAAGACCAAATCCGTCAGTGCCACCACGCTGAAGTGGACCGGCGCCACCGGAAGCAACATCACGCTTTGGACCAACGGCAAACAGAGGATCCTCGCCAACACCGGCAGCTACGTCAACAGCATCAAGGGAGGAAGCACAACAGCCTATAAGATCTGCGACTCAGCCGGGTGTTCGAACGTGGTCAGCGTGGTGACCTGAGCTAGGACTTTGCGCCGCGTACGGGGAGGATCCTCTTGATGGCGAGCCCCAGTGCCAGGAGCGCAAACGCGGCAAGTGCAAGCCAGAACACATCGCCGGCGCCTGTCATCGCGAGGGTTCCCGACCCTGCTCCCGCTGCGGCCGGAACTGCTGGGTTGTTGTACATATTTCTACCAAGCTTTCTTTTTGTTGAACGCTGCATCTAAGTACGCCTTCGCATGGACCAACTGAAGGAACAGGTCGATCACGAGCTCGTACATGGTGGCGGCTGCGAGCATGTACTTCCAGCCGCGCAGCCGCACTGTCACCACCCGTTCGATCACGAAGACACCGGTCACGGCGAGCCAAAACGGTTGCATGTGCAGCCCTTCCCCCGTGCCCAGTGCAAACGCGACCGTACTCAAATAAGCCAGCGTCACGGCGACGCCTACGACGGAAATTGCCTGCCTGCCCCAGTAAGGCCTGGTGACCCGGGTCCAGCCATACTGGACGCAGTTTTCCACCGCTCCCCGCTTCCAGCGCAGGCGCTGTGCCCACAGCTCGCGCCATGTCGGCATGACTTCGGTGACCAGGGAGCAGTCAGCGGGCGACCGGATTCTGTACTTCAGCGTCAGCAAGGCGAAGGAGAGTTCGTTGTCCTCCGTCAGGACCGAGGTGTCATACACGCCGCCGCGGCCGTTGCCGGACGGAAGGGTGCCATCCAACCTAGCCGCCACCACGTCCCGGAGCGTCCGCACCCGGAACAGTGCTGCCGTGCCGGTGACCACCAGGCATTTGCCGTTCAGCCGCCGCACATCCCGTGCGTAGCGGGCATACTCGTTCCGTTGCAGGTGGCCCACAAACCCGCCGCCGTCGCCGCCGCGGAAAACTCCACCAACAGCACCAAGCCGTGAGTCTGCGGTCAAGTGGCTGATCGAGCGTTCAATGAAATCGTGGGATAACTGTGAATCCGCGTCCTGCACCAGGATCATGTCCTCCGGCGCAGCTCGGGGCAGGAGGTCTGCGAGGACAAAGTTAAGGGCTCCAGCCTTCTTGTCCGTGTTGCCGGCAGTACGCACCACCTCGGCCCCGGCGGACAACGAAATTTCTTCCGTCGCGTCTGTGCAATTGTCCGCCACCACAATCACCCGGTGCGGGACAATTGTCTGGGATTGCAGCGAGCGAAGAGTATCGCCGATGCCGGCCGCCTCATTGTGGGCCGGAATGATGACCGTGATCACAGTGCTTCCCCGGCCGTAGATCGCGCTGGAAAAATTGTGCCGAATTCACGCGAGAAACACGTTCTTTTCATAACCCCCACCGGAAATTGCCTACGTCCTATTGACATCGAGTTTTTCAACGGGAACTCAAATGAGCGGCAGAGAACCGGCAACGAAACTACAAGCTTCAATCAAGATGAACGCACGCAACTCAGGCTCAAGAAGCAAGCTGTCCCAGCTCAAGATAGGGGTACTCCTTTCCGGACACCCCCTTGAGGAGCAAGCATGGATTCCCGCGTTCTGGGCCGTAACGGCCTCAGCTTGCCGGCGTGGACATCCCCGATGACTTTTGGGACAGGTATTACTAGCGCCGGCCGTCATCTACATCCTGGTCTTCAAGTACTGGCCGATGTACGGCGTGCAGATAGCGTTCAAGAACTACAACCCGGTGGACGGCTTTACTGACAGCCCCTGGGTGGGCCTGACCCACTTCATCCGGTTCGTGAACTCCTACCAGTTCGGCCAGGTGGTGGGCAACACCCTGTGGATCGCCATCCTCGGCCTGCTGGTGGCCTTCCCCATCCCGATCATCCTGGCGCTGCTGGTCAACCAGCTGCAAAGCGAAAAGTTCAAGAAGTTCACCCAGACGGTGCTCTACTCGCCGGCGTTCATCTCCACTGTTGTGGTGGTGGGCATCATGTTCGTCCTTCTCTCCCCCCGGTCGGGGCTCGTGAACAATGCCATCCAGCTTGGAGGCGGGGAGCCGATCTTCTTTATGGGCTCCGCGGAGTGGTTCCGTCCCGTCTACGTAATCTCTGACGTGTGGCAAAACGCCGGCTTCTCAATGATCGTCTACCTGGCGGCCCTTGCGGCCATCGATCCTGCGCTGCATGACGCGGCCAAGGTGGACGGCGCCTCAAAGCTCCAGCGCATCCGGCACATTGACCTGCCCGGCATCATGCCGGTGGTGACCATCCTGTTCATCCTGGCCATCGGCAACCTGCTCAACGTCGGTTTTGAGAAGGCGTTGCTGATGCAGACGCCGCTGAACATCTCCTCCTCGGAGATCATCCAGACCTACGTTTACCACGCGGGCCTGCAGCAGGCGCAGTTCAGCTACTCGGCCGCCATCGGCCTGTTCAACTCCCTCCTCAACCTGGCGCTGTTGCTCTTCTTCAACACCGTGGCTCGCCGGGCCAACCAAGCGACCCTGTGGTGATGCCGATATGTCCCTGACAACCAACCCCCGCACTACCGAAACCCCGAAACGGACCGTCAGCCAAGTCCGCCCCAAGCGATCGCTGCGGGACAGGTACGGTGACCGCGCCTTCAGCATCGCCGCCACATCCGTCCTCCTGCTGTCCATCCTGGCCGTGGTGTACCCGCTGTACTTCATCGTCATCGCCTCCATCAGCGATCCGAACGCCGTCTATGAGGGAAAGGTCTGGCTCCTCCCCTCGGGCATCACCACCGAAGGGTACGAACGGATCTTCGCCGACAGCAGGATCTGGAACGGCCTGGGCAACACGCTCGTCTACACCGTGCTCGGCACCGCCGTCAGCGTCAGCACCATCCTCTGCGGCGCCTATGCCCTGTCCCGCAAGGACATGCCGGGCCGGAAAATCCTGATGCTGCTGTTCGTCATCACTATGTTCTTCGACGGCGGACTCATCACCAAGTACCTGGTGGTCCGCGACCTGGGCATGCTCGACACCGTCTGGGCAGTGGTCCTGCCCGGGGCTGTGGGCGTCTGGAACCTGATCATCGCCAGGTCATTCTTCGAACACACCATCCCGAACGAACTGCGCGAAGCTGCCCAGATGGACGGGGCCACCGACTTCAAGTTCTTCTTCAAGATGGTCCTCCCCCTGTCCAAGCCACTGATCATGCTCATGATCATGATCCACGTGGTGGCGCACTGGAACTCGTTCTTTGACGCCCTGATCTTCCTCAACGACGACACCAAATACCCGCTGCAGCTCGTTCTGCGCAACATCCTCATCCAGTCAGACGTCTCCTCCACCGGAACCACCGGCGGAGACATCGAATCCTATGCCGCAGCGCAACGGATCGCAGAGCTCACCAAGTACGCCATGATCGTCGTCTCGAGCCTGCCCCTCATGATTGCCCTGCCATTCATGCAGAAGCACTTCACCAAGGGCGCCATGATCGGCGCCGTCAAATAGTCCCTTCCCAGTACCACCGCCCAGGCAACCGCCCCGGGCGGGCAACACCCACCTCAAAAAACTCCACCTCAGAATAGGAATGACCATGGCATTCAGCCGCAAATACGCCGCCCTCGGCGCAGTCCTGGCCGGAACATTGACGTTCACCGCCTGCTCCGGCGGCGGCTCGGGCACCACGGAGATCAAAGACGCCTCCGCTGACTTCGGTTTCCAGGAATCAGGCCTCCCTATCGTCAGCAAGCAGCTTGACCTGACATTCTCCGGCACCAAGACCGCACTGGCTCCGGACTACAACACCATGGCAGTGGTGCAGGAATGGGAAAAGGCCACCAACATCCACATCAACTGGGAAAACCTGCCCGAGACGGTTTTCCAGGAAAAAAAGAACCTCATCCTCGCCAGCGGTGACCTGCCCGACGCGTTCTTCAACACCGGACTCACCGACGCCGAGATCGCCACCTACTCCGCCAGCGGCACCCTCATCCCGCTCGAGGGACTGATCGAGAAGAACGCCCCCAACCTCTCCGCGCTGCTCTCCGAGCGGCCTGACATCAAGGCAGCGATCACCTCCTCGGACGGGCACATCTACTCCCTGCCCTCCGTGGAAGAACTCGGCCTGGTCCAGTTCCCCCACGCAATGGCGATTAACACCTCCTGGCTGAAAAAGCTCAACATCCCGATGCCAAAGACTGTCGACGAGTTCCACGATGCCTTGCTCGCCTTCAAGACCCAGGACGCCTCCGGAACCGGCAAAACTATTCCCCTAAGCTTCATGCCCGGCTCCTGGTGCGGGGACATCGTTGACCTCATAGCAGCCCTCGGCGGCGTGCCGGACAACATGGACCACCGCATCGTCCAGGATGACAAGGTCATCTTCACCGCCACCCAGGACGGCTACAAAAAAGCCATCCAGACCCTGCACGAGTGGTACCAGGAAGGCCTGATCGACCCAGAGTCCTTCTCCCAGGACGACAAGGCCTACCTGGCCAAGGGCAAGGCCGCCCAGGAAAACCTCGGCTCCTTCGTCTGGTGGGAGATCCCCGAAATGGTCGGTGCGGACCGCGCCAACAACTACGCCCTGGTCCCCGTGCTGGAAGGCGTGGACGGCAAGCGGACCGCCAGCCAGGCCAACAACCAGGAAATCGCCCGCGGCGCCTTCGCCATCACCCGGAACAACAAATACCCTGCCGCGACCATGCGCTGGGCCGACAACCTGTATGACCCCATCCAGTCCGCCCAGGCCAACTGGGGACCGATCGGTGAGACCCTGCAAAAAGATACCAGCGGCTTGCTGACCCAGATCCCGGCCCCGGCCGGAACCAGCGAAGGCGAACGCCGCCAAAAGGTCGCCCCGGGCGGCCCGAAGGCCAACACCGCTGAGAACTTCAAAACCGTGGTAGCCCCTGAACCGCGCGCCGCCGAACGGCAGAAGACCGTTGAGGAGCTCTACAAGCCCTTCGCCGGCAACGACGGCTACCCCCCGGTAGCCCTCTCCAACGAGGAACTGCAGCAGATCAGCACCATCCAGACCGATGTCACGTCCCTGGTGAAGCAGAACATGGCCAAGTGGATTGTCTCCGGCGGCATCGAGCAGGAATGGGACGGCTACGTCTCCCAGCTCAAGAATGTCGGCGTCGACAAGATGATCGAGGTCTACCAGCAGGCCTACGACCGCTACAAGAAGAACTCCTAACCACCCGGAACGGTGGGGGCGGCAACACCCGTGCCGGCCCCACGCCCCACTCCCCCGCCTGCGGCGCTCCCATGACGGACCTGCAGGGACCAGACCCGCCAAGAAACGAGACGTCACTTCATGACTGCCGCGACCGCCACGACAGCTGAGACCTTCCGGCCGGCCCTGCACTACGCCGCCCGGGACACCTGGCTCAATGACCCCAACGGACTGATTTTTCATGAAGGCGCCTATCACCTTTATTACCAGAACAACCCGCTGGGCAACGTCTGGGGAAACATGTCCTGGGGCCACGCCACCTCCACAGACCTGCTGACCTGGACCGAGCACGCCGTCGCCATCGCCTGCGACGAGGACGAAGACATCTTCTCCGGCAGCATCGTCCATGACCGCCACAACACCAGCGGCTTCGGCACCGGGTCCACTGCGCCGCTCGTCGCCATTTACACCAGCGCCTTCAAACCCGGCTCGGGGCATGAGGGTATCCAGGCCCAGTCCTTGGCCTACAGCCTGGACGGGGGCTACACCTGGACAAAGCACACCGGCAACCCCGTACTCAGCCGCAACTCAGCGGAATTCAGGGATCCCAAAGTCATCAGGTACGACGGCGCCGCGGGCAGCTACTGGGTGATGGTCGCCGTCGAAGCCAAGGACTTCCAGGTAGTGCTGTACAAGTCCGAGGACCTGAAGAACTGGGAACTGCTGAGCACATTCGGCCCGGCCAACGCCACCGGCGGCGTCTGGGAATGCCCCGACCTTTTCCAGCTGCCCGTAGACGGCGACCCGGACAACCTTCGATGGGTCCTGACCGTCAACCTCAACCCCGGCGGACCCAACAAGGGCTCGGCCGGCCAATATTTCGTGGGCGATTTTGACGGAACCACCTTCACCTCGGCCAGCACCGTGACCGAAGGCCTTCAGGACCCGGACCGGCTGGGCGAATACCAGTGGCTGGACTGGGGCCGGGACTACTACGCCGGGGTTTCCTTCAGCAACGCCCCGGACAACCGCCGCCTCATGATCGCCTGGATGAACAACTGGGAATACGCGAACTACATCCCTACCACACCGTGGCGCAGTCCCATGAGTCTCGCCCGCGAAATTTCCCTGCAGGCCAGCGACGGAAACCTGCTCCTGGTCCAGCAGCCCGCGGGCGACTGGAGTGCATTGGCCAGCCCGCCGCCGTTCTGCCTTCCTGAAACCGCCATTCACGACAGCGCGCAGGTGCTGGCCGGCGCTGCCGGCACGGTCCAGCGCATCGATGTAACTTTCACGCCCGGAAGCGCAGAGGAATTCGGCCTCATCCTGCGTGGCGACGGCGTGAAGGGAACCCGCGTGGGCATCCGCCCCGGCGAAGGCAAACTGTTCGTGGACCGGCGGGACTCAGGGCAGACAGGCTTCCACGAATCCTTCCCCTCCCTTGACACCGCCCCTGTCCGGGCTACGGCGGGGTCCTACCGCCTCACCATCTTCGTGGACCGCTGCTCGGTTGAAGTGTTCGCCCAGGGCGGCCAAGTCACCATGACCGAACTGATCTTCCCGGCCGAGACCAGCACCGAGCTCTCTGTCTTTGCCGTGGGTGGTACGGCCACCATCAACAAACTTCAGGTCACCCAGTTCGCGTAGGGCAACCCAAGTCAGGAAAGAAAAACATGCACTACAACGGCAAGCCGAACCCTCCGCGGGAGGTGCTGGACGTCGTCGTTATCGGGGAAGCCCTCACTGACGTCGTGACCACGCCCGGGGGCACCAGCGAGCACCCCGGCGGGTCACCGGCCAACGTCGCCTATGGCCTGGCCCGGCTGGGAGTCAGCACCGGGCTGCTCACCGCCATCGGCACTGATCGCCGCGGCGCTGCGCTCGAGGAGCACCTTACCGGCGCCGGCGTGACGCTCCTGCCGGGCTCCCGCTCACTGGAGAGAACCTCGACGGCGACCGCCACCATCGCCCAGGACGGCTCAGCCAGCTACGCCTTCGACATCACTTGGGATGTGGAACCGCTGGACCTCGTGCACACCCCGCCCAAGGTCCTCCACACCGGTTCGATCGCAAGCTTTCTCGCGCCGGGCGCTGCAACTGTCCGGACAGTTCTCCAGCAACTCCGCCACCAGTGCATCATCACCTACGACCCCAATATCAGGCCGTCCCTGCTCGGAACCCACGCCGAAGCACTGCGCACTTTCGAGGAACTGGTCCACCTCACCAGTGTCGTCAAACTCAGCGACGAGGACGCTGAATGGCTCTACCCGGACAAGACCCTGGACGAAACCGCAACGCACATCCTCACGCTGGGAGCTGATCTCGCCGTTATCACCAAGGGCTCGTCAGGCTCACTGCTGGCAACACCGCGCACTGTCCTCAGCATCCCCGCGGTGACGTCCACGGTGGTTGACACCATCGGCGCCGGCGACTCCTACATGTCCGCCCTGATCCTGGGAATCCTCCCCCGCGGAACCGACGGCTACGCGCCTTCCGTCCTTGAACAATTGGGAGGCACGGCCGCTGCTGCGGCCGCGATCACCGTGGGCAGGGCTGGTGCCCTGCCCCCAACCGGAGACGAACTTCGCTCAATGCTTCATCGCTAACAGCAGGCTGACCGGGAAGGAAAGCAGCCAGACTGCTCGAGCGCAACAAGGCCCGCAGAATTGATGCGATCTTGAGGAAAACCTTGCTGCTCATTGACGTTGCAGGTCCACTCTGGAGGTATCGAACCAACAGCTTGCGGGGTGCAGGAAGTCATGGGAAACGAAACAGCTTTTGAAGAAGTAACAGCCGTGGCAGGCGTGCTGACAGATCAGCATCCACTCGACTTTTACACCCTGGGGCTGGCCGGCTGCATTGACCGGCTCACGGTGCCCCTTCGTCAGCAAGGGACCGCGGTCCACTGGGATACTCCACACTGGGGCATCGAGATTCCGGCGGACTGCGCGTCCCTGCTGTACCAGTCGGCACGCGAGGCACTCAGCAACGCGTTCAAGTACTCCGAAGCGTCGCAGCTCAACGTCCAGCTCGCCGCCGTCGACCACGGCATCCGCCTGGTAGTGGCCGACGACGGCACAGGCTTTGACAGCAAGCTCGCCACCTGCGGGCGCCACCACGGCTATGGACTCCGGCTCATGTCCGTGGCCGTCCACGAGGCCGGCGGCACCGTGGACATCAACTCAGTCCCCGGGCACGGCACGAGCGTGACCGTCACCCTGCCGCTGGACTAAAGACCCGGATGCCCGCCGTCGCTGGGACGGTGGGCATCCGCACTCCTGCCCTGACTGCTAGCGCGAAAGCTTTGCGGAATCCGGTTCCAGGTCCCCAATGTGGCCTGGTGCATTGGCGGCCAGGACGCGGGCTACGAAGGCACCGTACTCGTCCATATAGTGGCGCAGGAACTTGGCGGTTCCCTCATCCCTGACCTCGCCGTCCGCACCGAACACGTCTGGTTTGTAGTGGATGTAAACCTCGGGGGCGTTGAGCTGCGGCGCGTCCAGGAAGCTCAGGACACTGCGCATCGAGGACTGCATTACCGCGGTGCCGATGCTGCCCGGCGATGCTCCGATGATTCCCGTGGGCTTGCGGGCGAACGAGTTGCTTCCCCACGGCCGGGAGCCCCAGTCGATGGCATTCTTGAGGGCACCGGGGATGGAACGGTTGTACTCCGGCGACACGAACAGGATGCCGTCTGAAGCCTCGATGGACTCCTTGAGGGCACGTCCTGCCGGCGGGAAGTCGGCGTCGTAATCGTAGTTGTAGAGCGGAAGGTCCTTGATGGGGATCTCGGCGAACTCCAGGTCCTCCGGTGCGAGTTTGATCAGCGCGTTGGCGAGGACCCGGTTGATGGAGCCCGATGCCAGGCTCCCCACAAAATATCCGATTCGGTACGGTGCCATGAGTGTTCCTTCCAATGGCCAGTCAGCGCCGGCCGTCCATGTTCTGCCTGGAAAAGATGCCGCCCGTGGCGGGACGGCGGATGGTGCCCACTGCAGCACCAGTCCAGCACAGAAGAACCGTCCCGGCCAGAGCCTTTCCAGGGTCCTTGACAGGCCGGGCCGGGGAGCGCTGAATGATCTGTGGCGAAGTCCCCGTCGCGGTCAGGAGCAGCCATGAGCGAGAATCCATTGCAGGATGAGCGGGTCCACACGGAGGCACCCGCAGAGGGCGACCCGGATGCGGACATCACAGAAATCAGGGCTCACTCGCAGGACCCGGCCGAGGGGCCGGACACTCCGGAAGCTGGTCCCTGAACTGCGTTGGACTCCCCCGTCCACGGGACCCTCGACGGCGGCACCTGGCCCGGCAATCCGGCGCCGAGTGCCGCAGTCGTTTTTTCTTCCTCTGGAAACGAGCCAGCCCTTTAGGTATGTTGGTAAGCATGCTGATGATTTCTACCGATTCATCAGCTTTCCGGTAACAAAGCGAAGGAGACGTTATGAGCACGAAGGTGGAAAAACGCATTCTGGTGAACGTACCGGTAAGCACCGCTTACAACCAGTGGACCCAGTTCGAGGAATTCCCGCACTTCATGAGCGGCGTCAAGAGCGTCACGCAGCTCAGTGACGACCGGTTGGAGTGGGTGGCAGAGATCGGCGGCATCCGCCGGCAGTGGGAAGCCAAGATCCTGGAGCAGGTCCCGGATCGCAGGGTTGCGTGGGCCGCCACGGAAGGCGCAACAAACGCCGGCGCAGTTGACTTTGAAGACATCGGCGGCGGCCAGACCTCCCTGCAACTGACGCTTGAATACGAACCCGAAGGCATCATTGAGAAGGTGGGCGACAAGCTCAACGTCGTGGACCGCCAGGCCGAGGCCGACCTGCAGCGGTTCAAGGAATTCATCGAGGATGAGGGTTACGCGAGCGGCGCCTGGCGCGGCAGCGTCAGCACCGGAGCCCCTGCAGGCACCCCCGGTGTGGAGGACGCTGCGGGATCACGCGGCGATTCGGGCAAGGCAGGCATCTCCGGCAAGATGGCGGCGGGCTTGGGCGTCGCCGCGGCGGCGGGTGCGGCAGCGGCCATGGCAGGGTCCAAAAAGGACACCACTGAAGGTGCCGATGTAACAGTAACCCCAGTGGTTCCCAGCGAGCCCGTCACCGTCACCCCGGTCCCGACGGACACGACCACCACTACCGGCACCACAACCACGGGCACGGCGGCGGCAGCCGGCACCACCGGTTCGGTCGCCGATCTGGGTGATGACAGGATCGGCCACGCCTTCGACCAGACCAACGGTCTGGTGGACACCACCGGCGAGTCCGACGAGACGGTTGAGGGCGAGAACCTGAGCGCCGGGGAACGGCGCGAGGGCGACCGCCGGCCCGATGGCGGCCTGCCGCCGGTGGGCGGGAACCTCGGCCAGCACTAAACCGTGACTAACCCGGCACCGGAACTCACCGCGGCTGACAACTAAAGCCGGATCCGGCGTCGGACATTCCGCATACGAAAGCGGCGCCCACCCCCTTGTGGGGGAGGGCGGGGCTTTGTTGTTTCTTGGTTTCTTTTCTGTGCCGGCGTACTTCCCGGACGGTGCGGCCGGGGTCTCCATGCCCTCGCCGATGAAGAAGCCCGGGTGCGGCGGCTGGTTGTAGGCCACGTTCTCGCGGGCAACGGCGGTCCGGTAGACGGTGTCGTGCATGAGGGTGCGGAGCCGGACCTCGGTGGGTGAGGTGCTGGTGTAGATCCGCAGCTCGGTGCTGTCCGACGACGGGAAGGCCAGTTCCTCACGCCAGTCACCCAGGAGGTCCGCCTGGAGCGACGGGTTGCCCTTGGTGTGGTTGTTGGTCCTTGCGCCCGTGGCGGTCAGGAGCCGGTCGCTGGACTCGGTTTCCCAGTTCCACTTGGAGACGGTGGGGACACCCACGCCGGCTACGGCATCGAAGTCGTGGTCAACAATTTCGCGGAGCAGGTCGCCGTCCCACCAGGCCATGAAGTTGGCGGCGGGGATCTTTTGGGCGATCAGCTCGCCCTTGGCCGAACGCAACTGGCCCACCGGGGAGTTCCAGGCAGCGTCGCCGCCAACTGCCCAGCCTTCAGCACCGGCGTGGCGTGGGTCGATGTCGCCGATGGCGCCGCGGCCGGTGTCCCGGGTGGCAGGAATGCTCCACAGGACTTCACCGGTGGCGGAGTCGCGGAAGGTGGCGCCGCGGTTTCCGCTCTGGCTCATGCTCTCGTGCACGGCGAAGGTCTCCAGGCCCGGGCGGGACGGGTCCCAGTCGCTGGTGTGGATAGCGTCGCCGTGGCCCAGTTTGGTGTTGTAGAGCGGCGTGCCGTCGTCGTCAATGGTCATGGAGCCGAAGACGAACTCGTCCTTGCCGTCCTGGTCCACGTCAGCGACGGAGAGGTTGTGGTTGCCCTGGCCCTTGTACTCCGCCCCGGCAATGTCGGAATCGAAGGTCCAGCGCTTCATCAGCTTGCCGTCCACCAGGTCATAGGTGACCACAACGGCGCGGGTGTAGTAGCCGCGGCTGAACATCATGGAGGGCCGCTCGCCGTCGAGGTACGCGACACCGGCAAGGAAGCGGTCCACGCGGTTGCCGTAGCCGTCACCCCAGGAGCTGACGTTGCCACGCGGCGGGTCGTAGGGGACGGTGTCCATGATGGTGCCGGTGGCGCCGTTGAAGACGGTGAGGAATTCGGGTCCGGACAGGACGTAGCCGCCGCTGTTGCGGTAGTCCGCTGCGGCGTCGCCGATAACGGTGCCGGCGGCATCCTTGGTGCCGTCCGCCGTCTTCGTGGACACTTCGGCCTTGCCGTCGCCGTCGAAGTCATAGGCAAGGAGCTGCGTGTAGTGGGCGCCGGCACGGATGTTGTGGCCAAGGTCGATGCGCCACAGTTTGGTGCCGTCCATCTTGTAGGCATCCACGAACACGTTGCCCGTATAACCGGCCTTCGAGTTGTCCTGCGCGTTGGAGGGGTTCCAAAGCTGGATGATCTCGTAGCTGCCGTCGCCGTCGAGGTCCGCAACGCTCGCATCGCTGGCAGTGTAGGTGTAAGGCTTTCCGTCCTTGCTGACGCCGTCGGCCGGCTTGTCCAGCTTGATGGCGAGGTAGTTCTGGGCCAGCGGCGTGAATTCGGTGCTGAGCTTGTCCTGCCCGCTGCCGTTGCCCACCGTCTTAATGACGTACTTGGAGGCTGCGGTTCCGGCCGGGTCAACATAGGTGGTGGTGTTCCGGACGGGCTCTTCGGTGAGCTGGACGCCGTCACGGATCACATGGAAGCCAACGCTGTCCTTGTCCAGGCCCAGCATGCGCCAGCCAAGGGTAACGCCCTGGTCTGACAGCACGGCAACAGGTGCCCGGTCCAGGTTCTCCACCTGGCGCTGAAGCCCGGCCTTGCCGGAATGCACGGGGTCAGATGCAGGGTTTGCGTGGGCCAGGGGTACGCCGGTAAACGCCAGTGCGGCGGCCGTGAGTGATGCCGCCGCGGCAAGCGGGGCGGCCTTCCAGGCACGGCCTCCACGGGACAAGCGGGAACATTTTGAGGGATAGGGCAAGGGAACATCTCCTTTGATGCGGCGGCAGCTGAGTCTGCCGCACGACAGTTTGGAACGTTTCACTCCTACCCGCGACCAAGCAGTTCTGGGGCGGCTTGGGCGGTTTGAAGCAGGAGGGAAAGCGCTTTCTGCCCTTTAGGTTTATCAGCGGGCCACGACGAGGGTCAAGGCTTTTGCGGCACTAAGTGGGAGAATTTGTTTCATTGCGTTTCGTTATGGGCTTTAGACCCGGGGCGGAGCCGGACTGAGTCCGGACACGCGAAACTGGCTGGCAGGTGATGTCGCGGAACTGCGTTTTGACGACGTCACCTGCCAGCCAGTTGGAGGTTTTCAGTCAGTCACGTGCCGGAACCAGGACCACCTCGTGCGGGCTGGCCGGCCGGTTAAACTGGGCATTTACGGCGGCGAGGGTATCGCCGAACTTGGCAATCGACGTCGGAATATCAAAATGTTTGCTGGTGATGACATCCCGGAGCGTCCCGGAAGACAAGTCACCGGCCAGCTTGACGCGGGAAATCTTGTTGGCCATGTTTTGCACAGCCCACAGCGTGTTGCCCTGCACGAGGATGCCGTCCACGAACTCAAGGTTCAGGCCCTTGATCCTGCTGCTTTCGCCGTTCCACGGATTCACCCTGTACAGGGCCTTGTTCTTGGTGTGGGCCACGATCAGCACGTGGTCATCCCTGGCTGCCGCAATGCCGTTGAGCCCAAAGTCCGCGGGTGCCAGGGCAGCGCCTGCCTCGCCTTTCACGGTCAGCGTCCTGATAGCTTTGCGCAGCTCTCCCCAGCGGCTGACCTTGACCTGATACAGCTCGCCGTACTTCGAGTTCGTGAACCACGCTCCGTCATCGGTGAGGACCACGTCATTGATGAACGAACCTCTCTTGGTGCTCAGCGTGAGGTTGGCGACCGTAGCTTTGGTTTCGGTGTTGTAGATGTACGCCTTTCCGTTGCCTCCGCCGGCCACGTACAGCAGGTCGCGGCGGACATCCGCCTTCATCCCGACGGCCATCCGCCCCTTAGGTACGTCGATGAAACGCTTGGCCTTGCCGTCACGAATGTCGCCGCGGAAAATATCGCCGGTCAAGAGCTCCCCGGCGTAGAAAGTCTTCCCCTTGCCGGCCGCGATGCCCTCAGCGGACTTGGCGCCGTCGAGCACAATAGCATCGTCCCGGGAAGGCGGAGAGGCCGCTGCCGGCAGCGCAGTGGGTAACAGCAGGGCCAAAAGAGCAATGAATCCGACGGCGGTGCGGCGCTGTACTCGGCGCATGGTGCTTCCTTGAATTGGGCTGATGCGCGGGGCCCAATCTGCGGCAGCTCCGCACGATGGTTCTGCCATTTTAAGCACTTCCAGGACGGCCCGCCAGAGACTGATGCCCCCTTCATAGTTGCGGGTGCGGGCATCCCGGACCACCACCGCGTCCGGGATTCTGCTTACAATCGAAACCTCAATCAACTACTGAGGGACCCATGAAGAAACTCGCCACAGCCCTGATCGCCGCCGGACTCGTTGTCTCCGCAACGGCCTGCACCGCTTCGAACCAGCTCACCACCGCGGAAACCTGCGAGCGGATCCAGAGCGTTGTGTCCAGCCCTGCAAACAACGCGGGCAAGACGGGCATGAACCGCCTCGCCAACCAGATCCGGCCGATCCATGCGGTTGCCTCCGATGACCTTAAGCCCGCCCTTGAGTCCATCCTTGAGTACACGGACGAACAGGCAAAGGAAACCCCGGACGAAGCCAAGCTGACCGAGCTCCAGGCCGGTTACGAGCAGGCCGGCACTACCTACAGCCAGTTCTGCAGCTAAAGCCTTTTCCTTTGACCGGGCCCGGCTGCCCTACCTAGAGGTTGGCCGGGTCCGTGTTGGCCCCGCAAAGGATCACCGGGACGCGCTCCCCGGCCTTGGGCTCATATGCACCCGAGGTCAGGGCGGCATACGCCGCGGCAGCACCATGTTCCACCACCACCCGGCAGTCGTTCCACAGGAGCGAACGCGCCGCAATGATGTCGGTGTCGGACACCAGGACGCTTTCGACGCCGGCGCGGACCGCGACGGAGAAGCCGATGTCGCCGATACGTCGGGCTCCCAGGGAATCGGCAGCGACGCCGGACACCGCCACGTCAACGGGTTCACCCGCTGCCAGGGCGGCATGGAGCGTCGGGGCGTTTTCCGGTTCGACGCCCACCACCTTCGCGGAGCCTTCCACGGCTGTGGCGATTCCGGCCATCAGTCCCCCGCCGCCCACCGCAACCAGCACCGTGTCCACGCCGGCTATCTGCTCCAGCAGTTCCGTCCCCACCGCTCCTGCTCCGGCTGCGATTTCTGGCTGATCGTAAGCGTGGCAGTAAACAGCGCCGGTCTCCCGGGCGTGCGCCACCGCGGCCTGGTAAGCCTCCGCGTATTCCGCTCCGCCCTGGATGACCTTGGCGCCGATAGCCTCCAGCTTCCTCACCTTCACCGGTGGCGTCGCAGCCGGGACAAACACGGTTGCCGGGACTCGCAGCCGGGCTGCCGCGTAGGCGTTGGCCAGCCCTGCGTTTCCACCGGATGCCACCACCACGCCGACGTCCGGCTTCAGCTCTCCGCGCTCCTTACTGGCGAGGATGCGGTTGAGCGCGCCCCGGGCCTTGAAGGTGCCGGTGTGCTGCATGTATTCGCACTTGAACCACACCTCACCCTGGAACGTTCCTGGGTCAGCCTGCAGGACCGGCGTCAGCCGGGTGAGGCCGGCGGTCCGCCGTGCCGCGTCATCCACATCGGCGCGGGTAATCACGTCAGACTTCGTCGTCCCAGGTTCCGGGCTCCTCCAGGGCTTCCTCGGGCTTGTGCTCCTCGGGCGGCGCACCGCTTCCGGAGTACGACGCCGGGACGGTTCCGGCTGCGTGCGCCTGCTGCTCGTCACGGATATTGCTGGCACCCGGCAGTTCCGGGTGCTGGCCGCTCTGCGGCGCCTGCGTCACCGGCTTCGCCTCGTCGGGGTCACCGGGACCGCGAAGGTCGGCCGCGTTCTGGGGCTCCTCATTCGAAGTGGTCATGCTCCTGCCTTTCACCTGGGATACCTGGGCAAAAGATGGGCGGAACCCTTCGGTCCGCCCACCCTTGCCTACTCTAACGCCACGCTTTACCGCGACGAGGTCGGCGAAGCCGTGGACGTCTCGGCGCTCTCCGCTTCGGTCTCGGTTGCGGAAGGTGAGGCGGAGCCGCTCGGCGACGACGTGCTCGCGGAACCGGAGGTGCCGCTGGATGTCGGGCCGGAAGTCGCGCTGCCGCCGTCGGCCTTCCGGAGCACCTCATTGATGAGCTCCTCGAGCTCCTTCTGGTCCGGATCGCCCAAGTTGGCGCCGCTCTTGGTAGCTACGACCAGCAGCTTGCCCTCGGCGGCGGAGACCTGCATCAGCTTCTGCTGATTCTCGCCGCTGCGGGTGCTGAGGGTACCAAAGGTCTTCTCCGCGTCCGTGCTGGCCTGGAGCTCCTCGCTGGTGACCTCATAGGTCTGGCCCAGCGCCGTCACGGAGAACTTTCCGCACTGGCCCATTTTGCCGCTGATCCCGTCCAGGATCTCGACGGCGCCCGGTCCTTCGCTGCCCGACTGCGCGGAGACGGTGCGCGGCTGGTCACCCTCTGAGAGCGCGACGGCGATCCCACCGCTCTCCACCGTGTCCAGCAGTCCCGCGGTGGCGATGTCCTTGCAGTCTGCGGGGTCAACGGTCGCCGTGCTCAGGAGCAGGTTGGCGATGTTGCCGCCCTGGTCCACCTGCTCCTTGGAGTACAGCTTCAACTCGCTGCCGTCTTCGTCCTTCAATCCAGCGATCAGCTCGCGCAGCTCATCCTCGGTGTAAACCTTGGCTTCCGCCGTCTGGCTGGCCGAGGCACTCGCCGTCTCCGTGGCAGTTGGGCTCGCGCCGCCGCCGCCCGTACAGCCCGCCAGCGCAATCAGCGCTGCAGTCATCAGTCCAAGCGCAGGTACTTTTCGCATCAGGTACAACCCCTTTAGGAAATAGGAAGCAGGCTTAGTGTTTTCAACACTAGAGGTTTTTCCTAGGAGCAGGAAATACCGGCGCGGGAAAGTTGCATCTCCTCCAGTTCGCCCAAGGCCAGGGGCGGTGCGCTGTGGAATAATCCGAAGCAGTGGTCCTTACCGGACCGCTCCACGAATTGGAGGGGCCGACGTGCCAGCCACAGCACCATCAGCCAGCAGCGCCCGGCCGGCGAGCGCGGCTATCAACAACTCGCAGGTCCCCAAGCATGAGCAACTGAGGCTGATCATCCTCAAGCTGGCCAAGGAGGAGTTGGAGCCCGGTGCCCGGCTTCCCAGCGAGCGGACCCTGATGGACTCCTACAGCGTCAGCCGCATCACCGTCCGCGCCGCCATTGGCCGGCTCGTTAACGAGGGGCACCTGGTCCGCGTCCCAGCGAAGGGCACTTTCGTGGCGGACTCCCCCGTGCAGTCAACCCTGCACTTGGCGTCGTTCACCCAGGAGATGGAGTCCCTGGGCCATGTGCCCAGTACGGTGGTGCTGGTGGCGGAAGCCGCGGCAGCTCCCGATGATACGGCCGAGGCGCTCAGCCTGGCTCCGGGATCCGAAGCCATCCACCTCAAGCGCCTTCGGCTTGCCGACGGCCGGCCGGTCAGCGTCGATGACGCCTGGTACAACCCGGAGCACGCCCGCGGACTGCTGAACCTTGACCTGACAGGATCCGTCTACAAGGCCCTCGCCGCACAATTTGGCCACCAGATCGACAGGGCACGGCAGAGCGTCCGGTCCGAGGGTGCCCCGGCAGACGTCGGCGCGCTCCTCGGCACTGGAACGGGAGCGCCTGTGCTGGCTTTTGACCGGGTTTCCTATTCAGGCCGGCTCGCGATCGAACACTCTCGCTCCTGGTACCGCTCGGACCGCTACTCCCTCAACATGGAAGTCCGGCTCTAAGAGCCGGCCCAAGCTTCCGCGGCTAGTCCAGCGAAAACAAGCTGGCTCCGGCCGCTACTGTGCCGGATGCCAGCAGCGTGGCCGCGTCGGGTTTCGTGTCAAGCACGACGACGGGACTCACCATCGAGTATCCGGCGGCCAAGGCGGCGGCTGGGTCCACCCGCATGATGGGCGTACCGGCGTCAACGGTGTCCCCTTGCGCAATGAGCAGGTTGAAGCCCTCACCCTTGAGTTTGACCGTGTCGATCCCCACGTGGGTCAGGACACCGCGCCCTGATGACCCCACCACCACAAAGGCATGCGGCAGGAGCTTGATCACCTTTCCCGAGACCGGGGATACGACGTCGAACATCTCACCCGCCGGAGGCTCGACAGCTGCACCGGACCCCACCATCTGGCCGGCGAAGACGGGGTCCGGGACATCGGCGAGGGGAACCACGGCGCCGCCGAGGGGGGCGTGGACTACGAGGGATTCCGCCACTAGAGCAGGTCCTCTATGTCTTCGGCCAGGTTGTCGGCCTCCGGTCCCACAACCACCTGGACAACAGTTCCGGCGGCCAGGACGCCGTGCGCTCCGGCTGCCTTGAGGGTGGCTTCGTTGACCAGTGAGCCGTCTTTGACTTCCGTGCGCAGGCGCGTGATGCACGCTTCGATTTCCACGATGTTGCCGGCTCCGCCCAGGCCTTCAATAATCTTTTCTGCTTTGGACATGGCTGCCCTTTCTGCTGGTGCCCGCTTGGAGCATTGATTCCTCACCGGGGCCGGCGGCCCAGGTGCGACCAATTATGGCTTCCGCAGCCGGGCCTTTGAATAGCCCGGCAGCTCTTCCACTGCCTTGACAGGCGATCGTGGGATGAATCACACTGAACTGGTCATAACCAGACAGTACCGGCTGAACCCGTCACTCCACAACCCCCAACGATCCCGCAGAGGTGCAACATGTCAACGTCTGATACCGCCGCCCTGGCCCCGGAGAAAAAGCCGAACAAGGTTTTTGCCACCCTGCAGCGCCTGGGCCGCTGTCTCATGCTCCCCATCGCTGTACTCCCCGCCGCCGGCATCCTGCTGCGCATCGGCCAGGCAGATCTTCTGGGCGCGATTCCAGGGTTCGAAGGGGGCGCGGCTGTCATTTCCGCCGCCGGCAATGCCGTGTTCACCTGGCTCCCGCTGATCTTCGCGGTGGGCATCGCCATCGGCTGGGCTAAGAAGGCGGACGGGTCCACCGCATTGGCAGCCGTGGTGGGTTACATGGTGATCGACGGCGTCTTCAAGGCAATGTCACCGCTGGTTTTGGCAGGACAGGTGGACCCTACGGGCAAGCCCGCCGTGATCAACTACGGTGTCCTCGCCGGCATTGTGGTGGGCCTGTTTTCCGCGATGCTCTGGCAACGTTTCTACCGCACCAAGCTTCCCGACTTCCTGGGCTTCTTCAGCGGCCGGCGCCTGGTGCCAATCCTGACCTCCGTCACCAGCCTGGTGGCCGGCGTCGCACTGGCCCTGGTTTACCCTTTCTTCAACGCAGGCCTTTCAGCCGTGGGTGAGGCCGTGGCAGGCAATGCCGTTGCCGGCGGCGGAGTCTATGGCTTTGCCAACCGCATGCTCATCCCTGCGGGCCTGCACCACATCCTGAACTCGGGTGTCTGGTTCCTGATCGGCGACTACACCGACGCTTCCGGCCAACTGGTCCGCGGTGACCTCAACCGGTTCTTCGCCGGCGACCCCACGGCGGGCATCTTCATGACCGGCTTCTTCCCCATCATGATGTTCGGCTTGCCGGCCGCCGCCCTTGCCATCTGGCGCCACGCCAAGCCCTCGCAGAAGAAAATCGTGGGCGGCATCATGCTCTCCACCGCCCTCACGGCATTCCTCACCGGCATCACTGAACCGCTCGAGTACTCGTTTATGTTCGTTGCTTTTCCGCTCTACATCGTCCATGCAGCACTGACGGGAACCTCCATGGCCCTGGTCAACGCGCTGGATATCCACCACGGGTTCACCTTCTCCGCCGGCCTTATCGACTTCATCCTCAACTTTGGCAAGTCGGAGAACGGCTGGCTCCTCATCCCCATTGGTTTGGGCTATGCGGTGATCTACTACTTCCTCTTCTCCATAGTTATCAAGCGCTGGAACCTGCGCACCCCGGGCCGGGAGGACGACGAAGTCACCGTGGAGACTGACGCGGCCAAGTAGACCGGCCACCCAACACATAACAGCGTCAGCAACAGCAACTGAAAGCACCCACACCATGGAAATTGTCATCCTTCCCGCTCCTGCAGATGTGGCCCGCACGGCTGCGGATGCCATCGAACAGCAGGTCCGCAGCGGCCCGTCCGTCCTGGGCCTGGCCACGGGGTCCACACCTTTGGGCACGTACCGGGAGCTCATTGAGCGGCACCGAACCAGCAGGTTGAGTTTCGCCGGGGCTCAAGCCTTTCTCCTCGATGAGTACGTGGGCCTGCCCAGTGCGCATCCGCAGTCGTACCATTCCGTGATCCGAGAGGAATTCGTGGACAGCGTGGACTTTGCCGCTGGTGCTGTCCATGGCCTGGACGGAACAGCAGAGGACCTCGACGCTGAGGCTGCCCGGTACGAGGCCGCCATTGCAGCGGCGGGAGGCGTGGACCTCCAGATTTTGGGAATCGGAACGGACGGCCACGTCGGTTTCAATGAACCGATGTCCTCGCTTGCCTCGCGGACCCGGATCAAGACACTGACCCAGCAGACCCGGCAGGACAACGCCCGCTTTTTCGCCCGCCCGGCGGATGTTCCGGATCATGTGCTGACCCAAGGACTGGGCACTATCCGCGAGGCCCGGCACCTGCTGCTGCTTGCCATGGGTGAGGCCAAGGCAGAGGCTGTCGCGGCAGCCGTGGAAGGTCCCGTGGCTGCCCTGTGCCCGGCCTCCGCACTGCAGCTGCACCCGCACGTCACCGTCCTTTTGGATCAGGGTGCGGCGTCCAGGCTGGCGCACCGCGAGTACTACCAGGACACGTTCGGGCGCAAACCCGCGTGGCAGGGACTGTGAGCATGGTCGGGAGCCTGCTCCAGGTGCCACAGCTTGAGCTGGCCGTGGAAAGTGCCGAGGGCGTGCGCCTCGCAGCATCCGTGGGCGCGGCACGGGTGGAACTTTGCGCAGCCCTGGCAGAGACGGACGGCATCACAGCCAGCATCGCCACCATCGAGCAGGCGTGCAGGGTGGGCCTGCCGGTCCACGTCCTGGTCCGCCCGCGCCCCGGCAGCTTCACCTACTCCGAGGAGGAGCTCCAGGTGCTTGAGCGAGATGTGGAAGCGGCGCTGGATGCCGGTGCTGCCGGCGTCGTGATTGGTGTATTGGCGGACGACGGCGGACCTGACGTTGCGGCCCTCCTTCGGGTTTCGGAGGCGGCCCGCCGTCGTCATCCCGGTGCGGAGGTGACGTTCCACCGGGCGTTCGACGCCGCTCTGGTCGCGGGCGTGGACCCTGGGGAGGCGTTGATCCGGCTTGAACGCACCGGTGTCAACCGCGTGCTGACCAGCGGCGGAAGCCCGGACTGCACAGCCGGACTGCCGATGCTGGCGCGGTTGGTGGAGCTGGGACGGGAGCACGCGCCGTCGTTGCAGATCATGGCCGGCGGCGGAGTGCGGCTGGAACTGATGTCCGCATTGGTCCGCAGCGGAGTGCATGCTGTGCACACCTCCGCGCGGAACAACGACTATTCCACCGGGACCAGGGCGAGTGCGGCCGACCCCTCACTCGCTGCCGCGATGGCAGCTGCGCTGGCAGCAGGCGGCTGATAATGGGCGAGGATCTGATTCTTCGCGGCCGTATCGTGACCGGGAGCATGGACGTCGAGGACGGCCTGGTAGCGGTAGACGGTGGGCACATCACCTATGCCGGGCCGGCTTCGGGCTTTCGTGGCGACCCTGGCATTGCCGCGGGCCGGGGTGCTGCCGGACGCATTTTGCTGCCGGGCCTGGTGGATCTGCACTGCCATGGGGCCAACGGCTCGGACTTCTCCGAGGGTTCGGTGGCGGGCGCCCGTGCTGCTGCCCGTTATCTGCACAGCAGGGGGACCACCACGCTGCTCGCCAGCCTGGTCACGGCAGCGCCCGCGGACCTGTTGCGGAACCTGAAGGCGTTGCGGACCGTGGCGGAGGAGGGGCTGATCGCCGGGTCGCACCTGGAGGGTCCCTTCCTGTCCGCAGGGCAGTGCGGGGCACATGACCCGGGGCTGTTGCTTGAACCCGACGCTGGCCTCATGGGTGAACTGCTCGAAGTTGCGGGCCCTTCCCTGGCTTCCATGACCCTGGCTGCTGAACTTCCCGGCTCTGAGGTGCTCGTGGATTTGCTGGCTGCCCGCGGGGTCATTCCGTCGCTGGGGCATACGGCAGCTGATCACCAGTCCGCCGCCTCGTTCCTGGAGCGGGCAGCCGCCGGGCTTTCCGGAGCATCAACAGCGGCGAGCCGCGGGGGCCAGCGTCCAACCGTCACCCACCTCTTCAACGCGATGCCGAGCCTCCACCACCGCTCCCCCGGCCCCGTCTCCGCCTGCTTCAGTGCCGCGAGTGCCGGGGACGCCGTCGTCGAACTCATAGCCGACGGCGTCCACCTGGCCCCCGAGACGGTGAAGACGGTGTTCGAACTGATCGGGGCGGACAACATCGCCCTGGTCACCGACTCCATGGCTGCCACCGGCCTGCAGGACGGCCACTACAAGCTCGGTACGTTGGCCGTGACGGTTGATGGCGGCGTAGCCCGCGTGGACAGTACTGGCGCGATCGCCGGCGGAACGGCCACCCTCCTGGACGTTGTCCGGTCCGCTGTTGCCGCTGGTGTTTCGTTAAGGGACGCCATCACTTCGGCCGCAGCTGTCCCGTCCGCGGTCCTGGGATTGTCGGGGCAGGCAGGGGACCTGCGGGCTGGGATGCCGGCGGACGTCGTTGTGGTCGACCATGAATTAAATTTGGCAGGAGTGCTGCGGCGGGGTGAGTGGGTGGCTGAGCTGGGGCGGTCCGGGTAGCCCGCACGCCTGAAATTGTCAGTGCCTCGCGGACGATGTGTTTGGAGCAGGTTTCATCAGGTGCGGAGGCTGGGAAGGAGGTGATCCTACCTGCGTAGCCGGCCGCTCCCACTCGAAATGTCGCTGCCTCGATGGACGATGTGCCCATGGAGCAAGGCCGGTCGGGTGTGGACATTGGGGAGGCGGTGGTCCTGCCTGCCGGCCCCGCTGAACCGGAAAGCGCACCCACCCAGATTGTCAGTGCCTCCGTAGAGGATGTTGGTATGGGAAACGGTGAGGGCGCAGTGGCAGTGATGGAGGGCATTCATGCCTCCGTTGCCGGCGTGGGGGCCCTGTTTCTCGAGGATGCCGCCCTGGCCACTACCGCTGCTGCCGGTGGCGGGGTTGACGTGCTCCAGCGCGCGTACGGGATCCGTTTGGACCGGTTGGGGCTGCTGTCCAAGCTCGAAGCGCAGATAGCTGGGCTCAAGGCACGCGACGCAGCCGAAGCCTTCGAACTGCAACAAGCGATGACCCCACCGAACGCACCCGTGCACGAACGAACCTACGCCGAGATGTCAACGATCGAGGAAACCGCCGGCGTCCTGACCATCAGCGGACCCGCAGCCGGAGCGTTCATCACCCAGTCCCGCCAACTCTGCTCCCTCCCGCTGGCCCTGGGGGCACTGTCCTCCGGGACCATCTCCTGGCAGCACGCGAAAATCATCGCCGACGAAACAGAAGGCCTCAACCCCGCCGGCGCCAACGCCCTGGTGGCGCATTTCCTGGACCCGGACGCGGCCAACCCGGCCCGCGGAGCCGCCGGCGGGAAACTGGTGCCCTCACGGTTCCGGGCCAGAGTACGGTCCTGGCGCGAACGCCACCACCCCGAATCCATTGAAAAGCGGCACGCCAAAAGCGCGGCCGACCGCCGCGTCGAATACAGCCCCGACCGTAACGGCATGGCCTGGTTCTCCGCCTACCTGCCCGCCCACCAGGCGTCCGCGATCTGGAACAAAATCACCGCCCTCGCCCGCGGCGCCCAAGGCCCGAACGAACCCCGAAACCTCACCCAACTCCGGCCAGACATCCTCGCCAACCTCCTCCTCAGCGCAGGACCCGCGCTAACTCCAACCACGGAACCCAGCCCGCACACCACCAAAGACAGCCCCACGGACGGCTCCCAGGATGGCGCCGCGGACGCGATCAGACGAGCCACCCTGGCAATCACCGGCAGCAACGCCACCAGCACAAGCACCGGCGAATACCAGGGCGACCAGCAGAGGATGCCGGTCATGCCGACGCCGCGACAGTCCCTGCCGGCAACGGCGGGTACGCCGATGTCGCCAAAGTCCCGGTCCCAAACACAACAGTGCTCGTGACCGTCCCGGTGTTCGCACTCCTCGGACTTACCGACGAACCAGCCGTCCTCGACGGGCACGGCCCCATCCCCGCCTCCATGGCACGCAAACTCGTCACCGACGGTGCCACCTCGTTCCACCGCGTCCTCGTGGACCCCCGCGACGGCGCACCACTGGAAATCGGACGCACCAAATACCGGCTCACAGCAGCCATGAAACAGGCACTGCGCCTGCGCGACGGAAAATGCACCTTCCCAGGCTGCAACAACCGCTCCCCCGACAACGAAACCGACCACCTCCAACCCTGGCAGCACGGCGGAACCACCGGAATCAGCAACCTGGCACAACTCTGCCCAAAACATCACCGCCTCAAACACAACAGCCGCTGGGCCCCCACCCCAGCCACCCACAACGAACCACCCGGCTGGACCTCACCCACCGGCCGCCACTACCAAAGCGAACACCACAACTGGGAACCACCACACTGGCCACCCGGCCTCCTGCCCGCCACGGAACGCAGTTCCATTGAAGAGGTCTTCGTGGAGTACTTATCCGGCTGAGACGCCTCTTTCGCGCTGGTCGTAATAGGACCGAACCGGCCGGAGCGTTGGTGCCCCAACGGGTACGTTCAGCGGCCGTTACGTCTAGCGGCACCACGTTTAGCAGCCGTTACGTGCAGTCGCCGTCAAATGCTCAGTCGGCGCCGGGGAGGTTCACTTCCACGAGCCCGCCTGTGACACGGGTTTCGAACCGCGGCTGCCTTGCAGTGGCCGGCCCTGCCTGGACTTCACCGGAGCGCAGGGAAAAGGTGCTGCCGTGCCAGGGGCAGACGACGCACGGGTCGCCACCGTCGGTCTGGCTGCCGTCATTCAGCTTGCCGTCATTCAGCTTGCCTTCCTTCACTTTGCCTTGCTTCAGCTTGCCCTCGTGGAGCGGACCGGAAAGGTGGCTGCAGACGTCGGACAGCACGTTGACCGTTTCCCCTTCGCGGAAGACGAGCAACGGGAGTCCGGCCACCACACGCTTGTGGAGCTTCCCATCGGGCAGGTCCTGCAACGGCGCGAGGGCCTGCCACCCGCTCGGGAAGCGGTGCGGGATATCCTCGCTGTGATTAACCCCGGCGGCCTGGCGATAGCTGAGGTGGCCACCTAAAAAGCCGCCAAAACTGACAACTCCGAGACCCAGATACGCGAGGACCTTGCCTGCGGCCTGCTGTCCGTTTGCCCGCACCACCAGCGACGCACCGTAGAGGCTGGCTGCAGTGATATTGGCAGCGGCATGGACCAGTCCAACCCGCTGCTGCTGGCTGTGCAGCTGCGACCAGTCCATGAAGCCGGCCACGGCGGAAGGCAGCGCAGATGCGGTTCCGACGCCGATCAATACGGTGGCAGCCCGGTTGTTGCCGGGGAGCGCATCCAGGACGGCTGCAGAGATCCAGGATCCCAAGGGAACCTGGACTGCCAGGGGATGGACCGGGTGGCCGATGGGCACCCCGTGGAGAATGTCCCGTGCCCACTGGGGGCGGACCGTACGCTTGACTACTTTCCGGACCTTCTTGGCCACGGGATCCAGCCACTCGGCATCTTCCAGGCGGGTAACAAGCTCAAGTGCAGGCAGCGGTTTCATGTGACTCCCTTACCCCGTTCGTCAATGTGCAGACGTTAGTGTCCAGTCGATGCCGGTCAGCCTAGCTGCTGCCCGGCGGAAGGGACAGGGGTGCGCGGAGAGGCTGTCAGCGCAGCGGAGACCCAAGCACCGTGAACTGGTTGCCGCCCATCTCGCCCGAAAGCAACGGCATCGCCTCAGCGATCGCTGCGCGAACGCTGTCCAGCTGCAGTGACGCCTGATGCGCTTCCCGCGACTCCCACAGCTCGGACACAAATACTGTGTCCGGCACTTCGTCGTTGACGCCCACTTCGTACAGCAGGCAGCCGGCCTCCTTAAGCCCGGCAATGGGCCGGAGCAGGATGGACACGACGGCGTCGCGCTGGCCGGGGTTGGTTCCGAGGCTTCCCACATTCGCAAAGGTCATGGAGACAGTGTGCAGCACTGGGGTGCCAGACCCGCGAAGGCAAGGCCCGGCGTCGTACGTCTGACCTACTTCCCGGATGAACCGCCACCTTTATGATTCGATGATGTCCTTGGGGATGGAGGCGGGCATGGAAGTCTGGACGGGGAACGCCTATCCGCTGGGCGCCACGTATGACGGCAGCGGCACGAATTTCGCGGTGTTCAGCGAGGCGGCGAGCGCCGTCCAGCTGTGCCTGTTCGACGAGGACGGCACCGAGCAGCGGATCCGCCTGGAGGCGGTGGATGCCTTCGTCTGGCACTGCTACCTCCCCCATATCCTGCCCGGCCAGATGTATGGCTACCGTATGGAGGGGCCCTACGATCCTCCGCGCGGCCTCCGCTTCAACCCACATAAGCTGCTGCTGGACCCCTACGCCAAGGCAACCAGCGGCGGCATCACCTGGGGCCAGCCAATGTTCTCCTACGACTTCGGCGACCCAGCCTCGTTCAACACCGAAGACTCCGCTGCCAACACTATGAGATCCGTGGTGATCAGCCCGTTCTTTGATTGGCAACACGACCGACCGCCGCGGATCCCCTACAGCGACAGCCTGATCTACGAAGCCCACGTGAGGGGCCTGACGATGACCCATTCGGAAGTGCCGGAGCGGGAACGCGGCACGTATGCCGGCATCGCCCACCCCGCCATCATCGAACATCTGCAGAAGCTCGGCGTGACGGCGATCGAGCTGATGCCGGTCCACCAGTTCGTCCAGGACAGCACGCTGAAGGACAAAGGGCTCAGCAATTATTGGGGCTACAACACCATCGGCTTCTTCGCGCCCCACGAGAGCTACAGTTCCAGTACCAAGCCGGGGCAGCAGGTGCAGGAATTCAAGGCGATGGTCCGCTCCCTGCACGCCGCCGGCATCGAGGTGATTCTCGACGTCGTCTATAACCACACGGCGGAAGGGAATCACCTGGGCCCCACCCTTTCCTTCAAAGGTATCGATAACCAGGCGTACTACCGGCTGGTGGACCACGAGAAGCAGCATTACCTGGACTACACGGGCACCGGCAACACGATCAACGTCCGCCACCCCCACGCCCTGCAGCTCATGATGGATTCGCTGCGGTACTGGGTGCTGGAAATGCATGTGGACGGGTTCCGCTTCGACCTCGCTTCCGCCCTGGCGCGCGAGTTCTACGAGGTGGACCGGCTGTCGAGCTTCTTCGACCTCGTCCAGCAGGATCCCGTGGTGTCCCAGGTGAAGCTCATCGCGGAGCCGTGGGATGTGGGCCCGGGCGGTTACCAGGTGGGCAACTTTCCGCCCCTCTGGACCGAGTGGAACGGAAAGTACCGCGACGCCGTACGCGACTTTTGGCGTGGCGCGCCGGCCACGCTCGGTGAGTTTGCCTCCCGCCTGGCGGGTTCCTCTGACCTTTACGAGAGTTCAGGACGCCGGCCCGTAGCCTCAATCAATTTCGTCACGGCGCACGACGGCTTCACCTTGCGCGACCTGGTGTCTTACAACTCCAAGCACAACGAAGCCAACGGCGAGAACAATAACGACGGCGAGTCCCACAACCGCTCGTGGAACTGCGGTGTGGAAGGACCCACCACCGACAGTGGCATCCTCGCACTGCGGGCTCGCCAGCAGCGCAACTTCCTGGCCACGCTCCTCCTTTCCCAGGGCGTTCCGATGGTGCTGCACGGCGACGAACTGGGGCGCAGCCAGCTTGGAAACAACAATGTTTATTGCCAGGACTCGCCCCTCTCATGGATCAATTGGGAGGAAGCGGACCAGCCCTTGGTGGAGTTCCTTGCAGCGGTCAGCAGGCTGCGCCGGGAACACCCCACCTTCCGCCGCACCAGGTTCTTTGAAGGCCGGCCCGTCTTGCGTGGCCTCGGTCAGCCACTGCCGGACATCGTCTGGCTCGACAAGGACGCTTCGGCAATGGTTCCTGAAGACTGGGACAATCCCCTCGCCCGCGCCCTCGGGGTGTTCTACAACGGCGCCGGGGTGGGCAAGGACCACCGCGGCCGGGTGATCCACGACCATAACTTCCTGCTGTACTGCAATTCCGGGGACGAACCGGTGGTCTTCACCATTCCCAGCGCCGAGTACTCGCCCAGCTGGGAACAACTCATCGATACCGCCGGTGAGCACGCGGACACCGGCCTGCTCCATGCCGATGAAGCTGTCGAACTGGCGGGCAGGTCCCTGCTCGTACTTCGGTCTTACGCCAGCCCGCCCGAGAAGCCCGACCACTCGGTGTCCGCCTCACTGGCCCTGCTCTCAACCCCCGAACCGGCAGTCCTGCCTGCAGGAAATACTGCGCAGGAAAAAGCCGGCCAGCGCACAACGTAAGGCGCTGGCCGGCCTGACCGGAGGTGATCTAGATCAGCGCGTGCATCCCGTGGCTCCGCGGCCGGCCGAACGAAGCGGCGCCAAGAAATTCGACGGCAACGAAGGGCTCATCCCCCACCACCCACTCGTCGTGGCCGGGAGGAAGCGCATAGGTGTCGTTCGCGCGTATGGTGGAGCGGCCGCCGTCGGACGTTTCAATGTGCAGCTGCCCGGAGATACAGTAACCCAGGTGGTGATGCTCGCAGAAAGGCGTCAGCTCGGCAGGCTTGGCAGACTCGGACCATCGCCAGCCGGGCGCCAGGATCAGCCGCGCCACAGAATAGTCATCCACGGTGACAAGGTCGAACTCCGCCTTGTCCGGGCAGCGCTTCCTGTCTGGTACATCAAATGACTTAACTGCCAAAGCTCTGATGAAATTTGCGGTCATTCGGACACAGCCTAGGGATCGTGATGGGACGCCTGGCCGCGAACCAGACGATGGGTTCGGATACCGACGAGCGGTTAAGAATTTCGAGACCAACAGCCGTGCGCGCTTTTGCCCCCGGCGCACACGCGTTCGCCAGAGCGTGCTGGCGTATCTACAACCGTAGCCCTACGGCACCTGAAGTCAATGGGAAGAGCGCATCAAGAAAGACAGTTTTGGCCCTAGCGTCAGACCAACTGCGAGCGCAACATTAACTACCCGGGATCACAACGACGAAGAGTCCGGATCCACGCCCCCCGTTGGTGAAACGCATCCTAACAGGAGCAAAAATGTCCATCGCTACAACACGAAGCGGTTCAACTCAGGCAAGGATCGCCCTGGTTCCGGTTCTTGCACTAGGTCTGCTCGGGGGCTCCGCAGCAATCGCGGGCCCAGCCGCGGCAGACTCTGACCAAAAGATACGCGGATGTACCGTCAAGCCCGTGAAGCCATCGCATGAACGAGGCGGCGGGGTGAACTTTAAGATCAGCGTGCAATGTGATGACGGGAGAAAGGTCCACGTCAGGCAGAAACTCAACGAAGAGGATCCTGGCAAAGATACCAAGTTTTACGACAAGTTCATCAAGCGCCATGTGAACCGCTCCGACCGCTTCATCAACAGCCGCCACAGCGTTCCGCGACACCTTGACCAACACGACGGCGAAGAGGTCTATCACGAGATCTCGTTCGCGGTTGAGGACGGCAACGGCAAGCTGTCCAAATGGTCCAATTGGAAAAAGAGCCCAACCCTGCACCACGTTAACGGGCGCTAACTCGCTAGCGCGACAAGTAGAGCCAGGGGCGCCGCCCCTGGCTCTACTTGTTCCAAAAAGCCGTTCCCTTGACTCCTCGGCACCTCCTTCCCTACACTTTTCATAAAGCAGAATCTAAATTCCACAAAGCGGAAACGGTAAAGGCGCCGGGAAGCAAGGGAAGATAGATCAAAGCCCTCCCTGGAAGGACCTACGATGACGTACACAGTGAACTGCTCCATCCTCCTCACTGAGCTGCCCCTGCTCGAGCGCCCCGCCGCAGCCAAGGCAGCAGGCTTTGACGCCGTCGAGTTCTGGTGGCCCTTCGAAAACTCCGTCCCCTCAGACGCAGAAACGTCGAAGTTCGAGAACGCCATCAAGGACTCCGGCGTTCAGCTCACCGGACTGAATTTCAATGCCGGCAACATGCCCGGCGGCGACCGCGGCCTCGTGTCCTGGAAGGGACGCTGCTCCGAGTTCAAGGACAACATCGATGTTGTCGCCGGCCTCGGTGAGCGCCTGGGCTGCAAGGCCTTCAACGCCCTCTACGGCAACCGGCAGGACGAATTCAAGCCCGAAGAGCAGGACGAACTGGCGCTGAAGAACCTCGCCGCAGCAGCAGAAGGCGTCGCCAGGATCGGCGGCACCGTCCTCCTCGAACCCGTCAGCGGCGCACCCAAGTACCCGCTCCTCACAGCTGTTGACGCGCTCCAGGTCATCGCCCGGGTGAAGGCGGAGGCCGGCGTCGGCAACATCAAACTCCTCGCCGACTTCTACCACCTGTCCGTCAACGGCGACGACGTCGAATCCGTCATCGAGAACCACGCCAAGGACTTCGGCCACATCCAAATCGCCGACAACCCCGGCCGCGGCGCCCCCGGCACCGGCAGCCTCCCGCTCGGCGAGTGGATCGCACGCAGCCGCGAACTCGGCTACGACGGCTACATCGGCCTCGAGTACAAGCAACCGCAGGAAACGGCCTTCAGCTGGGCCATCCGCGAACACGCCTCCCGCTGATCCCCCCGCACACCACAGACTTCAGAAAGAGAACCAACATGAGCAACGTTGCAGTTATAGGACTCGGAATCATGGGCCTGCCCATGGCCATCAACCTGGTGAAAGCCGGCCACACCGTCACCGGCTTCAACCGCAGCCAGGACAAGATCGACAAGCTCGTCTCCGAAGGCGGCAAGGGCGCCACAAGCATCGCGGACGCCGTGAAGGATGCCGACGTCGTCATCACCATGGTGCCGGACTCCCCCGACGTGGAGGGTGTGGTCAGCGGCAATGACGGCGTTTTCGCCAACGCGAAGCAGGGCACCTTGTGGATCGATGCCTCGAGCATCCGCCCCGACGTCGCCAAGCATCTCTCGGACGAAGCCCGCGAAGCCGGCATCCGCCCGCTGGACGCTCCGGTCTCCGGCGGCGAACAGGGCGCCATCGACGCCGCCCTCTCCATCATGGTGGGCGGTGACAAGGAAGACTTCGAGGCGGCCTCGGACGTCCTCAACGCTGTCGGCAAAACCATCGTCCACGTGGGCCCGTCCGGCTCCGGCCAGACCGTCAAGGCTGCAAACCAGCTGATTGTCGCCGTCAATATCGAGGTCCTCGGCGAAGCCATCGCGTTCCTTGAGGCCTACGGTGTAGACACTGATGCTGCCCTCAAGGTCCTCGGCGGCGGACTGGCCGGCTCAAAGGTCCTGGACCAGAAGGGCCAGAAGATGCTGGACCGCAACTTCGACCCCGGCTTCCGCCTCGCCCTGCACCACAAGGACCTGGGCATCGTTACCTCGGCCGCCCGCGAAGCCAACGTCGCCGTCCCCCTCGGCGCCGTCGTCGCACAGCTCGTCGCCGCCACCGTCAACCAGGGCGACGGCGGCCTCGACCACTCCGGACTCTTCAAGCAGGTCCTGAAGCTCAGCGGCCGCGAGTAGCCCCAGGCACAATCAACACACTTCTAATGCCCTGACCACAGGGCTTCCTTCAGCACACCCAAAAACAGACTTCAGGAGCACACCATGAGCAAGATGCGTACCGTTGATGCAGCGGTTGCCATCCTGGAAAAGGAAGGCGCCATCGAGGCGTTCGGCCTGCCAGGCGCCGCGATCAACCCCTTCTACTCCGCAATGCGCGCCCACGGCGGCATCCGCCACACGCTGGCCCGTCACGTTGAGGGCGCCAGCCACATGGCCGACGGCTTCAGCCGCGCCCAGGACGGAAACATCGGCATCTGCATCGGCACCTCCGGCCCCGCCGGCACGGACATGATCACCGGCCTCTACGCAGCGTGGGCCGATTCCATTCCCATGCTCTGCATCACCGGTCAGGCACCGGTAGCCAAGCTGCACAAGGAAGACTTCCAGGCCGTGGACATCGAGTCCATCGCCAAGCCCGTCACCAAGATGGCCATGACCATCCTGGAACCCGGACAGGTTCCCGGTGCCTTCCAGAAGGCCTTCCAGCTGATGCGCTCCGGCCGCCCCGGCCCGGTGCTGCTGGACCTGCCCATCGACGTGCAGCTGGCCGAAATCGAATTCGACATAGACACCTACGAGCCCCTGCCCGTCGAGAAGCCCAAGGCTTCCCGCAAGCAGCTGGAAAAGGCCCTGGACATGCTCACCGCGGCAAAGCACCCGCTGATCGTGGCCGGCGGCGGCATCATCAACGCCGGCGCCTCCGCGCAACTGGTTGAGCTGGCCGAGACCCTGAACATCCCGGTCATCCCCACCCTGATGGGCTGGGGCACCATCCCGGACGACCACCAGCTGATGGCCGGCATGGTGGGCCTGCAGACCTCGCACCGCTACGGCAACGAAAACTACCTGCAGAGCGACTTCGTGATCGGCATCGGCAACCGCTGGGCCAACCGCCACACCGGCGGGCTGGAGACTTACACCGCGGGCCGCAAGTTCGTGCACATTGACATCGAGCCCACACAGATCGGCCGCGTCTTCTCCGCGGACCTGGGCATCGCGTCCGACGCCGGTGCGGCGCTGGCCGGGCTGATTGAGCTCGCCCAAGAGCGCCAGGCGGGCGGGTCCCTGCCGGACTACAGCGCCTGGGTTGCCGAATGCCAGGAGCGGAAGGCGTCCCTGCACCGCAAGACGCACTTCGAGAACATCCCGATCAAGCCGCAGCGCGTGTACGAGGAGATGAACAAGTCCTTCGGCCGCGACACCACCTACGTGTCCACCATCGGCCTGTCCCAGATCGCCGGCGCGCAGATGCTGCACGTGTTCGGCCCGCGCAAATGGATCAACGCCGGCCAGGCAGGTCCCCTGGGCTGGACCGCTCCGGCGGCGCTCGGCGTCGTTCGCGGCAAGCCGGACGAGACCGTGGTGGCCCTCTCCGGTGACTACGACTTCCAGTTCATGATCGAGGAACTGGCCGTGGGCGCACAGTTCAACCTCCCCTACATCCACGTGGTGGTGAACAACTCATACCTGGGCCTGATCCGCCAGTCCCAGCGCGGCTTCAACATGGAACAGAACGTGTCCCTGGCGTTCGACAACGTCAACAGCGCGGACTTGTCCGAAAACGCACGCGGCTACGGCGTGGATCACATCAAGGTGGCCGAAGGACTGGGCTGCAAGGCCGTCCGCGTGGAGGACCCCAGCGACCTCGGTGCCGCGTTCGACAAGGCCAAGGCCCTGATGGGCGAGTTCCAGGTACCCGTGGTGGTGGAAGTGATCCTGGAAAAGATCACCAACATCTCCATGGGCTTGGAAATCAACGCCGTGAACGAGTTCGAGGAACTGGCCGAATCCGCGGCCGACGCCCCCACCGCCATCCTGGCTCTGCAGGGCTAGGCAGGAAAGACAAGCATGCGCATCATCATTGCCCCGGACAAGTTCAAGGGATCCCTATCCGCCCCGGACGTCTGCACACACCTGGAAAAGGGACTGCAGCGCGGGGCTGGCGGCAACCTGGACGTGGTCCGCATTCCAGTAGCCGACGGTGGTGAGGGCACCCTGGACGCCGCCGTCGGCTCCGGCTTCGCCCGCCGCAGCGCCGTGGTTGCCGGACCGACAGGCGAACCGGTCACTGCCGACTTCGCCGTCCGGGGCAATGAGGCAGTCATAGAGATGGCGGCCGCCTCGGGCCTGGCCCTGCTCCCCCCCGGAGCATTGGTTGGGGGACGGCCGGGCCCTGTGGCGGCCCGCACCGCCACCAGTCTAGGCACCGGCCAGCTGATCCGTGCCGCCCTGGACGCCGGGTGCAACCGCGTGATCCTGGGAGTGGGCGGCAGCGCCAACACCGACGGGGGTGCCGGCATCCTGCAGGGGCTCGGCGCGGCACTCCTCGATCCCGCGGGCAATGAGCTTCCCGCCGGCGGCGCCGCCCTGGCCCGCCTCGACCGGATCGACTTCAGCGGTTTTGATACCCGGCTGAAGGACACACGCTTTGTGCTGGCGTCCGACGTCGACAATCCCCTGCTGGGCGCCCAGGGCGCCGCGGTGATTTTCGGCCCGCAGAAGGGCGCCACACAACAGGACGTCGGCTTGCTCGACGCCGCCCTGGCCAGGTTTGTCGAAGTCCTGGCCAGGGAAATCGGTCACCGCGCCATCAAGGCGGCGGAAGCCCCGGGAGCCGGAGCAGCGGGAGGCGTTGGCTACGCCGCCATCGCCGTACTGGCCGCGACGCGCCGGCCGGGCATCGATGTCGTCCTCGAGTTCACGGAATTGGAGCAAAGACTTGCCGGGGCCGACCTGGTGATCACCGGCGAAGGCAGCCTGGACGAGCAGAGCCTGCTGGGCAAAACGCCCATGGGTGTTGCCCGGGCAGCCGCCGGGCAGGGTGTTCCGGTGATCGCCGTGTGCGGACGGACCACGCTTGAAGGGGGCCAGGCGAGCGCCGCTGGATTTGAGGACGTTTACGCTTTGACCGAGCTCGAAAGCAATGTAGACAGGTGCATAGCAGAGGCAGCGCAGCTTCTGGAGCAGCTGGGCACGCAGATCAGCGGACGGCTGGCGGCGAATACGCTGTCCCGTTCCGCACCCACAAAGGAGGACCTCCATGTCTGAAGAACGTTTTGACCTGGTCATCCGCGGCCGGCGCATCCTCACCACTGCCGGCCTGGCACCCCGTGAGGTAGGCGTCCGAGGCGGGAAGATCGTGGCCCTCGAGCCGCTGGGCAACGGCCTGGCAGGGGCAGAGGTCATTGATCTGGCCGACGATGAAACCCTGATTCCCGGCCTGGTGGACACCCACGTCCACGTCAACGAGCCGGGCCGCACCGAGTGGGAAGGCTTCGCCTCCGCCACCCGGGCCGCCGCCGCGGGCGGCGTCACCACCATCATCGACATGCCGCTGAACTCCGTTCCGCCCACCACCACCGTGGAAAACCTTAAGCTCAAGCGCGAGGTGGCCGAGGACCAGGCGTTCATCGACGTCGGGTTCTGGGGCGGTGCGATCCCCGGCAACAAGGGCGATCTGCGGGCGCTGCACGACGAAGGAGTGTTCGGCTTCAAGTGCTTCCTCCTGCACTCGGGCGTGGATGAGTTCCCGCACCTGGACGCGGATGAGATGGAAGAGGACATGGCTGAGCTGAAGTCCTTCGATTCGCTCATGATCGTCCATGCCGAGGATTCGCACGCCATCGACCGTGCCCCGCACCCCGGCGGCGACCACTACTCCACGTTCCTGGCGTCCCGCCCGCGCGGCGCCGAGAACAAGGCCATCGCCGAAGTGATTGAGCGGGCACGCTGGACCGGTGCGCGGGCGCACATCCTGCACCTCTCGTCGTCGGACGCGCTGCCCATGATCGCCTCAGCAAGGCGCGACGGCGTGAAGCTCACCGTGGAGACGTGCCCGCACTACCTCACGCTGATGGCCGAGGAAATCCCCGACGGCGCCACCGCCTACAAGTGCTGCCCGCCCATCCGCGAAGCTTCCAACCGGGAGCTGTTGTGGCAGGGGCTCCTGGACGGCACCATCGACTGCATCGTCTCGGACCACTCCCCGTCCACCCTGGACCTGAAGGACCTGGAGAACGGCGACTTCGCCGTGGCCTGGGGCGGCGTCTCGTCCCTGCAGCTGGGCCTGTCCCTGATCTGGACCGAAGCCCGGCACCGCGGCATCCCGCTGGAGCAGGTGGTGTCCTGGATGGGCGAGAAGCCGGCAGCTTTGGCCCGCCTGTCCAACAAAGGCCAGTTGGCGCTGGGCTACGACGCCGACTTCGCCGTCTTCGCTCCGGACGAGGCGTTTGTGGTGGACGTGTCCAAACTCAAGCACAAGAACCCCATCACCCCGTACGACGGCAAAGCCCTCTCCGGGGTGGTCCGCAAGACCTTCCTGCGCGGCGCCGTGGTGGACGGCCAGACCCCCACGGGCAAGCTGATCCGCCGCGGCGGAGTCTAGGGACGCGCCATGGCAGTGGAAGCCCTCCATCCGAGGACGGTGGCCCGGCCCCGGTTAGCTGTCACGGGCGCCGCCGCGCAAAGGGCGGCTGCCGTTCCAACGGCGACTGCCCGGGGCCTGGCTGTGTGGGTGGTGCCCGAGGATGGCACCAGCCCCGAACTGCTGGCCCGCGCCGCAGGGCTCGTCCTTGCCAGGGCCCTACAAACTGCTCCGGAGGCGGAAGTCCACTGGCCTGCCGCCGGAGCTCCCACGTCCGGGGTCTCCGCAACTTCGGAAGGAGCCGCAGACCACTCCTCTCGCACTCCTTCCGCGGCGGAGAACCCCGGCGTTCCGGGGGAGGCACCCGGGGGCGGGGCACTCAGCGAGGCCGACGGCGGTACCCGGCTGCCGCCGTCGGCCGGCCCCGTGAGCCGGGTTGCAGTGGACCTTGCCGCCGATAAGGTCCTGCTGGACGGCAATCCAGTGCCGCTGACCGGCGTCGAGTTCAAGGTACTCCGGTACCTGGTGACGCACCTGTCCCGCACAGTGGGCAGGGAGGAACTCCAGCAGTTCCTGGATTCGTTTGAAACCCCCGGCGCCTCGGCCCGGTCCATCGACGTTTATGTGGGCCGCATCCGGCGAAAGCTCGGGAATGCACGCCATGCGGTGGCCACCGTCCGGGGCGGCGGATACCGGTTTATACCCGGGCAGTGTGCAACTGTCCGGGGTCCGGCGGAATACTGCATATGACACCGGAGTTGTATGACTGAGCGGCAACCCGCTTCACTTGATGTTTTGCCATTACCTGACAAAGACTTCCAAAGGAACGCCATGAGCCAGACCCTGACCACCAAGCTTCAGCCGGGAACCCAGGCCCCTGATTTCACACTGCAGGACGCCCAGGGCCGCGGGACTGCCTTGGCCGACTACCGTGGCAAAAACGTCATCGTGTATTTCTACCCCAAGGCCGCTACCCCCGGCTGCACCACCGAGGCCTGCGACTTCCGCGACAGCCTGGCTTCACTCCAGGGCAAGGGCTACGAGGTCATTGGCATCTCCCCCGACGCCCCGGAGGCCCTGGCCGGCTTCACCGGCGACTTCTCCCTGACCTTCCCGCTGCTCTCCGATCCCGACCACGCGGTTGCCCTGGCCTACGGCGCCTGGGGCGAGAAGCTGGTCAACGGCGAGATTGTTGAGGGCATTGTCCGCTCCACCGTTGTGGTGGACCCCGAAGGCAAGGTCACGCTCGCGCAGTACCAGGTTAAGGCCGACGGCCACGTCGCTGCGCTGAAGGAAGCCCTGGGAATCTAACCCTCCCCGGACGCTCTCTCAGCTTCCGCCGCAATTCCCCGAACGCTCCCGCACTTTATGCGTGAGCGTTCGGTGGTTAAGGCTCGGTGTCGGCCGTTTCCGGCACCTCTGCGCGCGCCTCCGCATACTCGGCCGAGACCCGGCGGTAGACCGGCGTGAGGAAGGCCAGCAACGCAGCGATGACCATGATGATCCCCGCCACCAGGAACACCAGGGCAATGCCACGGGAGGTACCCTCGCCCAGCAGCGGGGCCAACTGGGCAGCCCCGTCGGCGGACCGTGCGTAGGGGATGATCCAGAACTGGGCGATCGGTGCAATGAGGAACGAGGTGACCGGGGCCGCCGCGGACTCGAACGCCATGGCGAAACCGAACACCCGTCCCTGCCGTGGCAGCGGAACCACCTGCTGGATGACCGTCTGCTCGGCGGCCTCCACAACGGGGACCAGCGTCAGGTACAGCCAGATTCCCACGATGTACAGCCAAGCCCACTCGCGCAGGGTAAACACCGCGCCGAGGACCCCCATGGCCACCACCGCAATGAGCAGCGTACGCAACGGGTTGGACCCGAGGCCGAATTTGCCGATCAGCGCCCCGCCGATAAGGAACCCGCTGGAGCCTACCGCCAGAAAAATCCCCCACAGCTCCACCGGAAACATCTCCAGGCCGTAGGGGTCCATCAACGCCATATAGACGCCGCCGATGAAGTTGTTGAACGTGGAGAACAGAATCAGCGCGAACAGCCCGGAGATAGCCAGCACGGCGGCGTAGGAGCCGCGAAGGTCGAATCCGCCGTGCGCATCGCTGGCCGCGACGCGGGTTTCCTCGGGCATGCGCAGAGTGAGCAAATGTGCAAAGGCCAGCGCCGTGAGCACCACGGCCACGGCGATGGTCCAGCCCATGCCCAGCAGCCCCACCGACAGCCCGGAGAGCACCGAGGTGATCAGGAACATCAGCCCCTGCACCATGCCCACCAGCCCGTTGGCGTTGGCCCTGCGGTCCGGTTCAATGAGGATGGTGACAGTGGTGGACAGTGCAATGTTGCGCATGTTCTCCACCACGGCACCGATCAGGATGACCAGAGTGAAGATCCAGAACCACGGCTGTGTCAGGTCCAGCAGCGAGGAGGCCGGCGCCAGCAGGAACATGAGCCCGGACAGCACAAACATCACCAGGGTGAAGACGGCTGCAAAGCGCATCACAGCGAGCTTGCGGTAACGGTCCACGAAGGTGCCGAAGCTGATGCTGGAAAGGGCGATCAGCAGCATGTATGCGCCGCCCACCACCCCGGTGGCGATTACGTTGCGCGTCTCCAGGTACACCCAGAAAGTCAGCGCAAACCACAGGTAGCTGGTGGTGATATTGGCCAGGGCTGTGTTCACCAGGATCCCGGCGAAGGTGCGGGATCTTTCTGCCGGACTGCGCAGGGAGGTGTCGACGGCGCCGGAATCCGCCAAGTGCGCGGCCCCGCCGTCCTCAACCGCTGGGGATACGACGTTGGCGTCCTCGCCCAGGCCTTCCCCGCCGTCGGAAGCCGCAGCAGCCCTGCCCCGGGCCGGTTCCTGCTCGGTCATGCGTCCCAGTGTAATGAGAACCAGCAGGGGCGAACAGGGTCAGAAGTCAGCGGGTGCAGTCAGCGTTTGTCGCGGTCCTGGAATTCCTCGTCCAGCTCGTAGTGCCTGAATTCCGTTTCACGGTCCGATTCGCCGTCAACCACCATTTCGTGGTCGAGCTGGCGTTGGATCCGGCTGTCCAGGACCTGTAATTCGTTGTCTGAGACGTTTTCCAGCTCTTCCGGGAACTGGTCTTCCGGAGTGAGGTGCAGCTTATCGTTCATGAGCCCGCCATGCCTTCCTACCGCTGTTGGATCCTTCAGTCTATCGCCGCTCCTGGCGAGTGAAGTGTTGCCGGTGACCCAACCCGGTGACAGGATGGCCGCATGGCGATCGAGGTCCGTCCGGCTACCGAATTCGAGGACGTCAGGACGATGGTGGGGCCCAAGCGGCCCGAAGCCAACGTCTGCTGGTGCCTGAGCTACCGCATTCCATCCAAACAGAACCTGTCGTTGCACGGGCCGGAGCGCGGGGACCTGGTCAAACAGCTGGTAGCCCAGGATCCCCCGCCGGGGGTCTTAGCGTACGACGGCGGCGAGGTAGTCGGGTGGGCCGCAGTCCACCCACGGGCGGACACCAGTTTCGCCGGGAACCGGAAGATCCCCCACGTGGACGGGCTGGATGTGTGGTCGGTGTGGTGCATCCGCGTGCGGCCCGGGCACCGCGGCAAGGGCATTTCGCACCACCTGCTGAAAGGCGCTGTTGAGTTTGCGCGTAGCTACACGGCGCCGGCCATCGAGGGCTATCCGGTGGACAATGGCAGCCGGAAAGTGGACCTCACCATGGCCTACGTCGGCACGCGAAAGCTCTTCGAGGACACGGGCTTCACCAAGGCTGCGGACACGCTATCGGTTCTCAACGGCTTCCCGCGGGTGCTGATGCGCCTCAACCTCCGCTGATTGGTGTCAGGATTTCTTCCGCCAGTTATTGGGCCAGTCCTCGTCGATGGCCCACAGCGCCAGAAGCAGGGCGTCCACAGTCATGAGTCCCGCAATGAGGTACGCCCACCCTGTAAACCAACCCATAGCAATCTCCTGACCCGGTAACCCCAGCCACTCGATTGCTCATTAGTGTGGCACCTAAACCGCCGCGGCGGAACGCCCCAAATCCACACTTTTGAAAAGCGCCTCCAGCCTGTAATGCGCCTCGGTTTCCAGCTTGAGGCGGTGCGTCAGCTTCTCCACCTGCACCGACATCTCTTCGCCCACCGGCAGCCGGTCCCCGGGCCAGCTGGATGCCTCCCTTGATTCCGACAGCGCCTGCGCCAGAGCATTGGCCGCGGCCCGCACTTTCCGTGAGTGGAAGTAGACCCGCATCAGCGCCCTGCCCTTGTCCAGGGCCGTTCTCAACAGGTCACGCGGCACCGCCCCCGGCCCCGCGGCCGCCGGCTCAAAGCCGGTTGGTTCAACGCCGCTTGGCTCAACAATGGCCAGCTCAACGCCGGCCACCTCCGCACGGACAGGTTCGGCACAGGCGGCGGCATCCGCCGTCGTCCGGTCCTTGATGTTGAAGTGTCCCATGGCTGCTCCGCCCTCCTGCAAGCCGTCCAGCCTCCAGACAGGTCGTCTTTGACCCTCGTGCTCGCGAAGCTGTTTCCTGCCTTCGAGTGTCCCGGGCCTTCCTCAACGCCCGGGCAAGCAGGTCCCAAGATTGGCGCAAGATCCCCAGCGGTGCCGGAAGCCGAAGCCGCATTCCGCGTCCCCGGTCAACAGGCGGCGTAACGCAACAGCCCCTGCGACATGCCCTGTGGGGGTTAATACGGTAGAAGTAGAGCTATGGTCTCTCCCCCCGAACCCCGCCGTGCCGTTGTCATTGAGGATGACCCGGACATTCGCGGCCTGCTGGTCCGCGTCCTGGTCAAGCAGGGCTTCGACGTCACCGAGGCGGGAGCTGGCCTGCCCGGAGTGGAGGAAGTCCGCCGTCGCAAGCCGGACCTGGTCACCCTGGACCTGAACTTGCCAGACATCGACGGCTTGGAAGTTTGCAAGCTGCTCCGCGAGTTTTCGGACGCCTTCATCGTGATGCTCACCGCCCGCGCTGACGAATTGGACAAACTAACTGGCCTGGACAACGGGGCCGACGAGTACCTCAGCAAGCCGTTCAGCCCCCGCGAGCTGCAGTCCCGGATCAACGCCCTCTTCCGCCGGCGCCCGTCCGCCGCCGCCGATTCGGTCGCCCGCAGCGAGCTGGAACGCGCCACCGAAGTCCAGCAGAGCCTCCTTCCCAAGGAAGACATCCGGGTTGATGGTTACGACGTCGCCGGCATGTTCCGCCCCTCCCGCAGCGTGGGCGGGGACTTCTACGACTGGTACCAGACCCCGGACGGGCTGCACCTGACGTTCGCCGACGCCATGGGCAAGGGCATGGGGGCCGCGCTCATCGCGGCAACGGTCCGCGCCGTGATGCGCTCCATGGGGCACCGGCAGGACCTGGACGGCGCCTTCGCCTCCGCCAGCAAGGCGATCGCCACGGACCTGGACTCCTCCAACTCCTTTGTCACCCTGTTCCACGCGCGGCTGGACGCGGCGTCCGGGACGGTCAGCTATGTCGACGCCGGGCACGGGCTTGCGCTGCACGTCCGGTCCGGCGGTGCTGCTGAGCGCCTCCCCTCCGCTGGCCCGCCCGTCGGCGCCTGGGCAGGAACCGAGTGGCCGCAGTCCAACCTCCAACTCGTCCCGGGCGATTCCCTTGTGGTGGTCAGCGACGGCGTGCTGGACGTCTTCGACTCCGTCGAGGACTTCACGGAAGCGGTGCGCAGCGCCACCCGCAGCCAGGAGTCTGCCCAGGCAATAAGCAACGCCATCCTGGCCCTGGCCCCGGCCGATACCGCTGAGGACGACGTTACGGTGGTTGTGGTCCGCCGGCTTCCGGAAGAAGCTGCCGCATGACCCGGTTCCTCACCCGGCTGGTGGTGGTGCTGACCGTCATCACCGGCGTCAACTACATTGCCTGGCGCTGGGCCGCGTCGCTGAACTGGGAGGCCTGGTGGATCGCCGTGCCCCTGGTGATCGCCGAAACCTACAGCCTGATCGACGTCATGCTGTTCGGCATGACGGTGTGGAAACTGAAAATCCGCAAGGGAGCCCCGCCGCCGCCGCATGATGCCACTGTGGACGTCTTCATCACCACGTACAACGAAGACCTGGAAATGGTGATGACCACCGCGCTGGCCGCCCAGAAGATCCGGCACCCGCACAGCACCTGGATCCTCGACGACGGTGCGCGCCCCGAGATGAAGGCCCTGGCCGAGCAGCACGGCCTGGGCTACGTCACCCGCAGCGAGGACTGGACCTCCAACCTGCCCCGGCACGCGAAGGCCGGAAACCTGAACAACGCACTGATGCAGACCCACGGCGAGTTCCTCCTGATCCTGGACGCGGACCAGATTCCCGAGCCGGACATCCTCGAAAAGACCCTCGGCTACTTCAACAACCGCCGCGTTGCACTGGTCCAGACGCCGCAGTACTTCAGCAACGTCCCGGCAGACGATCCCCTCGGCAGCCAGGCACCCCTCTTCTACGGTCCCATCCAGCAGGGCAAGGACGGGTGGAACGCCGCCTTTTTCTGCGGCTCCAACGCCATACTCCGCCGTGAAGCCCTGATGCAGCTGGGCCTGGTGGGCTACGTCAAGGAAACCGAGAAGAGCATCCGCCGGGCGCTGGCCGCCTCCCGCTCCGCCATTAAGCAGGCCCGGAAGTCCGCGGACATGGAGACGCCTTTGGTGGCCCGGGTGCTCGACGAGGTGGAGGCGGCCACCGGCGAAGCCCAGCAGGAACTGGACGCCGGCGGAGCCTTGAGTGAGATTACCTACCGGGTACGCCGCCGCGTGGACGCCGCCGTGCAGACCCTGGTGATGGCTGACGTCGAGGCCCTCCAGGCTGACCTCGAAGAGATCGCCGCCATGGAACTGGCCCACGTGGGCGAGGCCGGCGTTCCGGTGGTGGCTGATGACGCCGTGCAGCGCATGTCCGCCCGCGACTGGTCCCCCCTGGGTGCGCTCGAATCCGTGCAGGCCGTCCTGGACGCGCTGTCCGTGGAGCGCAACGACGAAGCCCAGCCGGTTATGCCGCTGGCCACCATCTCGGTCACCGAGGACATGGCCACCGCAATGCGCATGCACGCCATGGGCTGGGAGAGCGTCTACCACCACGAGATTCTCGCGTACGGGCTGGCACCGGAGGACCTCAAGACCATGCTCACCCAGCGCCTCCGCTGGGCCCAGGGCACCATCCAGGTGCTGCTGCGCGAGAACCCGCTGGTGCAGAAGGGCCTCAAGCTCGGCCAGCGGCTGATGTACTTCGCCACCATGTGGACCTACCTCAGCGGTTACGCAGCGGTCATCTACTTCGCCGCCCCCATCATCTACCTGCTGCTGGGCATACTGCCGGTGACGAGCCTGAGCTGGGACTTCTTCATCCGGTTCATCCCGTTCATGGTGGTCAACCAGCTGCTGTTCGCCGTGGCCGGCCGCGGCATCCCCACCTGGCGCGGCCAGCAGTACAGCCTGGCGCTGTTCCCCACCTGGATCAAGGCGTGCTCGACGGCGGCCCGGAACGTTTGGTTCGGCCGTCCCCTCGGGTTTGCCGTCACTCCCAAGGCGCGCCAGAACGGCGGCCCCAGCTGGAGCCTGATCCAGCCGCAGATTGTGGTGTCCGTGCTGCTGGCCGCGGCCGCCGTCGTCGGAATCATCCGCCTGGCCACCGGGCTGGCAGAACCGCTGGGCACGCTGGTGAACGTCGCCTGGGTCATCTTCGACCTGGTGGTCATGAGCATCCTGGTGCGGGCAGTGCTTTACAAGGGTTATGAACCGGCCGCAGATTCGGCTGTTACAGAGAGGAATCCCGATGGAGTTTAGCTATGAGGTCAAGGACTCGTATGCGGAGGTCAAGGCGGACGGGCGGCTGAACATGGTCTCCGCGCCCAAGCTGCGCGAGTTCGTCACCAACGTGATCGCCGGCGGGTCAAACCGGATTGTGGTGAACCTGGAGAAGACCGCGTTCATGGACTCCTCCGGACTTGGCGCGCTCATAGGCTGCCTCAAGGCGGCGCGGCAAGCGGGCGGGGACCTCCGGATCGCGGCCGTGCAGCCGCAGGTGATGATGGTCCTTCAGCTGACCAGCATGGACAAAGTACTCACGTCCTACGGTTCGGCCGCGGAGGCGTTCAGCAATGACTGAGGTCCTGGCGTCCCGCAGTTTCCGCGGGTTGGCTGCCGAGGACGCCATCGAATCCGTCCATAACCACCTCGACAGCCTCTGGCTCGACGTCCCCTTTGTCCAGGAGATGGACCAGATGACGTTTACGACCGCGGTCATCGAGTCAGCGTCGAACATCGTCCAGCACGCCGAGCCCGCCGGCGAGGATCCGGTGGAGCTCGGCGTGGACATTTCCGTCCAGCACACGCTGCTGCAGGCCCGGGTCAGCGCATATCACGCCAAGCCGCCGTTCGGGCCAATGCAGCCGGCGACGCCGGGCGAGGACGCCGAGTCCGGCCGCGGCCTGGCGCTGATCCAGGCGCTGGTCACCACGGTCACCTTCGAGCGGCAGGACGGCACCAACACCTGGGTCCTGTCCCGGACCTCGCAGGGCTGATTCCCGCCGGTGCCGGGCAGGCTGAACCGGGAGGGCGGGCCGCCTCAGCCTTGCGCCGGGAACGTCACCGAAACCGTGACACCGCCGCCCTGAGTATCGCTGATGGTGAGCTCTCCGCCGTGCGCCTGCGCGATCCGGCGGCACGTGGCCAGGCCCAGCCCTGTGCCGGGGCCGTCCCCGGGCCGGTGCAGCCGCACCAAGGGCTCCAAGGCCCTGGAGCGGTCCGCGGGAAGGATGCCCTTGCCGTTGTCGGCAACATGGAGGGTGACTCCGCGGGGGCACTTGGTGACAGTCACTGCCACCCTGAGGTCCCGTTGGGTGTCCCGGTAATTCAGGGAGTTGTCGAGCAGATTTTGCAGCAGGGTGCGCAGCTGGGCGCGGTCCGCATACAGCTCGGAATCCTCGCAGAGGATGCCACTGGCCAGGCCAAGGTTTAAACCAAGGTCCTGGGCAGCCTCGGCCGTCACTGCCAGCAATGAAACCCGTTCCCGGTTCAGCTGCCCCTCAGCCCGGGAATAGTCCAGCACATCCTCGAGGGTGCCCAGCATTCGGTGCCCGCCGCTGCCGATGAGCTGCAGATATTCCCTGGCCGGGTGATCGTTGGAAATTTCGGGATCATCCTCCGCTAACTCCACGTAACCAAGGATGGTGGTGAGCGGAGCACGGAGGTCATGGCTGACGCGGCCAGCGAACTCGGCAAGCATGGCATTGCTGCGCTCCAGCTCGGCCAGGGCGTTATTGAGCTGCAGGGTGCGGAGCTGCAATTCAAGCAGCTCCACAACCTGCAGCGCCAGGACCTCCACTTCATCAATTTGCTCGCGTGTGGGGAGCACGGCAGCATCGGAGAACACGCAGAGTGACCCGAACACCAGCCCGCTGGAGGACTTCAGCGGCACCGACGCGTAAAAACGCACGTCCGCTATCTCCCCTGTCACGAACGGGTTGGCGGCAAAGCGCGGGTCCTGGGAGGCATCCCGGACCACGGTGGTCCCCGAGTCGAGGAACACGCTGGCGCACATGGAGTCGTCGCGGGAGCAAATGCCGGCATCTATTCCGGAAGCAGCGATCTGCAGCTGCTGGTCCGCCGTGATGATATTGACCACGCTGTAGGGCACTCCGCACAAGGAGGCCGCCAGGCGGACCAAGCTATTAATTGCACCACGGGCCTGTTCGTCAACCAGTCCCGGAATCTGTCCGGCGGCGGCAGGCAGCAGCCCATATTCCCGCAGTTCAAGGTCCCGCGGGTCCTGATCGGTCAGCAATTGCATAGCCGTCCCGTCCATATTCTTTTGTTTTCCCCAGCATTGTCGTTGAGCTTGTGGCTCTCCCGCGATAATACCGGCTGGGTCTGATCCCTGCGGTAGCCTCTTGACACCAACCGCATGCTCTACTTCAATATTACGTATGTTGAAATAACAGTTCCATGATGCGGAAGCCTGAAGCTGGTACTACCGGCACTTGGGCGTCGGGAAGTCCGGCCTCCGCATAGCCGTCACCATGGATGCCAGCATTTGTCACCGAGGAACCAGCCAGCATGAAGCTTGCCGAATTCAATACTGCGGACACCGCCCTGGCCGCGGATACCCTTCGACCCTGCATTGATGTGCAGCGCTGGGTGGACACTGTCGCCGCAGCCCGGCCCTTTCCGTCCACGGACGCGCTCCTGGCTTTTGCAGCCGAAGCCGCAAACCCCTTCACCCCGGCTGAAGTGGAGTCCGCCATGGCGCACCACCCCCGGATCGGCGAACGTCCGACGGCGGCCACCACAGAGGCGTCCATGTCCCGTTCCGAGCAGGCTGGGGTGGATCCCGCGGACACCGCCCTGGCGGAGGCTTTGGCCCAGGGCAACAGGGACTACGAGGAGAAGTTCGGCCGCGTCTTCCTGATTCGCGCCGCCGGCCGTACCGCCCCGGAAATTCTGCAGTCCCTGAAGGAGCGGCTGGAAAACTCCCCCGCCGAAGAAGACACCATCGTGGCCCAGCAGCTGCGCGAGATTGCCGTACTGCGGCTTGAAGGACTGATCACCGAATGAGCGTCTCCCACGTCACTACCCATATCCTCGACACAGGCGCCGGACGCCCGGCGGCGGGGGTCGCCGTCGTGCTTTACAAAAACGACGGCGGCAGCTGGCAGGAACTTGCAGGCTCCACTACGGATGCCGACGGCCGGGCGAAGGATCTGGGCCCGGAGCAGCTGGAACCCGGACATTACAAGCTCAACTTCGCCACCGGGAGCTACTACGCCGGCTTGCAGACCGCAACATTCTTCCCCGAGGTGGACCTGGTGTTCGAAGTCACTGGCCCCGAGCATTACCACGTCCCGCTCCTGCTCAGCCCGTTCGCCTACTCCACGTACCGCGGCAGCTGAACCCCCTCGCTGCCCTCACTTATGGTCCTCAAACCGGGGGTGAAGCAGCCGTAACTGATAGGGCAACGGCGGAAATGTAGGCTTGAGGCATGGCTTCTGAACAACCCCCCACCGAGCGCCGCGAGATCACCGTCCGCCGTGCGCCCAAGTATGTGCCGTTCCTGGTCCTGGGCGCACTGGTGGGTGTGGGGGTGGCTGCGGCGGTGGCCTACGGGCTGCCCGCAAGCGAGAGCTTCGACCCCGGCTCGGTGTTCGGATTCTTCCTGGTGCTGTTCGCCGGCGCCGGCGCGGTCCTTGGTGCTGTGCTGGCGCTGATCCTGGACCGCCGCAGCGTCAAGCGGCAGCAGCGGGCCGTGGTGGAGTCCGTCCCGGACTCCGAACCGGATACCGATTCCCAGCCCTAGCCCGGTCACAAACGGGCGGCCGGAAAAGTCTTACCCCATGTCGTGAGATAATCGACCAGTGGCACGCGGCGATGGAAAACTTTCCCATGATCTTCTCCCTGGCGAAAAAGGCCCGCAGGACGCCTGTGGCGTTTTCGGAGTCTGGGCACCAGGTGAAGAAGTAGCAAAACTAACCTATTACGGGCTGTATGCACTGCAGCACCGCGGTCAGGAGTCCGCTGGTATAGCCACCAGCGACGGCAACCGGATCAACGTCTACAAGGACATGGGACTCGTCTCCCAGGTCTTCGACGAGACCACCCTGAACACCCTCACCGGGCACCTGGCAGTGGGCCACTGCCGCTACTCCACCACCGGAGCCAGCCATTGGGCCAACGCCCAGCCCACCCTCGGCGCCACCAGGACCGGAACCGTTGCCCTGGCGCACAACGGCAACCTCACCAACACGGCCGAACTCAACGCCATGATCCAGGAACGCAACGGCGATCAGCTCACCGGGGAGATGAAACAGGGCAACACCTCGGACACCGCCCTGGTCACAGCACTCCTGGAAGGCGAGCCGGGCAAGACCCTCGAAGAAACCGCCATCGAACTGCTGCCCAAGATCAAGGGCGGCTTCTGCTTCGTCTTTATGGACGAAGGCACCCTCTACGCCGCCCGCGACACCTACGGCATCCGCCCCCTGGTCCTCGGCCGGCTGGAACGTGGCTGGGTTGTCGCCTCCGAGCAGTCCGCACTCGCCACCGTCGGCGCCAGCTTCATTCGCGAAATCGAGCCCGGCGAGTTCATCGCCATCGACGAGCAGGGCGTGCGCTCCCAGCGCTTTGCGGAGCCGACGCCGGCCGGTTGCGTTTTCGAGTACGTCTACCTTGCCCGTCCGGACGCCGCCATCGCCGGCCGCTCCGTGTACGAGTCCCGCGTGGAGATGGGCCGCCAGCTGGCCCGCGAAAACACGCAGCTGGCAGACATCGTTATTCCCGTTCCCGAGTCCGGCACCCCTGCCGCCGTGGGCTACGCCGAGGAATCCGGCATCCCCTTCGCCCACGGGTTCGTCAAGAACTCCTACGTTGGCCGGACGTTCATCCAGCCCTCGCAGACGCTGCGCCAGCTGGGTATCCGGCTTAAGCTCAACGCCCTCGAGTCCGTAATCCGCGGCAAGCGCGTGGTGGTGGTGGATGACTCGATCGTCCGCGGCAACACGCAACGCGCCATCGTCCGGATGCTCCGTGAAGCCGGTGCCGCATCCGTTCACGTCAAGATCTCCTCCCCGCCCGTGCAGTGGCCCTGCTTCTACGGCATCGACTTCGCCTCCCGCGCCGAGCTGATCGCCAACGGCGCCACCATCGAGGAAATCTCGCAGGCCATCGGCGCCGACTCCCTCGCCTACATTTCCGAAGACGGCATGATCGAAGCCACCCGGCAGCCGCGGGAGCGCCTGTGCACCGCGTGCTTCACCGGCAAGTACCCCATCGAGCTTCCGGGTTCAGACAAGCTGGGCAAGAACCTGCTGGAACGAACGGACCTCGGCGGGTTGAAGCCCTCGCCGTCCGCCCTCCCCGGCGTCACCGCGGCCCTTGCCGTGGATCCCCAGGTGGACCCGGCGGAGAAATCCGGCGCCACGGGCTGCGATCCCGGACCGGACTCCGAGTTTGAGAACCTGCTGACCGAAGCCGACCTTGTGCCAGACGTACATGCCGCCGCCGGCACTGACAAGAAAGAGTCCGTATGACTTCCGCTGCCCCCGCCTCCGGCAACACCTCCGGCATCACGTACGCCTCCGCAGGCGTCGACGTTGAAGCCGGCGACCGCGCCGTCGAGCTGATGAAGGGTGCCGTCAAGGCCACCCACAATTCCTCGGTAATCGGCGGGGTGGGCGGCTTCGCCGGCCTCTACGACGTCTCGAGGCTCCTGACCTACAAGAGGCCGCTGCTGGCAACGTCCACCGACGGCGTGGGCACCAAGGTTGCCATCGCCCAGGCCATGGACATCCACGACACCATCGGCTTCGACCTGGTGGGCATGGTGGTGGACGACATCGTGGTGGTGGGCGCAGAGCCGCTGTACATGACGGACTACATCGCCTGCGGCAAGGTAGTACCCGAGCGCATCGCCGACATTGTCCGTGGCATCGCCGCAGCCTGCTCGGTAGCTGGCACCGCGCTGGTGGGTGGCGAAACCGCCGAGCACCCCGGACTGCTGGGCGAGCACGAGTACGACGTCGCGGGGGCAGCCACCGGCGTTGTCGAGGCCGACGCCCTGCTGGGGCCGGACCGCGTCCGCGCCGGCGACGTTGTAATCGGTATGGCATCGTCCGGCCTGCACTCAAACGGCTACTCCCTGGTGCGCCGCGTCATCAACCACGCCGGCTGGGCACTGGACCGGCAGGTTTCCGAACTCGGCCGCACGCTGGGCGAGGAACTCCTCGAGCCCACCCGTGTGTACGCGGCGGACTGCCTGGACCTCGCCCGCACCTTCCCTGTCACCGGCGCTTCCGCAGTGCACGGCTTCAGCCACGTGACCGGCGGCGGCTTGGCGGCCAACCTGGCCCGCGTACTCCCCCAGGGCCTCGTGGCCACGGTGGACCGCGCCACTTGGGAACTGCCGGCCATCTTCAAGCTGGTGTCTGAACTGGGCAACGTGCCGCTGGCTGACCTGGAACGCACCCTGAACCTGGGCGTGGGCATGGTGGCCATCGTCTCCGCCGACGCCGCAGACGCCGCCGTCTCCCGCCTGAACGACCGCGGCCTGCCGTCCTGGGTCATGGGCACCGTCACCGAGGATTCGGACTCGATCCTCAAGTCCGGCCCGGATTACGTACAGGGCGCCAAGGGTGTGGACGGCGGCGCAGTCTGCTTGGTCAACGCCTACGCGTAAATCAGCATCAAAGTCCCACCAACCGCGCTTATGGACCTCCATAAGCGCGGTTACGGATTTAAGGGATGAATGATGTCGGGTCAACCAACGACCCATTGTCTAATTGCGAATGATTATTGTTAGTATGAGGACCTGTCCTGAAGTCCTTACACGAAACGATGCCCAGATGCCTGCACCCGCCCTCTCCGTGACGAACCTCGCGCTGTCGCATGCCGGGCAGCGGCTGGTGCACCCCCTGACGTTCTCCCTCCAGGCCGGCGAGTGCGTCGCGCTGCTGGGCGCCTCGGGATCGGGCAAGTCGCTGACCGCGTCGGCCCTGACCGGAACCGTTCCGGACGGGATCACCGTCAGCGGGGAGGTCTCCTTCGGAGGTGAGCCTGGCGTAGGCGCCCGGAAGATGGCAGGCAGGACGACTGCCGCCGCAGCAAACGCGGCACTCATCCGCCAGGATCCCCAAAGCTCCCTCAACCCGCTGGTTCCGGTGGGCAAACAACTCCTCGTTCCGTTACGCAGGGCCGGGCTTCGCCGGACCGACGCCTGGACGCACGCTGCCCGGTTCCTGGCCCAGGCCGGAATTGCGGAACCCACAGCAATCCTTCCCCGCTACACCGGTGAACTTTCCGGCGGGCAGCTGCAGAGAGTTTGTATCGCCCTGGCCTTGGCTTGCGGAAGCCGCGTCCTCGTAGCAGACGAGCCCACTACGGCGCTGGACGTCGTGACCCAGGCCAAGGTCCTCGCGACCCTCCGCACGTGGGGAGCCGAAGGCCGAAGCCTCCTCTTCATCACCCACGACCTTTCGGCCGCCGCATCGCTCTGCAGCCGCGCGCTGGTGATGGAGGGCGGCAGGATCGTCGAAGAAGCACCGATGGCCGAACTGCTGCGCAGCCCGCGCCACCCCTACACGCGGCGCTTGGTGGCAGCAGCCACAGGTGCACTGCTGCTTGCGGCTCCGGCAACACTGGAAACTGCGGTGGCAGCATGACCGACGCCCTGGCCGCGGACAGCATCTCCTTCGCCTACCCCGCCCGCGGCTTCCGCAACCGGCAGCCCCTGGAAACACTCCGAGACATCAGTTTGAGCCTCGCCCCCGGCACCAGCACGGCGCTGGTGGGGAGTTCCGGTTCCGGCAAGTCCACCCTGGTTCGGATTCTCCTGGCCATGGCAAAGCCCTCTGCCGGCTCCGTGACGCTCGACGGCCAGACCATACGGCCCGGCGCTGTCCGAACGCTGCGCTGGTACCGCCGCGCGGTGCAGTACATCCCGCAGAACCCGGGAGGAAGCCTCGATCCCAGGATGACTATTTCGCAACTGCTGATGGAGCCGCTGCGGCAGCTCCGGGTGGAGGGAAACCACCGGGCTCTGATCGGCCAGGCCCTGGAACGCGTCGAGGTGCCGGCTGCCCTGACGGAGCGCCGCCCGGGAGAGCTGTCCGGCGGTCAAAACCAGCGTGTGGCCATCGCCCGCGCTTTGGTTGTCTCGCCGTCGTACGTGTTGGCCGACGAGCCCGTCAGCGGCCTGGACCTCCCCCTGCGGGATACCGTCCTTTCGTTGCTGGACGGCCTGGTGCGGGAGGAAGGCCTGGGAATGCTCCTGGTAACCCACGATCTCGCAACGGCCGCCCGGATCTGCGGCACCACCGCCGTCCTGGCGGAAGGCAGCATTGTGGAACAAGGGCCAACAGACCAGGTGCTGGAAAACCCCGCCAGCCCGGCCGCCGTCGAACTCGTGCAGGCATCAGCAGGCATGCAGCTCCACCGCAACGTCCCGGCGGCTGCCCTGTGACTGCACTCAGCGCCATAGACCCGGCAGCAACGAAGTCCCGCCCGGCCACTGGCCTCCTGCTCGCCAGCCAGCTCATCTTCAACATTGGTTTTTATGCCGTGGTCCCGTTCCTCGCGCTGGTCATGACCCAGGACTTTGGCATGACGGCCACCGCCGTGGGTGTGGTCCTGGGCGCCCGCGTCTTCAGCCAGCAGGGGCTCTTCCTGGTGGGCGGCATGATCACCGACCGGTTTGGGCCACGGCGGGCCATGCTGGTGGGCTGCCTGGTCCGCATCTCCGGTTACCTCATCCTGGCCATGGCCGGCAGCTTTCCGCTGTTCCTCCTGGGCGCCGTGCTGACCGGGATGGGCGGTGCATTGTTCTCCCCCGCCCTGGAATCGTTGGTTGGCAAGGCAGAGGAACGACGGCGGAACACCAGCGGGAAGGCACCTGCCCTTTTCGCGCTCCTCGCCATCTGCGGAGAGATCGGGGCCGTGACCGGCCCCCTGGTGGGCGCCCTGCTGCTGGGGCTTTCCTTCAGTTGGGCCGCGCTGGCCGGGGCCGCCGTCTTCGCCGTGATGACAGGGGTGTTGTGGCACAGTGTGCCCGCCGGAGCCCCAAACCGGGAGGCGAACAAGCATTCCCCATCCGTGCCGCCTTCCTCGGGGCCGCCGGATGACGGGGTCGCGGCGATGCTGCGGGACAAGCGCTATGTAGCCTTCGCCGCCCTCTACAGCGTGAACCTGCTGGCCTACAACCAGCTGTACTTCGGGCTGCCCATCGAACTGACCAGAAGCGGTGCAGGACCGGCGGCACTGGCCGCTTTGTTCGCGGCCGCCTCCATCCTCACCGTTGCGCTGCAATGGCCAATCTCCCGGCTGACAACCCGGATCGGTGCAGGACGGGCACTGACAGTGGGCTTCCTCCTGAAGTGCCTGGCCTTCGCCACCATGGCCGTGCTCGCCCAATTTCCAGCCGCCGGTACACTGCCGCTCCTGCCGCCGCTGCTGCTTGTGGTGGGGCTCTGCCTGGGACACATGTGCATCGGACCGGTGGCCATGCCCCTGGTCCTCGATTTTGCCCGCGGGCGCCGGACCGGCATTTACTACGGACTTCTGGCAAGCATGGGCGGTTGCGCGGTGCTGCTGGGCAACTTTGCCCTGGGACCGCTGTACTCGGGCGCCTCCCAACCGGGACCTGACGCCGTCTGGCCCTGGGCGGTCATGGCGGCACTCATGGTGATTCCCGCCGTCGGACTTTCAAGGCTCCTGCCGGCCAAGCTTTAAGCCAGCGCAGAACCAAACGCAAAACCCATAACGCTCAACCCGGCTAACAGCCGCCCATCTGCCCCCTCGATACCCGAAACAGGTCATAAACGTGCCCAAAATTCGATACAAAACAGGTGTAGCCGCCCTCTCGACCCTGCTGCTTGCTGCCGGTCTGACCGGATGCTTTTCCGGCGCCGAGCCTGCGGCGGAGGGCGGTGACAGTGCCGGCCGGATAAAACTGGCCATGCTTCAGCCGCCGCGGTCCGGGTTGTCGCCGCTGAGCGACGACGCCTTTAAACTTTCCCGCTGGAAGACCGCGGAAACTCTCGTAGTGCTGGACGAGCTCGGCGAAACTGAACCCGCGCTGGCCACCGGGTGGCGGCAGATCGATCAGACCTCCTGGCGCTTCACCCTAAGGAACGGCGTCGAGTTTCACGATGGAACGGCCATGACGTCCGCGGAAGTCGTCGCCTCCGTGTCAGCCGCCGTGCAGGCCAGCCCCAAGCCGAGAATCCTCGACGGCGTGGAGTTGACTGCCGCCGCTGATGGTCCCGACGCCGTGACCATCAGGACCGCGACGCCCGATCCGCTCCTGCCCCAGAGGCTGTCCAGTCCCCAGCTGGCCATCCTTGCGGCCTCGGCATACAAGGAACGCGGCGTGGTTGACCCCGTGAATGCCGGAACCGGGCCATACCGGCTGGTTTCGGTGGACGGCACCACCTCCGCCCGGCTGGACCGCTTCGACGGGTACTGGGGCGAAAAACCGGAAGCCGACGGCGTGGATGTCCAGTTTGTTCCGGACGGCACTGCCCGGGCAGCGGCGCTGCGCACCGGGAACGCGGACATCGTAGAAGCCATCCCGGTGGGCCAGGTGGCGCAGATCGATCCGGCCTTGGTGCATGAGGTGCCGATGCCGCGGACCAACACGCTGTATCTCAACACGGCATCGGGTCCGTTCGCTGATCCCACAGTCCGCGCCGCAGCCCGCGAAGCGATCGATGCCGGCGCCATTGTGGACCGGGTTTATGAAGGCCGCGCGGACAAGGCGGCCGGGCTGCTTGGCCCGGCGCTTCCGTGGGCAGCAGACGAGCGGCGAAACAAAAGCTACGCCGCAGCGCTGGCCACCCGCGTCGCCGCAGCCACCGTCAAGGGAACGCCCATCCGGCTTGGAACCTTCACGGACCGCGCCGAGCTGCCGGAGGTAGCAGTCCAGCTCGAGCAGCAGCTGGAAGCCGCCGGCTTTACCGTCGAGCAGGACGTCCGCGAGTACCAGCACATCGAAGCGGACGCCCTGGCCGGCAAATTTGATGCCTTCATCCTCTCGCGCGCCACGGTGCTGGACTCCGGCGATCCCGTGGCATACCTCTACAGCGACTTCTCCTGCGCCGGTTCCTTCAACATCTCCCAGTTCTGCGACCCTGCAGTGGACGCAGCCTTGGCCAAAGCCGCCGGTATCCCTGCCGGCCCTGGACGCCGTGCTGCGATCGCAGCCGCGGAAAGCCTCATCCTCGCCCGGAACGCCGCCGTCCCGCTGCTCCACGAACGTGTCATCCAAGGCGAGTCCACCCGGGTCCGGGGTGTGGAGCGGGATCCGCGCGAGCGGGCACTGATCACGGGCAACACCGGGATCAGCAGCAGCGGGTCCAACAGCACAGGCGCCGCAGGCTGATGCACACTCCGGCCTTCCTGAAAGTCACTGCTTCGCGGATCGTCGCGCTCCTCGGACTCGTGGTGCTGATCGGCATGATGCCGTGGCTTTCAGGCCATGGCGCCGAGTACACCATCCTCCGGGCCAGATACTCGGACCGCGAGCCCACACCCGAAACCCTGGCCGCCATCCGCGCGGAGCTCGGCCTGGAACAGGGCCCGCTCGCAATGCTCGTAACCTGGGTCCAGCGGGTCTTCGCGGGAGACCTCGGCACGTCCTGGATCAGCAATACGCCTGTGGCCCCCGGTGTCGTGGCAGCCCTCAGCGTCTCCGCGACCCTGATGGGCTTTGCCCTCGCCACCGCGTCCATCATTGCCCTGCTGATCTGCGTACCCGCGGTAGTGGACGGGCTCCGGCAGCGGCGGAAGCCAGCGTCCGGTGCCCTGTCTGCTGCGCTCACCTCCCTGCCGGAGTTCCTGCTGGCCGCCGTACTGCTGGTAGTGGGTGCCATCTGGCTCCGGTGGTTTCCGCCCTTCGGCTGGAAGGGCCCGGAGTACGCCGTCCTGCCGGCACTCGCCCTCGGCATCCCGGCCGGCGGCCTGATAGGCCTGCTCCTGTCCGACGCCGTCCGTGCCGGCTTTAGAGAGACGTGGGTGGCAACCTGGCGCCTGGCCGGCGCGCAACCCGGGCAGTTGGTGCGGGCTGTGCTGCGGCGCGCGCTGCCGTCAGTGCTGCCCCAGATCGGGCTGGTCCTCATCGGGCTGACCGGCGGGGCTGTCGCGGTTGAAAAGGTCTACGCAATTCCAGGGCTCGGCCGGGCGCTCCTGGGCGCTGCCGGCGCCCAGGACATTCCCGCGCTCCAGGCCGGCATGCTGGCACTTCTGGCGCTGGCACTGCTGGCGGGAACGCTGACGACGGCGGTGCGTTACGTACTGATCGGCCCAGCGGTCCGCTTCGGCACCCTTCCGCTGCCGGAGCCAGCGCGGTCAGGGAGCCGCCGCGGGCTGGCAGTACCGGCAGTTGCGGCGGCCACGTTGCTGCTCATTGTTGTGGCCGGCCTGCTGCGTGACCCCTTCACCTCTGCACACCCAAGACTCGCGGTGCCCACCTGGGCGCTGCCGTTCGGGGCCGATGCCAGCGGCCGGGACCTCCTGGCCCGCGTGGGTCATGGGGCCGCGGGGACGCTGGGGACTGCGCTGGTAGTGGTGCTGGTCTGCCTGGCCGTGGGAATCGCCATCGGCCTGTTCCCCTTGGCTGCCACGGGGCCGTTTGAGGTGGCCAACGCAGCGCCGCCCATCCTGGCTGGACTGGTGGCCGCAGCCATCACGGGGCCTTCGGCGCAGGGTGCTGCACTGGCTGTCGCCGCCGTGAGTTGGGCGCCGCTGGCGGCGCATACCGCCGCGTTGGCCCAGGAGGCACGGGCACAGTCCTACGTGCAGATCCTCCCGGTGCTGGGGGTGGGCAGGGCGCGCATCCTGCTCCGTTACATCCTGCCGGCAGTGGTGCGGCCGCTCCTGCGCCACGCGATGCTCCGGCTGCCCGGTGTAGCCCTTGCCCTCGCGGCGCTCGGGTTCCTGGGGCTGGGCCCTCAACAGCCGTCGCCCGAGTGGGGACTCATCCTTGCCGAGGGCATCGGTTATGTTGAGCGGGCGCCCTGGGCGGTCCTGTCACCGGCAACCGCGCTGGTCCTGGCGTCGGTGCTGGCGGTGAGCCTTGCGGGCGCCGGCGGCGCTGCTGTCCTGGTGTCACCGCCGCAAAAAACAGGAAAACTGCCAACAGCTCCTGCCGGAACCGGCCGGTAACGGGCGGCATTCCGCTGATTCTCGGAAGACAGCAAGAAGCCCGCTCCCGGCACCGGTTCACGGCGCAGGGGGCGGGCTTCATAAACTGAAGCAGCACCCGTGATCCTTCTGGATCGCCGGTGTGCTGAAAAGAAGCGCTGCACTGGTCCAACAAAACGACCAGGATCCATCAGCTGAATCCGGAGTGCGACGGCGCCACAGGGCTGTCCGGTTATGGCAACAGCACCTTGCGACAGCTAGCCGATGCGACGAGTGTGTACCTCGTCGTCGTCCTCTTCCAAATCATCCGCGTACTTGTCCACGTAAGCCGAATAGTCCGGTTCAACCGGCTCGTTGGCGAAACGGCTGGGAGCGCGGACTTCTGAACTCTTGAGCTCACGCTGGAGAGCGGTGTAGTCAGTGTTCGGGGAGTAGTACTTGATGTCCCGAGCCTGTTTGGTAGCTTTTGCCTTTTGACGGCCGCGCCCCATGGCGTGACCCCCTTTTTGTACTCGGACCGGAGGTGGTCACCTTTGGCTATGGTGAGGCCCCGGAATGTTTGGTCAATTTGTCGTACACCTAGATTACATGCTTTCGACTGCCCCCGCTTGCCAGCCTCGGCGCGTGGCGGTCACATGCAGTACCATTCCTGCCCCTCCGGGGCCGGAATCCGGCGTTTTTCTTCGGTAGAGTCGCCTAAGAACTACTGATGCTGGCAGGAAATCCGGCTGACCGTGCGGACGAAACGCAGGAGGATGCACCCCGTGAACCACCAGGACGTTCCGCCCAAACCCGCCTCCCCGCCCACCGCTGGCCTGCCCACAGTTCCCGCGGCCGAGCACGGAGTCCCGGCAGCCGAGCCACCGGCACGCAGCAAGGGACCATCGCGGGAGCAGGGCGAGGCTTGGGACCAGGACCAGTCGATCCGGGCCGAAAGGCCCGCAGCCGGCCGTGGCAGCGTCAACCAGCGGACGTTGTGGAAGGCGTTTTTCGTCGTCGTCCTCCTGGCGGTTATCGGCTCGCTGGTGTGGCTTGTCCTGTGGCTGAACGACAACGGGAACCAGGAAGCGTCCGCAGGCGCGGTTCCCGGCGTACTGCAAACCGCCGTCACGCCCCCGGCGACCCCCCTGCCCCTGCCCCGCGTGGCGGAGCCTGCCGCTTATGCTCTGGGCGACTGCTTCAAGGACTTCAGCCCGGAGGCGCTGAAGTCCACCGTTGTGCCATGCAATACCGGCCATTCCGCGCAACTGGTTGCCTTGTTCCACTACCCGGAAGGCGAGCCCTACCCGGGGGCCGAGGCACTCAAGGCCAAGGCCCTCGAAGCATGCCAGGCGGCAAACCTCGGCCCGGCAGCGAACGACTACAAACTGAACTTCGAGCGCAGTTTCCCCAGCGCCACGAGCTGGGACTCCGGGGACCGCAGGCTGGACTGCTACGTAACGTCCCCTGGCGGCAACAACGTTAAAGCGAGCGTGCTGCCCTAGTGCTTGCGACACCAGGGCAGCACGCGTTAGTTCAACTCGGGCCGGCTTAGTCCTTCCGGCGGACCACCAGCCCCGTTCCCAGGGCAGCGCCGCCGTTGGGCCCGGCGAGCGACTCCAGCCCTTCGATGGTGAGTTCGTTGACGTCGGTAGCCGTATCCACCAGCACGGTGTCCCCGTCAGTGATTTCGCCGGACAGGATGGCCTTGGCGAGGCGGTCGCCGATTTCCCGCTGGACCAGACGCCGCAGCGGCCGGGCTCCGTAGGCGGAGTCGAAGCCGGACATGGCCAGCCAGGCACGGGCGCCTTCGGTGACGTCGAGGGTCAGCCGGCGCTCGTGCAGCCTCCGGCCAAGTTCGGCTACCTGCAGTTCAACGATGCGGGCCAGCTCTTCGACGGACAGCGGATCGAACAGCACCACTTCGTCCAGCCGGTTCAGGAACTCCGGCTTGAAGGAGGCGTTGACGGTGGCCATCACGGCGTTCCGCTTGGCCTCGGCAGCCAGCGACGGATCCACCAGGAACTGGCTGCCCAGATTGGACGTCAGCACCAGGATCGCGTTGCGGAAGTCCACGGTGCGGCCCTGGCCGTCGGTGAGGCGGCCGTCGTCGAGCACCTGCAGGAGGATGTCGAAGACCTCAGGATGGGCCTTCTCCACCTCATCCAGCAGCACCACCGAGTACGGGCGGCGGCGGACGGCTTCAGTGAGCTGGCCGCCCTCCTCATAGCCCACGTATCCCGGAGGCGCACCCACAAGCCGCGCCACGGAATGCTTCTCGCTGTATTCGGACATGTCTATCCGTACCATGGCACGTTCGTCGTCGAACAGGAAGTCCGCGAGGGCCTTGGCCAGTTCGGTCTTACCGACGCCGGTGGGCCCAAGGAACAGGAACGAACCGGTGGGCCGGTTGGGATCGCTGATGCCGGCACGGGCGCGGCGGACGGCGTCGGACACAGCGGTGACAGCCTTTTTCTGGCCGATCAGCCGCTTCCCGAGCTCCTCTTCCATGTGCAGCAGCTTCTGGCTTTCGCCTTGCAGCATGCGGCCGGCGGGGATGCCGGTCCAGGCGGAGATGACCTCGGCGATGTCGTCCGCGGTCACCTGTTCCGCCACCATCTGCGCGGACTTGTCCGTGACGGCGGCTTCGGCCTCCGCGGCGGCGTTCAGCTCGCGCTCCAGGGCCGGGATTTCGCCATAGAGGATCCGTGACGCCGTCTCTAGGTCGCCTTCACGGGCAGCCTTGTCGTATGTGGAACGTAGCTCGTCCAGCTTGGCCTTGAGGTCGCCCACCCGGTTGAGGCCGGCCTTTTCGGCCTCCCAGCGCGCATTCAGGGCAGCAAGTTCCTCTTCCCGGTCCGCCTTGTCCGCACGGAGAGCCGCGAGGCGCTCCACGGAGGCGGCGTCAGTCTCACCTTCCAGGGCCAGCTCCTCCATGGTGAGCCGGTCGACGGCGCGCCGGAGCTGGTCGATTTCCTCAGGGGCCGAGTCAATCTCCATGCGCAGCCGGGACGCGGCCTCGTCCACCAGGTCGATGGCCTTGTCCGGCAGCTGGCGCCCGGAGATGTAGCGGTTCGAGAGCGTCGCGGCGGCCACCAGGGCAGAGTCAGCGATGGCCACCTTGTGGTGTGCCTCGTAGCGCTCCTTCAGCCCACGGAGAATGCCGATGGTGTCCTCGACGCTGGGCTCGCCCACATACACCTGCTGGAAGCGGCGCTCCAACGCGGGGTCCTTTTCGATGTTTTCGCGGTACTCATCCAGGGTGGTGGCGCCGATCAGCCGCAGCTCGCCGCGTGCCAGCATGGGCTTGAGCATGTTGCCGGCATCCATGGAGGACTCGCCGGTGGCTCCTGCACCCACCACCGTGTGGATCTCGTCAATGAAGGTGACGATTTGGCCGTCGGAGTTTTTGATCTCCTCGAGGACTGCCTTGAGCCGCTCCTCGAACTCGCCGCGGTACTTTGCGCCAGCCACCATGGAGGCGAGGTCCAGGGCGATGAGGGTCTTGCCGCGCAGGCTTTCCGGCACGTCCCCGGCCACCATGCGCTGGGCCAGCCCCTCGACGACGGCGGTCTTGCCGACGCCGGGCTCGCCGATGATCACGGGGTTGTTCTTGGTGCGGCGGCTGAGGACCTGGACGATCCGGCGGATTTCCGTGTCGCGGCCGATCACCGGGTCCAGCTTGCCGGACCTGGCCATGGCGGTGAGGTCCGTGCCGAACTTTTCCAGGGACTGGAAGGTGTTCTCGGGGTCCGGGCTGGTGACTTTCCGGTCGCCCCGGACGCCCGGCAGGGCGGCGAGGAGCGCTTCATGGGAGGCGCCGGCGTCGCGCAGCAACCGGCCCGCGGCGTCACTTCCGGCCGAAAGACCCAGGAGGAGTACTTCGGTGGAGACGAAGGTGTCGCCCAGCCGCTCCGCCTCCCCCTTGGCGTTCTGGATGGCCTGCAGTGCGGGCCGGGACAACTGTGCCTGCTGGCTGGACGCACCTGAGGTGGCAGGCAGCGCTTTGATGGCACTGCTCGCCTGAACGCTGACGGCGTCCGGGTCGGCCCCGGTGGCACGGAGAAGCGCCACGGCGACGCCTTCACGCTGGTCCATCAACGCCTTGAGCAGATGGGCCGGCTCCACCTGTGGGTTGCCGGCGGTGGAGGCATTCATGGCCGCAGCCGAAAGAGCCTCCTGGCTCTTGGTAGTGAATTTGACGTCCAAAGAGAGCTCCTTTCAAGGGCAGTCGATCTAGGTTGAGTCTACTACGCTCAACTTTGGGCGGGGTACCTTTTATTTCCTGTTTGCCGAGGGCGAACCAGCGCAGACGACCCGCCCGCCCCGTTTTCAACCCGTCCGATCCACCCTAGGATCGCTTTGTGACCGGGGAGCACAGTGCCGCCGGCGCGCGGGAGACGGGACAGGCAATGAAGAAGTTTGTTGTTCTCTACATCGCAGCACAGTCAGCCCAGGCGCAAATGGCCGAAAGCTCGCCCGAGGCCGCCCAGGAGGGTATGAAGGCTTGGATGGCGTGGGCCGAGAACGCCGGCGACGGCATCGTGGACCTGGGGAACCCGCTCGGGGCAGGGAAGGAGATTACGTCAACCGGCACATCCGACACCAACACCGGCGTGGCAGGTTATGGGATTCTCCAGGCCGAGGACCTCGCCGGTGCCCAGGCACTGCTGGACGGGCATCCGCACCTCATGATGCCGGGTGCGAGCATTCAAGTGTACGAATCCCTGGACGTGCCCGGGATGTAGGCAAGGAGGCAAACCAGCTGCGTCCGGAAGAAATTTGTAATGCCACTGGAAATGACGGAGCCGATCAGGCCCGGTAGATGGCCACAGCCGTCGCCTTCACCACAAAATGCACGGGCAAGCCGGGGACCAGGCCCAAGTCCGCTGAAGCGGCCGGCGTAATGTCCGCAGCAAGGCTTCCCGCGCGGACCCTGATGAGGTCACCGTGCGGCTCCAGGTCCGTGATGGCCACTTGGAAATAGTTGCGGGGACTGCCGTGGGCGTCGTCGAGGAATACGGAGACGGCCGACGGCGGGAACACGGCCACCGCTGCAAGGTCCTCCTCTCCTGCCGGACCGGGGTCCTCAACGTGGCCCGAGATGGTCTGGCCGTCGGCCGTTTTGAGTCCGTCGGCGGTGAGGCTTCCAGGAATCAGGTTCAGCCCCGCCAGCCCGGCGGCGAACGTGCTCCGGGGCCGCTCGAGTACCTCGCGGGTGGGCCCTTCCTCTGAAATTCGGCCCCTTTCCAGAATGACTACACGGTCGGCCAGTATCAGCGCGTCCAGGACATCGTGGGTGATGATGATGGCCGGCCTGTCCGCGAGGACCCGCTTCAGCAGGCGGCGGAGGAGCGGTGCGGAGTGGATGTCGAGGGCGGCCATGGGCTCGTCCAGGAGGAGAAGTGCCGGATCCGCTGCCAGTGCCCGTGCCACTGCAACGCGCTGGGCCTGGCCACCCGAAAGTTCCGCCGGACGGCGTTCGTGGAGGTCCTGCGCTTCCACCTCAGCCAGCCAACGGACGGCTTGGGACTTTGCCTGTTGCCTTGAAGCCCCGGTGCTCCGCGGACCGAAGGCCACGTTTTCCAGGGCGTTGAGGTGGGGGAACAGCAGGGGTTCCTGGGCAAGCAGGGCGGTGCCGCGGTGATGCGGCGGCACCCATGTGCTCCTGGCCTGTGAGAGATCGAACAGTGTCTTTCCACTGAGTTCTGCCCGGCCGCTGTCCGGCCGAAACAGGCCCGCGATCACGGACAGCAGCGTCGATTTGCCCGCCCCGTTCGGTCCCATCACGGCTACCGTTTCGCCGGGGCCTACACGCAGGGCGACGTCAAATCCCCGCTCAGCCACAGCTGCCTCGAATGTGAACATCACGCGGCGTTCCCACCCGGCGCGGCCGCCGTCGTCGTCCGCTTCAAGGAAGGCCGCAAGGCGGCTCCGCCGGTACGCCGGTACGCAAGTGCCACGACGGCGACCGCCACGGCCACCAGCACCAGGGAGAGTGCGACGGCGGCGTCCGGGTCCGTTTCACGCTGCAGATAGATTTCCAGCGGCAGGGTCCGGGTCACCCCCTGCAGGCTGCCCGCGAAAGTGAGGGTGGCGCCGAACTCGCCCAGGCTGCGGGCAAAGGAGAGCACGGCGCCCGAGGCCAGCCCCGGCAGCACCAGCGGCAGCGTCACGCGCCTGAACACCCGCCCGGGTGAGGCGCCAAGAGTGGCCGCCACGGCTTCGTAGCGTTCGCCGCCGGTCCGCAGGGCCCCCTCCAGGCTCACTACCAGAAACGGCAGTGCCACAAACGTCTGTGCCAGGACAACGGCCGTGGTGGAGAAGGCAATCTGTAGACCGAGGAATTCCAGGGTCTGGCCCAGGAGTCCCTGGCGGCCGAAGGTGTAAAGGAGCGCTATGCCGCCCACCACCGGCGGCAGCACGAGCGGAAGGAGCACCAGCGAACGCAGCAAGCCCTGCAGCGGAAACCTGCCCCGGGCCAGGACCAGCGCCAGCGGCACGCCGAGCACAATGCACAGGACGGTGCTGGCGGCGGACGTCCGCAGGCTCAGGCCCAGGGCCGACAGCGCTGACTCTGAAGTGACCAGCGGAAGGAAGTTGGCCCACTTGACCCTCGCGACCATGGCGAACAGCGGAAGTACCGCTACCAGGGCAGCCAGGACCGCGAGTGCATAGATCCCGCGCGGAACACCACTGTAGGCCTGGCGGTTCATGCAGCGCCGCTCAATTCCGGCCACTGCCGAAGCCCGCCTCTGCCAGCACCTGCTGGCCTTCGGGGGTGGACAGCAGTTCCAGGAATGCGCGCGCCTCTGAGCCGTTCCGGCTGCCGGACAGCACGGCCGCGGGATAGCTGTTGACGGCGCGGGCAGCTTCCGGGAAGGGAACCCCCTCCACCTTTCCCGCAGCGGACCGGACGTCGGTGACATAGACCAGCCCGGCGTCGGCTTCTCCGGAAACGACTTTGCCGAGCACGTCGGTCACGGAGTTTTCCTCGCTGACCGGGGTCAATTCCGTGCCGGTTTTCTGCTCGATGGCGGCGGCGGCGGCACCACACGGCACCTGCTGCGCACACTGCACCAGCCGTAGTCCTTGTTTGCTGAGGTCCGAGAAGGAGCGGATGCCGGCCGGGTTTCCCGGCGGGACGGCGATGGCGAGCGTGTTGGTGGCGAAGACCTGGGGTTCGCCGTCCACCAACCCGGCCTCGTGCAGTTTTTCCATGTTCCTGGTGTCGGCGGAGGCGAAGACATCGGCTGGTGCACCCTGGTTGATCTGCGCGGCCAGGTCGGCCGATCCGGCGAAGCTGAGCGTGACGGTGGTGCCGGGGTGCCGGGCTTCGAAGGTCTTTGCCAGTTCCGTAAAGCTGGCTTTAAGGGACGCGGCAGCGAACACGGTCAGCGACCCGCCGTCCTTGCCCGAGGCCCGGCCACTGCCACCGCAGGCTGACAGTATGGCCGCCATCAGGACCGCCAGCACCAGAGCGACCAACTTTTGGCTCGTCTTCACAGCGCCTTGCCCTGCGGCGTTTCGATGATGACAGTGGTGGCTTTGACCACTGCGGTGGCCACGGAGCCGAGTTCCAGTCCCAGTTCCCGTACGGCCTCACTGCTCATCAGGGATACCACCCGGAACGGCCCGCACTGCAGCTCCACCTGGGCCATGACCTTGTCCGCGGTGATGCCGGTGACCAGGCCCACAAAGCGGTTCCGGGCCGAACTGCCGGTGCGGTGCGGATCGTCCGGAAGCTGCGCCAGCTTCTGCGCATGCCGGGCAAGGTCCAGGCCGTCCACCGCAAGCCGCCCGCCGTCGTCCTTCACCGCGGTGAGGGACCCGTTATCCAGCCAGCGGCGCACGGTATCGTCACTGACACCCAGGAACCGGGCAGCCTCGGCAACGCGAATAATGGTCATGACGTAAGTCTAGGGCGCACTTGCGGAAGAAGCAGCAGAATTACACCGCATATTCGGAACCGCCGCTTCAGCAGTTGCTACCCGGCACCCCTTGACGGGCGTCCCACTAGACTTCCTCCATGGCCATCTACATCGACCCGCCGCTCTGGCCTGCGCACGGGGCCCACTTTTCGCACCTGGTATCGGACTCGTCGCTGGCGGAACTGCACGGGTTCGCTTCCGCGGCCGGGATTCCTAAGCGCGCTTTCGACGGCGACCACTACGACGTCGCGGAGCGCCGCTTCGATGACCTGGTGGCAGCTGGAGCCATCCCTGTGGAGGCGCGGGTCCTGGTCCGCAAGCTGATCGCCAGCGGCCTGCGCATCCCCGCCCGGCAGCGGAACAAGTCACTCAAGGTTCCGCTGTTCAACCGGTGGGATGCCATCATGCCGGGGCACGACGCACTGTTCCTGGACCTGCTTGACCGGTGGAGCGAGCCGCACCGCCAGTACCACGGCTGCACCCACCTGCTCTCGGTGCTGGAAGCCCTCGACCTGCTCACCGATCCCGCCGATCCTCCCCGCACCGTGCTGCTGGCCGCTTGGTTCCACGACGCCGTCTATCGGGGCGTGGCGGACCAGGATGAGGAGGAGTCGGCACGCCTGGCAGAGGATCGGCTGCAGCACGCCGGCCTTCCCGACGCGGAGGTGGCTGAGGTGGGGCGGCTGGTGCGGCTGACATCGGATCACCGCCCGGAACCGGGGGACGACGACGGCGCGCTCCTTTGTGATGCCGATCTTTCCGTTCTCGGCGGGGAACCGGACGAGTATGCGAGGTACGTGGCTCACGTCCGCCAGGATTATGCGCACATAGGCGACGCTGACTTCGTTGCCGGGCGAACCGCCGTCGTACGCCGCCTGCTGGAACTTGACCCGCTGTTCCACAGCGGCCGTGCGCGGGAGCTGTGGCTGGACGCCGCACACCGGAACCTGAAAGGCGAATTGGCGTGAACGCACCCAGCTCAACCCCCCGCCACACGCTGACGGCGAGCGCAGCCCACCGGCAACTGCCCTACACCGTGCGGCTGGAGTGGGGGCTCGACGGCGCCAGGACAGTAGCGCCCGGGGCGGACCTCGCCGTGGTGGTGGACATCCTGTCCTTCAGCACCTGCGTCAGCCTCGCCCTCGACCGGCGTGCCGTTGTTTTTCCCTTTCCCTGGAAGGACACAGGCGCCGAGGACTTCGCCGCCCACCACGACGCCCAGCTGGCCGGTCCCCGCAACGGCGGCGGGCTCAGCCTCTCCCCCGCCAGCATCCGGGCTGCGGCGTCCCTGGAGCGGGTGGTCCTGCCGTCCCCGAACGGTTCCGCCCTCTGCCATGAACTGGCAGGCGAAGTCCCGTTGGTAGCCGCCGTGTCCTTGCGCAACGCCGCCGCAACTGCGGACTGGGTGGCGGCCAACCTGCCAGCGGATGCTGTCATCGCAGTAATAGCTGCCGGTGAGCGCTGGCCTGACGGCACCCTCCGCCCGGCTGTGGAGGACCAGATCGGGGCGGGCGCCTTCATCGCCGGCCTGGTGGCCGCAGGCAAGGGCGGCTACGAGGCCGAAGACGGCAGGCACGGCTACTCACCGGAGGCTGTGGCGGCCATGGCAGTCTTCGAGGCCACTGAGCCGCGGCTCCGCGAGATGCTGCACAGCTGTTCCAGTGGCCGCGAACTGGCCGGTGCCGGCTACGGGGACGACGTCGATATCGCTGCTGAACTGGACGACAGCGGCGCTGTGGCCATCCTGGTGGACGGGGCATTCAGCCCCCGCTGACGGAGGGCCCTTTTTTCTGGTGGTGCGCCGGCCGCTCGGAATGCCTGACGGTGCCCGAGAGCAAGGAGGTCAAAAACAGGCTCCACCTGGACCTGCGGCCCGAGGACCGGGACATGGAGGTTGCAAGGCTGGAGGGGTCTTGGCGCCGAGCGCATTTCTGTCGGCCAGGATCCGGAGGTGACCTGGGTGGTGATGGCGGATCCGGACGGCAACGAGTTCTGCGTCATGCGGGCACTTCAACCCGAAGAACAGGCTGACTGACCGGGCGTCCCCTCCCCCCGCTGCCCAGGGAAGCGACGACTGCTTACCGGTAGGCCGTGACGAACGGCGCGCTGGTGGGAACGATCTGCTTGCCCAAGGGCATCAGGGATACCGGGATGAGCTTCAGGTTGGCGATCGCCAGCGGGATTCCGATGATGGTGACGGCCATGGCAACCGCAGTAACCACATGGCCGATCGCGATCCAGATGCCCGCCACCAGCAGCCAGATCACGTTGCCGAGGAGCGAGAAGACCCCTGTCCCGCCGGGCTTGTCTACCACCGTCCGGCCGAACGGCCACAGTGTGTACTCGGCGATCCTGAACGAGGCGATTCCCCACGGGATGGTGACGATCAACAGGCAGCAGATGACGCCGGCCACGAAATAGCCCAGCGCAAGCCAGAATCCCCCGAAAACCAGCCAGATGATGTTGAGCAGTGTCTTCATTCATCCATTGTGCCCCCGGGGGTCTGACAAAAGGATGGGGGCCTTCCCTGACTGGCCCCTGACTCAGCTGCTAAACCGGGGCGGCTTCGCTCTTCACTGCCTGGACGAAGGCGCGCACCTTGGCCAGGTCCTTGACGCCCCGGGATGCCTCCACGCCGGAAGAGACGTCCACGCCCCAGGCATGGGCGGCCGTGGATGCGCGACGCACGTTGACCGGGTCCAGCCCGCCCGCAAGCAGCCAGTGGCGTCCCTGAAGTACGGGCATTGCGGCAACGGAAGCGTAATCCCAGGCCTCCCCCGAGCCGGGCACCGCGGCGTCGATCAGCAGGAGGTCCTCGCCCCAGTCTTCGAATTCCTCTGGAGCGGCGCCCATGGTGACTGCCCTGATCAGCTTCATGCCGGCGTCGTGCACTGTTGTTACGTCCTGGCGGGAGCGCGGGCCGTGCAGCTGGATCCATTCGAGCCCGGCAGCGCGGGCGATGGCCACGGCGTCTGCCACGGGTTCGTGGCGGAAGACGCCGATGGGAGAGACTCCCGCGGGGACCTCCGCCAACAACGAGGACGCCTGGGACGGCGTGACAACGCGGGGGCTGGCGGTGAGGACAAAACCGACGGCATCCGCGCCGGCCTGCACCGCTTCACGGACGGATTCGGGCGTACTGAGACCACACACTTTGACAAACATTCCCGGCTCCTTGAGGCTGCTTTGGTGTTATCCCCCCGGAGGAGAGTAGCAGGAACCCTGGGGCGCGGAGGCACCCGTGGCAATTAGGCTGGGCTGATGGAGATCATCCGCTTTGCAGACCTCAAGCCCCAATCCTGGCGCAACGGCGGCGGCGTGACACGCCAACTCGCCACCCACCCCAAAGCCGCTTCCACACAGGACGGATCCTGGGACTGGCGGGTCAGCATCGCGGACGTCAGCAAGGCCGGAGACTACTCGCCGTTCCCCGGCATGGAACGGGTCCTGACCGTGATCGACGGTGAACTCCTGCTGCTCACCGTGGACGGCGCCGAACATCCACTCGAGAAGTACCGCGCATTCCGCTTTCCGGGCGGCGCCAGCACACACGCCTCCCTGCCCACGGGCGACATCCGGAACCTGAACGTCATCACGCGGACCGGAAGCTTCAAGGGCTTCACTTCCATCATTGAGCTGTCCAAAAAGCGCGCGAAACCCCTCTTTGAGGGGCAGCTGGGGATCCTGCTGCAGGGACAGGCAACAGCCGCCGTCGGGACAAATGATCCCGAAACCCTGTCGCGGTACGACGCCGTGGTGGGTTCCGACGTCGACACCCCTGACATCCTGGGCCGCGGCTTCCTGGCCGTCGTGTCGATCGACCCGGTCGAGGAGGGGCCAGGCGGGGAATAGGAAAGCCTCGCCTTTGGGAAGCAGAGCCTTTCCACACTGGTCACTCCCCGCAGCCGTCCCTAAACTCGGCCTATGACCACTTCAACGTTCAATGCGCTCCTGTCCACCCAGATCGGCAACGAGTTCACGGCATCGCAGCAGTACATTGCCGTGGCCACCTGGTTCGCCAACCAGGACCTCCCCCAGCTGGCCCGGTACTTCTACCGCCAGTCCGTGGAGGAACGGAACCACGCCATGATGATGGTGCAGTACATGCTGGACCGGGATATCCCCTTCACCATTCCCGGCGTCCCTGCGGTCCGCAACGACTTCTCCTCCGTGACGGAGCCGCTGGCACTTGCGCTGCAGCAGGAAAAGGAAGTCACCCGCAACATCGAGGACCTCTTCCGGGCTGCCCGGGGCGAGAATGACGCGCTGGGCGAGCAGTTTATGCTCTGGTTCCTGAAGGAGCAGGTGGAGGAAGTCGCGTCCATGACCACGCTGCTGAACATCGCCGAGCGTGCGGACAACCTGTTCGACATCGAAAACTTCATCGCCCGGGAAACCATCGGCGACGGCGGCCGTGACGCGTCCGCTCCCGAAGCTGCCGGCGGTGCCCTCTAGGTTTCCGTCCCGGCCCAACTGGTGAGGTTGGGCACCATCTTTGGCCGACCGGCGTCGGGCGTTGCTACGCTGGAAGCCAAGGCTCCGCGGCGGAGCCTCCGGACGACGGTTCAGTACCCGGCACGCGACAAGACTGGCCAAAGGATCTGTCATGCCGTGGTTAATACTCATTGTTTCCGGTGCCCTTGAAGCCGTCTGGGCGGCAGCCCTGCACCGCGCCTTCCAGGCGTCCGGCCGGCGCCGCATCGCCCCCACATTGCTGTTCCTGGTTTCCGTGGCCGCCAGCACCGGCGGCCTCGCAATCGCCATGCAGTCCATCCCCACCGGCACCGCTTACGCCGTCTGGGTGGGGGTGGGCGTAGTGCTGACCTCCGCGTACGCCATCGTCACCAAGGTGGAACGCCCGACGGCGGCACGCCTCCTCCTGTTGTCCGGCATCGCCGTGTGCGTGGTGGGCCTGAAGGTGGTGGCGTGATGCTGCGGCGTTCGATTCCCTGGCTGGTACTGCTGGCCTCGGCCGTCCTCGAAGCAGTCTGGGCAACAGCCCTCGGCCTGTCCGACGGTTTCACCGAGCCCATCCCCACGCTGGTTTTCGCAGTGACAGCAACCCTGAGCATGCTTGGCCTGGGCATGGCCATCCGCAGCATCCCGCTCGGCACCGCGTACGCCGTCTGGGTGGGAATCGGAGCGGCGCTGACTGTGGGCTGGGCGATGGCCACCGGCGTTGAACCGTTCAGCGTGCTCAAGGTGCTGTTTATTGCCGGGATCATGGGCTGTGCGGCCGGGCTCAAGGTTTTGCCCGGCGGCTCCGACGCCGATAAACCTGAAACTGCAGCCCCTTCCAGCTCCACCGCCCGCTGAATTTCCCAACGTTTCAGGGCGGCCGACGGCGTGTCCCGGCAAAACGCCGTCGAATTCGCCTTCTTGGACGCAATAGGTGGGGAGATCCAGCGGGATCCTGGCTGTGGGTGGGGGCGTTTAGGCTTTTGCCATGGAAGCACCCGAGATTACTGAGGCTGTCGCTGCCCTCCGCCAGTCCTTGGACGGAGGCCGGCGGATACTGCTGGGCATTGCGGGCGCGCCGGGTTCCGGAAAGTCCACCTTCGCCGAATTGATTCGGCAGCAGTTCGGTCCCGACGAGGCCGTGGTGGTGCCCATGGACGGCTTCCACGTGGGCAACACCATCATTGTGGGCACGCCGCTGCGGCAGCGCAAAGGAGCCATCGACACGTTCGACGCCGGCGGCTACCTGTCGCTGCTGCGTCGCCTGGTGCGCCGGGATGAGCCAGTTGTCTACGCCCCTGAATTCCGGCGCACCCTGGATGAACCCGTCGCAGCCTCCATCGCGATCCCCGCGGAAGTGCCGCTGGTGATCACCGAGGGCAACTACCTGCTGGTGGAGCAGGAACCCTGGAAGGACATCCGGGCGCAGCTGGACGAGGTCTGGTTTGTGGACACACCACACGCGTTGCGGCTGCGACGCCTTGTGCAAAGGCACATCTCGTACGGCATGGAACCGGCAGCAGCGGAGGCGTGGGCACACGGACCGGACGAAGCCAACGCCGTCCTGATCCAGGCCACGCGTCCGGCAGCAGACCGGATCATCCCCTGGCACTAGGACTGCCGGAATACAGCAACCCGGGACGGGGTTCTTGGCTTGGATAACTTCAATGATGGGAGCACATTCATGGCAGCACCTATGATTCACCTCGGCGATGGCCTCAATGTCAGCCCGCTTGGCTTTGGCGGCATGGCACTGACACCGGTTTACGGGGACGTGGATCCGGCTGACGCACTCCGGACGCTGCACCACGCCGTCGATTCCGGAGTCAGCTTCATTGACACAGCGGATATCTACGGCGGGGGCAGCAACGAGGAACTGATCGCGCAGCTGCTGAAGGAGCGGCGGGACGAGGTACAGCTGGCCACGAAGTTCGGGCTGGTGGGCTCGCCGGCGGACGGGTACACGGACATCCGGGGCGACGCCGCGCACATCCGGCAGGCAGTGGACCGCAGCCTGCAACGGCTGGGTACGGATGTTGTTGACCTCTACTACATGCACCGCCGTGACCTCCGCGTTCCGATTGTGGAAACCGTGGAGGCCATGGCGGAGCTTGTGCAGCAAGGCAAGGTCAAGCACCTGGGACTGTCGGAGGTGACTGCCCAGGAGCTTGAGGAAGCCACCGCTGTCCACCCCATTGCGGCGGTCCAGAGTGAATGGTCCATCTGGAGCCGCGACGTGGAACGCAACGTTGTTCCTGCCGCGGCCGCCCTCGGCGTAGGTTTTGTGCCTTACTCGCCGCTGGGCCGGGGCTTCCTCACCGGCACCGTTGACGCCTCCAGCCTGGGCGAAAAAGACTTCCGGCGCGGGATCCCCCGCTTCGCCCCGGACGCCGCCAGCGCCAACGAGGCTGTGGTGGCCACGGTCCGGTCCGTGGCGGACGAGCTCGATGCGACACCCGCCCAGGTGGCCTTGGCCTGGTTGTTGGCCCAGGGCAAGCGGCTGAACCTGCCGGTGGTCCCCATCCCCGGCACCCGCAAAAGACACCGGATCGACGAAAACCTCGGCGCCCTCGCCCTGGAACTCACCCCGGCGCAACTGGACGCGCTTGGCGAAGCGTCGGACGCCGTCGTCGGCTCCCGCTCCGCCGACCCCAAGTGGGTGTCCCAGGGCCGCGAGTAACCAGGGCTGCAGACACGCATCCCTAGACTGAAGCCTATGGACTCACTTCTTTACGACCTGCCGGCCCTGACCATCCGCCGGATCTCAGTCAGCGAAATGGAAAACAACGTGTACCTGCTGACGGCCAAAACCAGCGGCGAACAGGTGCTGATCGACGCCGCAGATGACCTTCCGGCCATCCAGCAGCTGCTGCGGGATGCCGCCGGAGACACGTCCGCCGAGCCCGGACTCGCCCTGATTGCCACCACGCACCAGCACTGGGACCACGTCCGGGCGCTGGAGGAGTTGGCGGCAGCCACGGGTGCGCCCACGGCTGCAGGAAAGGACGACGCCGACGCGTTGCCTGTCGCAGTTGAGCGGCACCTTGAGCACGGGGACATCGTGGCCGTGGATGGCTTTGAGCTGACGGCAATCCATCTGCGTGGGCATACACCGGGCTCGATCGCGTTTGTGTACCGGGACCCGGAAGGCCCCACGCACATCTTCTCCGGAGACTCACTCTTCCCCGGCGGCGTGGGCAACACGCAGCAGGATCCAGAGCGGTTCAACCAGCTGATCACCGATGTCAGCGAGCGGCTGTTTGACGCCTACCCGGACTCCGCCGTGGTACACCCGGGCCATGGGAAAGGCACAACCCTGGGTGCTGAGCGGCCGCACCTCGCGGAGTGGCGCGCCCGCGGCTGGTAGAACAACGGTGGTTTGAGCCCGCGGTTTCGACGGGCCCAACCACCGAACAAACTGGGCTCACGCCGCCAGGGTTCCCTGGCCGAGCTTGCGAGGCCAGGGGGCCGGTGGGGACTAGCGGCTGCGGCGTTCGTTCGAAGCCGGAGCCGAAGCGCGGCGCGGGCCGCTGCGGGCGGGACGGCCGGAGCCGCCGTTGCCGGCGGAGTAGGACCCGCCGGAGGTTCCACCAGTGTTGGAGGACCAGACAGCCTTGTTGCCGCTGGTGGCAGCACCTGCACCGGCGGAACGGGAACCGCCGCCGGTCCGGGCACCTGCACCGGCTGCGGCACGCTGGCCAGTTGCCGGGCGTCCGCCGCGCTGGCCACCCGAGGTTGCCGGACGGCCTGAGGAAGCCGGACGGCCGGTCCCGCCGCGGGGAGCGTCGCTGCGGGTTACGCGTGAATCAGTGCGTCCGTCCGAACCGCGGCCGGCCGCTGCACGGCCACCTGCCGCCGGAACGTCATTGCTGTGGGTGGACGCCGTGCCGCGGCCACGTGCGTTGCGGCGGGCGGCTGCTGCTGCGATGGCGCGGTCCTCGTTCTGCTCGCTGACGCGGTCGAAGGCTGCGCGGGCTTCCGTGCGGCCTTCGAAAGCTGCTGCGCGGCGCTCGGCACGCGGAACATCGGTACGCGTGGGCTCGGCGGAAACCCGGCCTCGTCCACCGCGTCCGCCACGTCCACCAGCGGTGGGTGCAGCCTGGCGACGGGCGCGCTTACGCTCGGCGTTGGCACCGGTGGAGGTACCGCCGCCCTGCTGCGCAGCTTTTTTGGCCAGCAGTGCGGCCCGCGTGCGGGGATCGATCTTGTCAGCCATTTCCCCGACCAGTTGGGCAACCAGCGGCGAGTTGGCGGTGACGCGTTCGAAGCTGACCTCGACGCCGGCGGCCTTCATCAGCTTCTTGACGTCTGTCTGCTGCTCGGGGAGGGTCAGCGTGACCACTGTGCCGTCGGAACCGGCTCGTGCCGTACGGCCTGAGCGGTGCAGGTAAGCCTTGTGTTCGGTGGGCGGGTCAACGTGGATGACCAGTTCGACGTCGTCCACGTGCACGCCGCGGGCTGCGACGTCGGTGGCCACCAAAACGCGCACGTCACCGGAGGAGAACTCGGCGAGGTTGCGGTCGCGGGCGTTCTGCGACAGGTTCCCGTGCAGGTCGACGGCGGGGATCCCGGCGTCGGTCAGGGTCTTGGCCAGCTTGCGGGCGTGGTGCTTGGTCCGCATGAACAGGACGCGGCGGCCGGCGCCGGAGGCGAGCTCCACGATCAGCTGCTTCTTGACGGTCTGGTCGTTGACCACCAGGACGTGGTGCTCCATGGTGGTGACCGCGGCCTGCGGATCGTCCACGGAGTGGGTCAGCGGGTTGGACAGGTAGCGCTGAACGATCTTGTCCACGCCGTTGTCCAGGGTGGCGGAGAAGAGCAGGCGCTGGCCCTGGCTGGGGGTCATGTCCATGAGCTTCTTGACCACCGGCAGGAAACCGAGGTCGGCCATGTGGTCGGCCTCGTCCAGGACGGTGATTTCCACGGCCTCAAGGGTGAGGATGCGCTGGCGGATCAGGTCCTCCAGGCGGCCGGGGCAGGCGATGACGATGTCGACGCCGGCACGCAGGGCCTTTTCCTGGCGGGCCTGGGAGATACCGCCGTAGATCACGGTGGTGTTCAGGCCTGCAGCCTTGGCCAGCGGCTCGATAGTGGCGTTGATCTGGGTGGCCAGCTCGCGGGTGGGTGCAAGGACCAGGCCCATGGGACGGCCGGGCTTGCGGAAGTGCTTGGCTTCCCGCTCAGCGAGTCGTGCCACAAGCGGGATGGCAAAGGCGATGGTCTTGCCGGAGCCGGTGCGGCCGCGGCCCAGGACGTCGCGTCCGGCCAGGGTGTCAGGGAGGGTCTTCACCTGGATGGGAAACGGCTCGGTGATTCCCTGTGCGGTGAGGGTTTCAGCAAGGGCTTTGGGCGTGCCGAGGGCAGCAAAAGTAGTCAAAGTCAAAGGTCTTTCAGGCGGTATCCGTGCGGATATCGGCCCCCGACGCCGGTTGGCCAAGGGGGTTCGCCGAAGAAAATTCAGGTGATCAACCAGCCTGCTGCCGCTTATGCAAAGCGGCGGCCGGGACCAAATGGAACGCGTTCATCGACGCAGGATGTGCCTCTCACATGAAAAAAGCCCCGTCCCCTAAATGAAGGGGTACATGGGCATCACTGCACATCAAGTTCCACCAGTCTAGCATCCCGCGCCCACTCCCCTTGTCCTCCCCCTTTCCACCCTCTTCCCAGCCCCTTCCGGTGGGCGTTGCCATCACTGTCTTCGCGGGGCAGGGTGGAGGCATGACTGAACACGCGTTCCACCAGCATGAAGCAGACTCTCCCGGCTCACACCAGGCAGCGCACGACGCCGGCCCGGGCCTTTCGGGAAACGGCGACGGCCAGGGAATCAGGGACGCCGCCGCCCTGTGGGATGAGCGGTACCGCAGCAAACCCCAGATCTGGAGCGGCAAACCAAACCCGCAGTTGGTCCGGGAGGCCGGCGGGCTCAGGGCGGGACATGCGCTGGACCTGGGGTGCGGCGAAGGTGCGGACGCCATCTGGCTTGCCCAGCACGGCTGGACGGTTACCGCCGTCGACGTTTCCACCGTTGCACTGGAGCGGGCGCACGGGCACGAGAAGGCCGCCCTGGCGCGGGAGAGCGTGCACGCTGCCGAGGGGGCCATCGCGAGCCGGATCCGCTGGCAGCAGGCCGACCTCGAGGAATGGCAGCCCGACGGGTCGTACGACCTGGTGACCTCACAGTTCCTCCACTCCCAGGAGCTCGCCTGGGAGCGGCCCCTGAAAACGGCCGCGGCAGCGGTCAAACCAGGCGGGACATTGCTGGTGGTGGGCCACCATCCGGACCGGCTTCCGCCGTGGGGCGGTGGCCACACAACGCACGAAATGTTCTACACCGGGGAGCAGCTGGTGCAGGAGCTGGGACTGGATGGCCCTGGCTGGCAGGTGGAAGTGCAGACCAGCAGGGAGCGGCCGGTGACCGGCCCGGACGGGCAGCAGGCCACCATCGCAGACGTGGTGGTCCGCGCCAGCCGGCTGACCTGACGTCAAGCCCCGAGCTGGTCTTTGCTGGTGACCCTCGGAGCAACCCCCACCGCGGCTACGGCGACCACGGCGGCCAGCCCGAAGACCCCTGCGAAGGATTCCGTCGTCGTCGTGAAAACTGCGAACACGATGCCGGTGGTGGCCAGCGCCAGCGCGCCGCCCAGGGAGTCCGAAATTGACATGGCGGAGCTGTTGAAACCCTCGTCTTCCTTGGCGGACAGGGCCAGGGTCATCACGCTCAGCCGGGGATAGAGCAGGCCCATGCCGCCGCCGGGGATAGAGCAGGCCCATGCCGCCGCCGGCGAAGATCCATCCCATGATGGCGACGGCGGCCGGCCAGTGCAGCGCGGTGGTGGCCAGGGCGAGGACAACAGCGCCCAGCACCATAAACGCGCCGATGCGGATGGCGCGGCGATGGGGCAACCTTGCACCGAGCCGGCCCTGGACTGCCGACGCGCCTGCCCAGGCGAGCGCTCCACCGGTGAGGGTGAGACCGGCAAAGGTTGGCGAAAAGTCGTACTGCTCAATCAGCAGGTACGGCAGATAGACCTCGGCGCCGAAGAACGCAGCCGAGGCGAGCCCGCGGACCAGGATGACGCTGGGCAGTCCGCGCCGGGCGGTGAGCGTACCCAGCGGCACCAGCGGCCGCACGGCCACCAGGGCAATCACGACGGCGGCCACCGCCAGGAGCGCCGGCGCTGCGCTGAACCCCGGGACACGAACTTCCCGCGAGAGGTTGAGCCCCAGTACCGCGAGCGCCGCGAGGGTGGCCCAGGCAAGCCGGTCGAAGGCCCACGGGATGGGTGGCGGCTGCGCATCGGTACGTTCCTTGGCGCCATGTCCCTTAACTGGCGGCACGCCCCGCAACACCGGCGCGATCATCACCAGCGCCGGAATGACCAGGCCCACCACGCCCAGGAACACCCAGTGCCAGCTGAACACCTGCGCCACAATGCCGGCGGCAAACGGGCCCACCAGGGACGGGATCACCCAGGCCGCGGAGAAGGCCGCGAAGATCTTGGGGTGGAGCAGCGCTGGATAGATGCGGGCCACCAGGACGTACAGCGCAACTGTCAGGGCGCCGCCGCCGAGTCCCTGCACCAGCCGCCCAGCCACGAGCAGCGGCATGGAGACCGCGGTGCCCGCGATCAACAAGCCAATCACAAACAAGGCCACGGATGCGTAGAGGGGGACGGCGGGGCCACGGCGGTCGGACCAGTTTCCGGCCGCGACCATGCCGATCACGCCGGTTGCGAGCGGCCCCGCGAAAGCCAGGGCGTAGAGCCCTGCGCCGTTCAGTTCGCGGCTCACCACCGGCATGATGGTGGTCACCGCGAGGGACTCGAACGCGGCCAGGAACACCAGCGCGCAGGCACCGATGGTCACCCACAGGTACGGCCTCTGCAGGATGCCGGCGTGGGGGCCGGCGGCTGAAAGGGTTGTCTCGCGCACGCTTCTGGCCCGATCGGTTGTCTTGGATGTGTTCCACAGCATAACGGCCGGCACTGACAGGCCCGGCACGGACAGGCCCGGCTTCTGGCAGGCCTAGCCGGCGCTGGCCACCGCCGCGGGGACGATGACCCGGCCTGTGGCCGTGGAGTCCTGGTTCAGCATCCAGCCCACCCGCTTGACGGTGCTGAGCATCACCACGCTTTCAACGAGTTCGATCCCGGGAATCCGCTGCTGCAGGGCAAGTTCCGCATTCAGCACGTCAGCGAGCGACTGCAGCCACATGATGATCACAAAGTTGGTGCGGCCTGTGGTTGAGGCGCTGAGCCGTACATTGCGGAGGCCGCGGAGCTCGGCGGCAGCCGCCTCATGGTGGCCGGCGGGGACGTTGGCGAACCATTGGCAGGTCACCGGATAGCCAGAGAACTTCTGGGCCACTTCGCAGCGGAAGGAGAGGACCCTGCTGGCGAGGACCCGGTTCAGCTGGCGCTGCACGGTGGCCGGATGCCGGCCGAGCGCCCGGGCGATCTCAGCCGCCGTCGCCCGCCCGTCCCTCGCCAGGAAAGGAAGCAGCGCCAAGTGGCTCTCCGGCAGGGGCTCGACGACGGACTCCGGAGGTGCCGACCCTGCTGCTTCCGGTCCGGCCTTGGCCTGCAACGCCGAGGTTTGCGCCCGGTTGAGTACATTGAGGCGCCAGGCGTAACCGCCGGAGTGCAGCCTGGTGCAGAGCGCCGTCTGGTACTTCAGCAGTCCATCGATGTCCTTGAGCCGGGGAGCCACGGCCGTGGTGAACTCCTCAAGGGACTGCGTCAGGACCGTCAGCATAAGGTCGCGGTTGCTGGCCGCCTCCTCGATGGTGACGATCTGCGGCACCGCCGCGAGGGCCTCGGTCACCTCTTCGCGGCGGTGCATTTCACAGTCGACGTCGACCAGCGCCAGGCACATCTGCTTTGGGTCCCCCATCAAATGCGCCGTCACCCACGCGGCGCCGGACTGGCGCACCCGTTCCCACCGCGCGGCCAGCGTGGTGGCGTGAACGCCCAGAATCTCACCGGCGTCCGCCCAGCTGATCCTTGGCGCGATCTCCAGCGCGTTGATGAGCGCGAGGTCCTCCTCGGTCAGTTCCATGGTCCCCAGTCTTCCGCAGGCGTGCATGAATACAGGAGCAGGAGGAACTCCACTGCATTTTTCGAGGAGATCTGTTGCATGTGAGTCATGTCACCCCACACTGGACTAAACCCATTTTTGGAGGAGTAGGAATGACCATCACGCGCGCGGCCAGGGAACTTCAGCCCGAATTGATCCGGTTCCGCCATGCGATGCATCAGGAGCCGGAAATCGGCCTGGACCTGCCTCGGACACAGGAGAAAGTCCTCAAGGCATTGGACGGGTTGCCCTACGAAATAGCGCTGGGCAAGGAAACGACGTCGGTTACGGCCGTGCTGCGCGGCACGGGGCCCTCGGCTGCTGCCAGGGATGCTGAGGCAGCCGGCGCGGCTCAGCCCCCGCGGCCGTCCGTCTTGCTCCGCGCGGACATGGACGGCCTGCCGGTCCAGGAAAAGTCCGGCGTGGACTACACCTCCCGCGTGGACGGAACTATGCACGCCTGCGGCCACGACCTCCATACGGCGATGCTTACGGGCGCGGCCACGCTGCTGGCCGAGAACCGGCACCGCCTTGCGGGCGACGTCGTCCTGATGTTCCAGCCCGGCGAGGAAGGCTTCGACGGCGCCAGCTACATGATCCGGGAGGGTGTGCTGGAGGCGTCCGGCCGGCGCGTCAACGCCGCGTACGGCATGCACGTGTTCTCCGCCCTGGAACCGCACGGCACCTTCGCTACCAAACCCGGCGTGATGCTTAGCGCCTCCGACGGCCTGGTGGTCACCGTACTCGGCGCAGGCGGCCACGGTTCCGCCCCACACGCTGCCAAGGATCCCGTGACCGCGGCCGCCGAAATGGTCACTGCGCTGCAGGTGATGATCACCCGCCAGTTCAACATGTTCGATCCCGTAGTCCTCTCCGTGGGCGTCCTGCACGCCGGGACCAAGCGGAACGTCATCCCGGAAACGGCACGGATCGAGGCCACCATCCGGACCTTCTCCGAAGCCTCGCGGCAAAAACTGATGGACTCCATTCCCCGCCTCCTGCGGGGGATCGCATCGGCGCACGGCCTTGAGGTCGACGTCGACTACCAGCAGGAGTACCCGCTCACCATCACGGACGAGGATGAAACCCACACAGCCGAGAAAGTCATCACCGAGATGTTCGGCGATGCACGGCTTTCCCGTTGGGCCACGCCGCTGAGCGGTTCGGAGGACTTCTCCCGGGTGCTGGCCGAGGTGCCCGGCACGTTCATTGGCCTCAGCGCCGTCCCCCGCGGCGTTGACCATGCCGCCTCGCCGTTCAACCACTCACCGTACGCAACGTTCGACGACGGCGTGCTGGCGGACGGTGCCGCCCTCTACGCGGAGCTCGCCACGCAGCGCCTCGCCGCGCCTTCGCAGTCCCCCACCAACTCCTGATCCACCTTTCCAGGAAGAGAACTTCGATGACGTCCACCATCAGCACCCAGCGCACTGAGCGCGCAGCAATGCGGAAGACCCTCGTGGGTACCGGAATCGGCAATGCCGTCGAATGGTACGACTGGGCCATCTATGCAACCTTCACCCCCTTCATCGCCAGCCAGCTGTTCAGCAAGGCGGACCCGGCGTCGGCCGTTCTGTCTACGCTGGCGATCTTCGCCGTCGGCTTCGTTGCCCGGCCCTTCGGCGGATTCCTGTTCGGCTGGATCGGTGACCGGGTGGGCCGCAAGACGTCCATGACCTTGGCCGTGGGCCTGGCATCGCTGGGCAGCCTGATGATCGGCATTGCGCCCACGTTCGCAAGCATCGGCGCCTGGGCATCACTGATGCTGCTGGTTGCCCGGCTGGTCCAGGGCCTTGCGCACGGCGGTGAGCTGCCGTCGTCGCAGACGTATCTCTCCGAGATGGCGCCGAAGGAAAAGCGCGGATTCTGGGCCACCCTGATCTACACGTCCGGGACGGTGGGCATCCTGTTCGGCACGCTTCTTGGCGCCGTCCTGAACATGGTGCTCAGCACGGAGGCCATGAACGCGTGGGGCTGGCGCATCCCGTTCCTGATCGGCGCGGCGCTGGGGCTCTACGCCCTGATCATGCGGTCCAGGCTGCACGAGACCCAGGCCTTCGAAAGCGAATCAGCCGGCGAGAAGCGCGCGCCGATCTGGCCGCAGATTGTCCGCCACCGCAGGCAGGCCCTGCAGGTCATCGGCCTGACCGTCGGGCTTACGGTGATTTACTACATCTGGGGCGTCGTTGCCCCGAGCTACGCCACCACCGCACTGAAGATCGACCGCGGCGAAGCCCTCTGGGCCGGCGTCATCGGCAACATCGTATTCATCGCAGCGCTGCCCTTCTGGGGCAAACTGTCGGACCGGATTGGCCGCAAGAAGGTACTCTGGTCCGGCGCCATCGGGTCCGCCGTCATGCACTTCCCCATGACCTGGCTGCTCAAGGATTCCGCGTGGCAGCTGGCTGTCGGCATGTCCGTGATGCTGATCTTCATCGCCGCGAGCGCCGCCATTGTTCCGGCCGTGTATGCCGAACTTTTCCCCACCAGCATCCGCACCGTTGGCGTGGGCGTCCCGTACTCCATCTGCGTGGCGCTGTTCGGCGGCACCGCGCCGTACCTGCAGCAGTGGCTGGGCACTACCCTCCAACTGCCGGACCTGTTCAACGTTTACGCCGTGCTGCTGCTCGTGGTCAGCGCCCTGTTCGTGTTCACCATCCCGGAAACGAAGGGCAAGGACCTGACGCACTAGTTTTCCCAAGTAAGTAGCAGCAGGTGTCGTTATGAGCGCTCATAACGACACTTACTGCTACCCCGTTGGGTCCCCGACGAACCGGTTCCGGCCGGCGCGGTAGCCGAAAACCGCCGCGAGCAGGCCCACTGCCAGGAAAAGGACGCCAGCCGCTGCGAACGATCCGGTGGCCTGGTGCAACTGGCCCACCAGAAGCGTTCCCGATGAACCAAGGCCGTAGCCCACGCCCTGCATCATTCCGGACAGGTGCGCCGCCGTGTGCCCGTCCCGGGTCCGGAGCATGATCATGGTCAGCGCCACGGCGGTGAGGCTCCCCTGGCCGAGCCCCAGGAGTCCGGCCCACACCCAAATCAGCTCGAGCGGCCCGAAGATGCTGAGTGCGAAGCCGCCGCCGGTCATCAGCGCCACCACCATGTTGATGGCCCGCTGGTCCCGGAAGCGTGCAGCCAGCGCGGGCGCGAAGAGCGAGCCGAGCATCTGCAGCACAATACATGCGGACACGATCAGCCCCGCCGTGGCACCGTCCACACCCCTTTCCCGCAGGATGGGTGCCAGCCACGCGAACACGCTGAAGGACATCATCGCTTGGAGCACCATAAAGATCGTGACCTGCCACGCGACTGCCGACCGCCAGACGTTTACCCCCTCCCTCACCGCCTGGTGCCGGATGGGGTGCTGCCGGACTGCCACCGGCAGGAACAGGACAAGGACGACGGCGGCAGGCAACGCCCAGAACCACAGCGCCAAAGTCCACTCCCCCGTCGCCTTGTACAGCGGGTAGGTGAAGCCGGCGCCGAGGGCGGCAGAGGCGCAGATGGCCGTGGTGTACAGCCCGCCCATCAGGCCAAGCCGGTGCGGGAAGTCGCGTTTGACCAGCCCTGGCAACAGCACATTGCACAGGGCGATGGCGGCACCGCAGGCCGCTGTTCCTGCCAGCAGTGCGGGCAGGTGGGCCGGTCCCGGCGGGCCGGGAACCTGCAGCCATGGGAGCTCGACCGGCCGGAGCAGGAGTCCCGCAGTGAGGACCGCCATCGCACCGAGGAGGACGCGTTCGGCGCCGAAGCGGCGGGCCAGGACCGGGGCAAAGGGCGCGAAGACGCCCAACAGCGTCACCGGAACAGTGGTCAGCACTACCACCGCCCAACCTGGAAGTGCGGCCTGCGAGGTGACCTCGGGAAGCACCGCTGAGAAACTGGAGAAGACCGTGCGCAGGTTCAGACCAATCAGGACAAGGCACAGGCCCAGGTAAACCAGGCCCCTCCGGCTTCCAACCCGGGTTGGTTCCGGCGCCGGCAACTCATCAATTTCAGCGTCCACCAGGTTGCCGGGCCGGGGCAGATTGTCCGGCTGGGGCTTTCCCGCCTGCCCTCCAGGCTGCTGCTTTTGAGCCGCAGCGTTCGTCGCTTCCGTCACCTGCCCATTCTTGCAGGAGCCTGACGCACGAATTATCCACATAGCGGCGGTCTACGCTGTTGAAGCCCTCGCCGCCTGGACCCCTCGCCGGACCGGTCATCCGTCGCGTTTGCGTTGTGCGTCGCCGGCTTGGTCGTTGCCCTGGCCATCGGCCCGGCGCTGGACCAGCTGGGGAACTGATGATTGCGCCGTTCTTACGCCGGTATTCTGGAAGGGATGAGCGAATCCCCAGAATCACCGCAGCCGGAACACGTCCCGAGGCCGGTGACCCCGGGCACCCAGGCGTCCTTCGGCACCTACGGAGGCCGGCCCGTCAGCTTTGTCCGCCGCGGAACCCGGCTGCAGGGCCGCCGGCAGGCCGCATGGGAAGAGCACGCCGAGCGTTGGGCTGTCGACGTGCCCCGCCACGTCGCGAACACGTCGGTCCACCCGGACTACACTTTCGACGCCGAGGCGGAGTTCGGCCGCAAGGCACCCCTCATCGTGGAGATCGGTTCCGGCCTGGGTGACGCCATTTGCCATGCCGCCGAAGAGAACCCGGACACTGATTTCCTGGCAGTGGAGGTCTACACCCCCGGACTTGCGAACACCATCATCAAGATCAACAGCCGCGGGCTGAGCAATGTCCGGGTGGTGGAGGCCAACGCGCCGGAAGTGCTGGCCAGCATGCTTCCGGCAGGTTCCGTCAGTGAACTTTGGGTTTTCTTTCCCGACCCGTGGCACAAGTCCCGGCATCACAAGCGGCGCCTTATCCAGCCGGAATTCGCGGACCTCGCGGCCCGCGCGCTTAAACAGGGCGGGCTCTGGCGGATTGCCACTGACTGGTCCAACTACGCGGTCCACGTCCGCGACGTCCTGGCGGATTCGGAAGACTTCGAGAACCTGCACACCGGCGAGCGCCGCGGACCGGAAAGCCCACTGACCCAGGTGTGGCAGTCCGGCGTGGAATCAGTGGTGGGCGGGGCGCCGGTCCGTGAAGGCCGCGCTCCCGTCAGCACAGAACACACCGGGCCCAACGAGGGCGTGGACGAAACGGGTGGTTGGGCGCCGCGGTTCGAGGGCCGGATCAGGACCAGCTTCGAGGGCAAGGCCCACGAAGCCGGGCGGCTCATCTTCGACCTCTGCTACCGCCGCCGATAATTCCAGCGCCCTCACACATTCAGCACTGCTGGATCACTGGCACCTGGCATGGCACGATTGCCCTTATGCCGAGGCACGAAATCAGCGCATCGGCGCCTGCATAGAGGGAACAGCCATCAAAAGAGAATTAAGACAGGCCGCTGATGCAGCGGAGAATGTCACCAACTCCCGCACTCTGGAACTGCTGGCCAGGGCGGGGTTTGCGGCGAGCGGCATCCTGCATCTGCTGGTGGGCGCCATCGCGATCCGGCTGGCCATGGGCGGTACCGGCAATGCTGATTTCAGCGGTGCGGTAGCTGAGCTCGCCACCCAGCCGGCGGGGCCTTTTCTGTTGTGGGCCAGCTTCGCCGCCTGCGCAGCCCTCGCGCTGTGGCAGACCAGCGATGCCTTCTTCGATTACAACCGGCTGCCCGCCAAGAAAAAGGCCGGGAAGAAGGCCAAGGCAGCGGCACAGGCTCTGGTGTTCGCGGGGCTGGCCCTCACGCTGATGTCCTTCGCGCGGGGTACCGGTTCGGGCGGGGACAACCAACAGGCGGCCAGCGACTTTACCGCTTCCGTGATGAAGGCTCCGGGCGGTGTGGCGCTGCTGGTCCTGCTGGGCATCGGCATCGCCGTTACCGGTGTGGTCTACGGCATCCGCGGCCTGCGGAAGTCCTTCGAAAAACATCTGATGATGCCGGCATCCTCCACCCCAAGAACCGCCGTCACCATCCTGGGCGTGACAGGGTACGTGGCCAAAGGCACTGTGCTGTTGCTGGCCGGGCTGCTGATTGCCATAGCCACCCTGCAGGCGCACCCTGAGGAGTCCACCGGGCTGGACGGCGGTCTTCGGGGGCTCCGTGACCAGCCATTCGGCGTCTATCTCTTGGCAGCGGTCGGCGCGGGGCTGATCTGCTACGGCGTCTTTATGATCGTCCGCGCACGCCTCGGGAAGATGACCCACTAAACCGCCCGCTACCGCGCGACTTGACCGGTGTCGTTCGGCTCGCGCCGCCCAGCGCCCCGAGCCAGGGTCCGGACGCTACGGTACGGTGATCACCGCGACAGCCTGCTGCGTGCCGTCCCGCAGTTCCACACTCGAAATGCTGGTCAGCTGGATGGGCGTAGCTCCGGTAACCTTGACCCTGCCGCTCGGCGTGGCCGTCCAGGCGCACGCACGGTCCTCGCCGCCGGCGCGGTCCCGCACCCACAGCGACAATGTCCCGTCGGAGGGGAGGCTGCTGCCGTTCACGGCCAGCTCGGTTCCCCAGTTCTTCCGGGCCAGGTCGATGCTGAACTGCAGGCCGCCTCCGGACTGCACTGAATATGTGGCGTCCGGCTGCGCGGGCCGGTTCAGCAGCGGACCCACCGCCATCCCCACGGCGAGGCATGCTGCGGCCACAGCGCCTACCAGAGCCGCCCACCGCCGTCGTGCGTTACGGCGGCGGTTCGCCAGTTTGGACAGGAGGTACACCGGCGCCCCGGCTGCAGGGGCGGGCGGCGCACCCAATCCAGCCGGGACCACGGTGAGCGCTACAGCGTCCGGCACAGGAAGGGCGTCCAGCAACGCAGGCACTTTCTCAAGCCGGGCAAGCTCATCCCGGCATTTCACGCAACCCTGCAGGTGCGCTTCGAAACCCTTCAAATCCTCGGCGTCCAGTCCGCCCAGAAGGTAGGCGCCCAGCAACTGGTGCTGCTCGGAAGCGTTCACCGTTCCACCCCCATCTCGTCCAGAATGGTCCGCAACGCCCGCAGAGCGTAGAAGGCACGGGACTTCACCGTTCCGCTCGGGACGTTCAACTGCACCGCTGCCTCATTTACGGTGAAGCGGCGGTAGTGCAGGGCAACCAGCACATCCCGGTGTTCCGAGCTGAGGCGGAGCAGCGCTTCCTCGATCAGCACCCTGTTCAACAGCTCATCCACGCGTTCCACAGCCTCCGCAGAATCGGCAAGGCCGTCGTCGAGGGTTTCGGCCGGGCGGCGCTGCGCCCGGCGGTAATTGTCGATCATGATGTTCCTGGCCGTCCGGAAAAGATAGCTGCGGAGGCTTCCGGTGACCTCCGGCGCGTGCTGCCATACACGGAGCACGGTTTCCTGGACAACGTCCTCGGCCAGTTGCGGGTCCCGGGACGCACTGAGCACAAAGCGGCGCAGGGCCGGGCCGTGTTCACGGTAAATGGACTCCACCACATCCTCGTCCAGCGGCATTTCAGGACCTCCCGTCCCGGCCTGCAGCACGCTCGCCTCCGTGCTGCTTCCGGCTGGTACGACGTCCGCAGCCGGAATTTGGTTCATTTGAACCATTCTTCACCCGGAAGCGTATTACTCGTTAGCGTCCGGCATCGACGCCGGGCACGAGCCAAGGAGCAAACCTATGAAAAAGCATCTGGGAACAGGCCTTACCATCCTCGCGCTGACGGCGGCCCTGGCAGGCTGCGCCGGCGGCAGCGGAACCACCCCTGCAGCCAGCACGCCCGCGGCCACCACTGCCGCTCCCGCCACGACCTCGGCCGATCCCACTGCCACGTCTTCAGCGTCAACTGCAGCCGCCGGTGTCGACCTGATGATCGGTTCCTCCAGCCTGGGTGACATTGTGGTCGATTCAAAGGGGATGAGCCTCTACTACTTCACCAAGGATGTGAAGGATTCCGGCACCAGTGCCTGCACGGGAGGTTGCCTGACCGCCTGGCCGCCGCTTCTCACCACTGCGGACGAGCCCAAGGTGGAGGGGGTAACCGGAACCGTGGGCACCATAACCACACCGGAGGGTGCCAAGCAGGTGACCTTGAACGGCATGCCGCTGTACTACTTCAAGAAGGACACCAAGGCCGGTGACATCCTCGGCCAAGGCGTCAATGACGTCTGGTACCTTGCGGATCCGGCCGGCGAAATGATCAAGACGGCTGCCAAATAACTGGGGGACGGTGAGCCGGGTGCCGGCGCCGTCACGGGAGCGGAACTGCCGGCAGCGTCGCCGGCAAGGGAACCTGTGAAGGAACCGGCACTTCCGGCGAGCCGCCCAGTCCATCGTCGATATGTCCGGGAACAACCCCGGGCAGGGTCTCTGAAGCGGGGACTTCCCCGGGCTTACCCGGGGAAGTTGGCTGGCGTGTGGCGGGCCCTTCCGCGGCCGGGCCGTCCGACGGCGGACCCGCCGTCGGCTGCGTGGCTGAGGCGGGGCCTGCCGGTATCGATGCCGGGTCGCCGGCGGGTGAAGCGCCGGAGGGTGAAGCGCTGGCGGGCGCCGTACCGGAGGTGGCTGCCGGCTGAGGTGTCGGGGGCTGTTCGGCAGGATGGTCCGCAGTTGCGCCGCCGGAAGTGGTGATAAAGGAAGTGACAGCCTGGTTGAGCTGACTGAATGATTCCCGGAAGGTTTGGTCGGACGCCGCGGCAACGGCACCGCCTGCGCTCAAGGAAACCGCCACGGACAGCGCCGTGAGGGTGGCCCGGCGTTTGGCCCTGCGGCGGGCAGCCAGCTCATCAGCAGGACCTGTTGGTAAGTCGACGGCGGGTGGCGTCGCGTTTGCTCCGGCCATCAGGGCAAGCAACTCAGCTGTTGGTTCCGGTGCAACAGATCCCAGGGCCCGGAGTTCCAAAAGGACGGGGCGGAGCTGGGTGTCGCCGTCCAGGTCCGCCTCCCACAGCAGCTGGTCAACGGAGCCGTCACGGCGGGATCCTGCGGTGTCACTCATTGTTTGCCTGGTTTCTTTTGAGCGTCTGTGCCTTGAGATTCTGAAGGGCCCTGCGCTGGAGCTGCTTGACCGCCCCTTCGCTTTTGCCCATGATTCCGGCCACCTGTTCTATGGAAAGGTCGGCTACCACCCGCAGGGCCAGCACTTCCTGGTGTTCGTCGCCGAGTCCGTCCAGCAAGGCGGCAGCAGCTCCGTTCAGCTCCACCGCACAGTGTTCTGCGGAAGGGGTACTCCGGTTGTCATCCTGAGGGTCGTAAGGAGTCAGCTGGGGTCTGCGTTCAAGCCGCCGATAGTGGTCAACCATCCGGGCGTGGGCGATGGAAAACAGTAATGACTTGGCGCCCTGCAGCCCTCCGGTGAGGCCGCTGATCTTCGGGAAGAACGCCAGGAACACGTCCTGGGTCACCGCTTCGGGATCGTCGACGCCCCGTGCCTTAAGGTAACCCAGCACTGGACCTGCAAAGGACCGGTAAGCGACGCCGAACAGCGCTGCCGGGTCGGTTCCGGCTGCGTCGTCGAATATGTCGATCTCTTCTTGGGCCAAAGTGTCTAGCACCGGCGGCTCCTCCATCCCGGAACAGGGCAATGCCCATCCCGGTTTACGGTGCGGTCTACGGGTCCTGCTCGTACTTCCCCCCGCTGCCTGACGGCAGGTGTTCCGGGCTGAAAATCCCGGACCGGCCTCCCCGAGGGTGGCGATATTCCTGAAGGATGATGTCCCAAGGGTCAGGATTGCCCTACTGCGGGAAACGGACTTCCTGCCGTTTCCCGCAGTACACACTAGCTAATGCCGCCTAGCGGACCGAAACGGACGGGGCGTCCACAGCTGCGCTGCCGCCGTCGACGGAAGCAGCCGGGACCTCGGGAACGGCAGGTACGGCGGGAACTGCCGGCTTGCCGTCGATACCCGGAAGAGCGGGGACCGCCGGGACAGCGGGGAGGGCCGGAACAGCAGGAAGCTCGGGGCTCCCGACCTCAACAGCGGCCGACCCGGTGGCTGCGGCGCTTGCCTCTGCGGCAGCGTCAGCCTGGGCTACGACGTCGGCGCAGAAGCTTCCGACATTCGCTTCACCCTGTGCAGCAAGGACCAGGGAGGAGAAGCCCTCGGAGGAAGCGTTCAGGCCACCATTGGCGAAAGCGGTGCAAAGGCCGAGGGCGGCGGCGCCGGCTGCATCAACGGCCGCGCCGGCACCAGCGGAGGTGGAGGCCTGGGCAGCGATGCTGTCCTCCGAAACAGCGGCGGTTCCTGCGGCTTCTGCTCCAGCGTCAGCGGAGGCGGTCGTGCTGGCATCCACAGCGGCACCGGCGACTACCTGCGTGTCAGCGGCTGCTTCTCCAACGAGTTCCGGAGCCGGTGCGCCGAGGAGTTCGTGCGCGGTCTGCTGTGCCTCGACGGGGAGGACACCGGAAGCAGCTGCGGCGCCGGTCCCACCGACGGCGATGGTGCCTGCTGCCAGTACTCCGGCGGCGACTTTGCTGGTGGCGAGGACGGTGAACAACGACATAAGACACTCCAAAACTAGACAATACGTTTGATTCGGGCCCGTCGGGCGGACCCATCACCTCCTGCATCGCGGGGGACGGAGGAAAAGTTACGGGTGTCCGGAAAGTTTTTTCGTGGCGCTACCATCGATGCATGCCTACCATCCCGGAGTCCCGGAAAAAGCCCAGCACCTGGCAATCGATGGTGGACAGCAACAAAGCCCTCCTTGTCAGGAAGACCGGCGAAGACACCGCCCACTGGGCCGAAAAGGCGCGCGCCGCCGGCATCCGGAACGACGGCGAGCTCCGCACCTGGATGCGCGACGGCTTCGGGGTGACGGGGTACGCCCAGTACGCAGTCTCCTGGGAGATGTTCGGCTACCCGGAGTTTATGCTGCGCGACGCCGACGAGCTGATCGACGGGCAGTACATCAATCACCCGCACTTGAGGCCCATTGCGGACGCCATCCTGGCGTGGGCGTCCGCGACAGAGGGGGTGGAGATCCAGATGCGGAAGGGCTACGTGTCCCTCCACAGCCCGCGGCGGAAGTTCGCCCAGGTCTCCCGGACCACCAACACAGCGGTGGACGTGACACTCAGGCTCGAGGCCCCTGGTGAGGGACGGATCGAAACCGTCAAGACCCGGGCTGACGACCCTTTCGCCCGCCGGGTGCGCCTCACCTCAACCGAACAAGTGGACGACCGGCTGCTGGAAATTCTTGCGCTGGCCCTAAAGCAGAACAGCTAAGGGGCGTGACAGCAAACGGGGGCGCCTTGTGCGGGCGCCCCCGTTTCGAGTGTCTAAGCGTCGGCCAGCTCGGCGTCGGCTTCTTCGAACTCCACCGCCGCGACGATTTCCTGGGTTGCGGGGTTGATCATAAAGGCCTCGTCGTCCTCCTCGACCATCAGGAAGTCGCCGTGGTCCGTGGAGAAGTGCCAGGCCAGGGTGTTCCCACCGGCGTGCAGGTAATTGGGGTCGCCCATCGTGATCCTGATCAGCTCGTACCCGGCGATGCTGCAAAGTTCGCGGATGATGATTTCGAAGTCGGGGGCATCCCCAAGGGCCTCGGCGTCGGCCTGTGCCTGGCGCTCCGGCAGGTCCGGAATCCGGGCCACGAGCCGCTCGATGTACGCACCGATTTCCTCGTCGTCCAGCACCAGCAGTTCGGGCTGGCCACGCAGCCAGGCTGCGTTGAGTGCGGTAATGTTCTCCGTCTCCAGCAGCTCCTCGAACTCGCCGTCGAGCTCCTCCATCCGGAGGACGCCATCGGGCTTGTCCCCGGAGTCATCCAGGCCGCCGTCGAGGTAATGCTCTTCGTCTTCTTCGGACAGGTCAGCGAATGCCTCGACAGACCGGTTGAAGAGGTCAAGGTGCGTCGTGGCTCCCATTCCCGCCATGCCTTCGCGGATCAGCGTGTCCGTTTCGGCCCTGTCGACGGCGGTAAAGACGTACTGCGCGAAGCCACCCTCGAGTGCCTGGGTGAGGTAGAAGTCAACGTAGTAGCTGCGCACGGCGACGGGCGACATCTCTTCGGAGCGGAGCAGGGCAGTGTGCATGGCATCCACGATGCTGACGTTGGCCTCCACGACGTCCTCGTCGCTGGATTCGATGCTGCTGCTGGTTAAAACGACAGGCTGCTGGCTGGTGATCATGGCAATCCTCACTGCGGTAAGCGGGTGGTGCTCGAACAGTTTTCACGCTACGTGGGCCCGGTACCACCGGCGTTGAGGGGGAAGTGAACGTCCGGCGAAGATTATGGGGCCAGTTGTCCCAGCCCGGGAAATCGACGGCGGCACTCCCTCCCCCGCGGGCGAACTAAGATGGATCAGATAACCAACCACCGGCCCCGGCCCCGCCGTGGCCTGCTGAAAGTAGCGCGCACCATGCCATCCCAACCGGACGAGAGTGCGGCACTGGCAATACAGACTCCCGCCATCAACGACCGTTCGCTGGCGGCCGGACTGGCGTACGCCATGGGAAGCCGCGTCTCGGGAATTTCGTTCGACGCCGCCACCGGACTCATGCTGGGCAAGGTCCGCGGCGGCGCGGACCTTCCGTATTCGACCACCGCCAAGCTGGTCCGCAAGGGTGGCGGCTGGAGCTGCACCGTAGGGGTGTGCAGCTGCCCGGTGCGGAAGGACTGCAAGCACGTGGCGGCGCTGCTCTTCGCCGCCGAGGACAATCCGGCCACCCGCGTGCAGCTGCTTTCGCCGGCCACCGCCACGCAGGTCTCGCACGCACCGGCCACCGCCGTTTCTGATTGGGAACGGGCCCTCAGCCCGCTGATCTCCCAGCCGGGAATTGCGCCCTCGACCAACGGCGTGCCCCTGGCGCTCCAGTTCGAGATTGAAGAGCCCGCGCCGCACTTTTCCTACACAGGCCGCCGGGACCCGCTGCGCAGTGTCCGCCAGCTCAAGGCCCGCCCGGTGATCATGGGCGCCAAGGGCAAGTGGATCCGCGGCGACGTCTCCTGGAACACCCTGAGCTACCTGAACTTCCGCCGTGAGTGCAACGAGTCGCACGTCGAGTGGATGCAGGAGTTCCTGGCTGCGCACTCCGCCTCAGCCGCCCGGACGCAGAACTCATCGGGCCTCTGGCTGGGCCTGAACACCTTCTCCGGAAAGAATCTCTGGAGCCTGCTGGCGGACGCCAAAAAGATCGGCCTGGCACTGGTCCACTCGCGCGGCATCGAACCGGTCCGGCTCGCGGAGTCCCCCGCCGCCGTCGGCCTTAACCTCAGCCGTTACGGCTCGCCCGTCACTGAACCTTCCGCTGCTGCCGCGGAGTCAAACGGTACGCCCGCCAAAGCTCAAACTTCCGACGGCGGGCTGGAGCTTGCGCCCACCGTCACCGTTGAGGGCGTTGAGGTTGATCCGGCGTCGATAGGCACCATCGGCCGTCCGGCGCACGGCATTTTTGTAACGTCCGGGGAGGCGGCCTTGCCGGGCGTCCCGGACCCCGACGGTGTCATCACGCTGGCGCCGCTGGAAAGTGGCCTGAGCGAGGAGCTGCTGGCGTTTGTTACTGCGGGCAGCACCCTCCACATTCCCGCCAAGGACGAGTCGCGCTTCCTCACCGGGTTCTACCCCAGGCTGAAGCAGACGGCCCGCGTCACTGCCCGCGATGAATCTGTTGAACTTCCCACCCTGGCCCTCCCCACCCTCTCCCTGCTGGCAAATTACGGCGCCGACCACAAGGTGCGGCTCCACTGGGAATGGCACTACAAAACAGGAAACCTGGTCACGGCCCAACCGCTGTGGCGGCACCCCGGCGACCACGGCTACCGCGACGACACCGCCGAGGCCCGGATCCTTGAAGGGATCGGCCAGCCCTGGGACGTGGTCCCGGCCCTGGGCGAATCCGCAACCGGCGGCTGGGGCACTCCCCGGCTCGCGGCTTCGGTAGAGCTGAAGGGCCTGGACACCCTGGCGTTCACTGAGGAAGTACTGCCCCGCCTGCGCCAGGCTCCCGACGTCGACGTGGACACCGCGGGCGACATCGCTGACTACCGCGAGGCTGAAGAAGCGCCGGTGGTTTCCATCTCCACCAAGGCCACGGAGCAGCGCGACTGGTTCGACCTCGGCATCCAGATCTCCCTTGAGGGACAGCCGGTTTCCTTCGCCGCCGTGTTCTCCGCGCTCGCGGCGGGGCAAACCAAGATGCTGTTACCCAGCGGCGCCTACTTCTCGTTGGACCTCCCCGAACTGCACCAGCTGCGCGCGCTGATCGAGGAGGCCCGTTCGCTGCAGGACAACAAGGACGCCCCGCTGCAGATCAGCCGTTTCCAGGCAGGCCTGTGGGATGAGCTGGCCCAGCTCGGAATCGTAGATGAGCAGGCGGCGGCCTGGCGCTCGGCGGTTGGCGGATTGCTTGAGGGTGGCGTGGACGGCCTGCCGCTCCCGTCCACACTGAACGCCGAACTGCGTCCGTACCAGCTGGAGGGCTTTAACTGGCTCACCTTCCTGTACCGGCACAGCCTGGGCGGCATCCTCGCCGACGACATGGGCCTCGGCAAGACCGTGCAGGCGCTCGCCCTGATGTGCGCGGCAAAGGAACTGGCGCTTTTGGTTGCTTCAGGGGAACCCGCACCCGGCACCTTGGTCCCGGCCCCCGACGCCGGCGCTCCCTTCTTAGTGGTGGCGCCCACCAGCGTCGTGGGCAACTGGGCCCTGGAAGCAGCGCGCTTTGCTCCCGGTTTAAAGATCCAGGCCATCAGTGAGACCTTCGCGAAGAGCAATCAGGTCCCGGCGGAATCGCTCGCCGGGGTGGACATCGTGATCACGTCCTATGCCCTGTTCCGGATCGATTACGAGGCCTACGCCTCCCGCGAGTGGGCGGGCCTGGTTTTGGACGAGGCCCAGTTCGTGAAAAACCACCAGTCCAAGGCGTACCAGTGCGCCCGGAAACTGCCGGCCGCTTTCAAGCTCGCCATCACAGGCACACCGCTGGAAAACAACCTTATGGAATTCTGGGCGCTCACCTCGATCGTCGCGCCGGGGCTGTTCTCCAGTCCCAAGCGTTTCGCGGAGTACTACCAGAAGCCTGTTGAGAAAAACGGTGACAAGGGGCAGCTGGACAAGCTCCGCCGTCGGGTCCGTCCGCTGATGATGCGCCGCACCAAGGACCAGGTCATCAAGGACCTGCCGCCCAAGCAGGAGCAGATCCTGGAAGTGGTGCTGAACCCGCGCCACCAGAAGGTGTACCAGACGCACCTGCAGCGGGAACGGCAGAAGATCCTCGGGCTGATCGAGGACGTCAACAAGAACCGCTTCACCATCTTCCAGTCGCTGACCCTTTTGCGGCAGCTCAGCCTGGACGCATCGCTTGTTGATCCGGCGTTGTCGTCGGTCCGGTCCAGCAAGCTGGACGTACTGTTCGAGCAGCTGGAGGACCTGGTGGCGGAGGGCCACCGGGCCCTGATCTTCAGCCAGTTCACGGGCTTCCTCGGCAAGGTCAGGGAGCGGCTGGACGAGGAGAAGATTGAGTACTGCTACCTCGACGGCGGAACCCGCAACCGGGCCGACGTTGTCAGCGAGTTCAAAAACGGCAGTGCACCGGTGTTCCTGATCTCGCTGAAGGCCGGCGGGTTTGGGCTGAACCTTACCGAGGCCGATTACGTGTTCCTGCTGGATCCCTGGTGGAACCCGGCGTCTGAGGCGCAGGCTGTGGACCGGACGCACAGGATCGGGCAGGAGCGGAACGTCATGGTCTACCGGCTTGTTGCCAAGGACACGATCGAGGAGAAGGTTATGGCGCTGAAGGCCCGGAAGTCGCAGCTGTTCGCCGACGTGCTGGAAGGCGATGCCTTGGCCGGTAGCTCCATCACCGCAGAGGACCTGGCAGGGCTGTTCCAGGAGTAAACGGGAGTGGTGCCAGTATGCTTGGGCTTAACTAAAAAGTACAACGTTGGAGAAGACGTGCGACAGCAGCAGGCCGTGACCGGAATCCTTCCATCTTCGAGCTTGCCGCCACTTCGACCGGATGCCTTCCGGACTCCGTACCGGGATCCCGTCTGGGACGGCCCTACCGATCCCGTCCTGGTTCCGGACCACCTCACCGGCGAGTGGGTCCTCTTCTACACCCAGCGCCGTGCCACGGCTCCGGGGTTGAGCGGCGTCGAGTGGGTGCACGGCACAGCGATCGGCGTGGCGAGGTCGTCCGACGGCGGACGAAGCTGGAAGTACCAAGGCACCGTAGAGGGACTGGTGCCGCCGGAAACTGAACTGCCGGCAACCCTGTGGGCCCCCGACGTCGTACGAATCGGTGACCGGTGGATCATGTACCTGACGGTCCTAGGCGGAGTCCGGACAGACTGGACCGGCAACGCATCCATCGTCCAGCTCAGCAGCCGGGACCTGGCCACGTGGGAGTACCTCGGCGCCATCGATCTGGACTCGCCACGGGTCATCGACGCCGCCGTTGCACAGTGCGGGGACGGCCGCTATCGCCTCTGGTACAAGGATGAGGCCCGCGGCTCCAATACCTGCAGCGCGGTGAGCGAGACACCCCAGGACCCGTCGTCGTGGATCCGGGAAGGCCTCACCATCCCCGGCCGTCCCCACGAAGGACCCAAAGTCTTCCGGCTCGAGGGGACCTACTGGATGATTGTTGACGAATGGCGGGGCCAGGCCATCTACCGCTCGGGTGACGCCGCCGGGAACTGGGTCCGGCAGGACCACCTGGGCGGGCTCATCCTCACGCAACCGGAATCAGTGGACGGAAGGCCCGTCGTCGGACGCCACGCAGATGTGGTTCCCCTCGCAGCCCGGGAAGACGGGAAGGAACGGGCCCTGCTGGTCTACTTCACGCACCCGCACTGGGGCGGCGAGGACATCGACACCATGGCCGATGACCCGAAGACCCGCCTCAGCCACGTCAGGGCAGCGGTATTGGAAGTCCGGGACGGCCATCTGGCCTGCACCGGGCAATGACCCTGGATTCCGGCTACTGGACAGCACGACAAAGGGCCAAACCCGGGAACTATAAGCCAGCTGCTGCTGGCACCGGTCCAAGGCCTGGCCCTTTGCTTGACGCGTGCTCCGGGCGCCTCCACCCGGACCTCTTAGTGCCTGCTAGGCCCGCTGGGGTGAACCAAGCTCCACCGGATCTTCATCCGTGAGGTAGGCCAGTTCCGAGTGGGCGGCAAGGTCGATGCCCCGCAACTCGTCCTCCGGCTTGATGCGCAGGCCAATGGTCTTGTCCAGGATCTTCGCCAGGATCCAGGTAATGCCGAAGGAGTAGGCAAGCACCGTGACGGTTGCCAGCGACTGGACACCCAGGAGTTCAACACCGCCCCCGTAGAACAGGCCGTTGACGGCGTTGGGTGCGGCGTCGGTTGCGAACAGGCCGATCAGCAGCGTGCCGAGGATGCCACCCACCAGGTGGACGCCTACGACGTCGAGCGAATCGTCATAGCCCAGCCGGAACTTCAGCTCGATGGCCAGGGAGCAAACGGCCCCGGCGATGGCGCCGATGGCAACCGCCCCGAGAGGGCTGACGGCACCACAGGCGGGTGTGATGGCCACCAGTGCCGAGATCAGGCCGGATGCCGCGCCCATGCTGGTGGCTGCGCCGCGGCGCAGCCGCTCAACAAGCGCCCAGGCGAGGAGGCCGGCGGAAGCGGCAACGGCGGTGTTCAGGAAAACCACAGACGCCGACTGGCCGGCCGAAAGAGCGGAGCCGGCGTTGAAGCCGAACCAGCCCACCCACAGCAGCCCTGCGCCGATGAGGACCAGCGGCCGGCTGTGCGGCTTGGCGTGCTCCACCTTGGGCCAGCCCGAGCTCTTGCCCAGGACCAGAGCAAGGGCCAGGGCGGCGGCGCCGGCGTTCATGTGGACGGCGGTGCCACCAGCGAAGTCGATGGCCTTGATGCCGCTGGCGATCCAGCCGCCAACGGTGCTGCCGTCCGCGGAGGAGAAGGCGAACACCCAGTGCGCGATGGGAAAGTAAACGATGGTGGCCCAAATCCCGGCGAACAGCATCCAGGCACCGAACTTCATGCGGCCCGCTGCGGCTCCAGCAACCAGGGCAGTTGTAACGCAGGCGAAGAACAGCTGGAACGCGGCGAACAGGACCACCGGGATGGAGGCACCCTCATCCGCCGGGAGCAGCTGCGCCATGCCGGGAAACTCGGTGACGTCACCGATAAGTCCCAAGCCGGCTACGGAGTTTCCGAAGGCCATCGAGTAGCCGAACAATGCCCAGAGGACAGCCACCAGGCTGGCGCCGCCGAAGCACATCATCATCATGTTGAGAATGCGGCGCGATCCCACCATGCCCCCATAAAACAGGGCCAGGGCGGGGATCATCATGCAGACCAGCGCCGAGCTGGCCAGAATCCAAGCGACATTTCCCGAATCCATGGGAAACCCCTTTCGTGATGCGAAGAGAGAACGGTAAGTTGCCGCCAGAGCCGTTCCGGAGGAGGGACGCGGGGTCAGTACCACGTTCATCGGAGGGCAGCTATTGCCGTCGTGCTCCAACTGTATGGCTGCCATTTTTGGGTAGGTTTCGGGCGTGTTAAATGATGGTTTCAGTCATCCACCTGCGAGTTTCAGCAGTCCCACTGATTGCAGGCGGGCAGTCAGGTGGGGTGCGGACAAAGGCGGCAAGGGCACATTCTTCCGAGGCCTGTCGCCAAAGGCCGCCGCGTGCCTACAGTTTTTGAGGGGACTCGAAAGTGAAAGGAAGACGGATGCGGACCGTGACTTATGGTGCAGCGTGCAGCCTTGACGGGTTCATCGCGGGCAGCGACGGCGCCCTCGACTGGCTCCACTTCAGCCGCGACGTGGAGGCGGTCATGGCCCAGTACTGGTCAACCGTGGATACTGTGCTGATGGGCCGAAAGACGTGGGAGTTCGCAGCCGCCCAAGGCATGAGCGGTGGGCCCCACTCCGGCAAACCCTCCGCGAGCAACGAGGGCAGCGGCACCCCGGCTGTCGCCACGTACCTCTTCTCCCGGACGCTTACGGAACCCCCGTCGGGAGTTGAGCTCATCTCCGTTGATGCAGTTGGCTTCGTCAAGCAGCTCAAGGACCAACCGGGTAGTGGTATCTGCGTGATGGGCGGCGGCGAGCTCGCAGGCTCGCTCTTCGAGGCAGGCCTTATTGATGAGATCAGTTTGAACCTGCATCCAATACTGCTGGGATCCGGGATCCCGTTTTTCCACCAAACGCGCCGCATTGCCCTCGAACTAACCGAGGCTCGCACCATCGACGGCGGTTGCGTCCTGATGACGTACCGCGTGCGGAAGTAAAGGGCAGGAGCGGCCACCAAACATCGATAAGGCGCCTATTGCAGGGCCCCGATGATTGCTCCCATGGCTGCGAACGACACCACGTTGTACGTGGCGTTGATGGCAAAGAGGGTCAGGCTGCGCCGTTCGAAGAGGTAGTTGATGCCGAATGCCGCCGCAACCCAGGCCACCCCTGCAGCCAGCCCCGCTACCGCGCCAAAGCCGGCACCGCCGTCGCCGATGAACGCGGCCAGCACCACAGCCATGATCACGGCAAGCAGGAAGGACCCCACAAAAACCCGGACCGTGCCATGCTTCAGTTGTTCGTCCGTCGCGCCCCGGCTTCGCGCTGCCACACCTTGGCGAAGAGCACTGAATACCAAAGCCCACCCACCACAAAAGTGGTCAAGGCCGCCAGCAGTACAGCCACCCAATGAATGTCGAATTCCATCGCAGGCACCCTTCCGTGGACGCTGTCGAGCGCGTCGTAGCCTGAAGCGTATGTCCGCTGACCTGCGGAGTCTTGTACAAAAACTGCACGCTCGTGGCCGTCGATGCGAATCCGGGATCGAGTTTTAGCGCACTGAAGGCTGACCGACCGTCCCCCACATGGTCAAGAGGGACAAACGCGGCGTGCTCAGGCCCATGCTCGCGGATCAGACCGACATATTCCGACGGTGTGCACCCGCTGAAGCGCCGAAAGGACTTGATCAAGTGCGGCTGGTCATAATGGTCGGCCAGCGCCAGAAGGTCCCGGCCGCTGGTGCCGTCGGCGGGGAGCCGGGCGGCCTGAACGACCTTCGTCGGGGCCAGTTATGCTGGGGAAAACCCCGCAGCAGCACGAAGAATCGATTCCAAGAGCACCCGGTCACAACCGCCTACCGCCAAGGAAAAGGAAGCATCCGTGAAGAACGAGCAGTCGTCCGGCCAGCAGTCCCCGGCCCCTCAGAAAGCGCCGGCAGAAGAACTCCGGGAAGGTACCCAGGAACTGCGCGTGGGCGTCGTCGGCATCGGCTGGGCGGGACAGCAGCACCTCAAGGCCTACGCTTCGCTGCCTGGCGTCCGCATCGTGTCGCTGGCGGGGATGGAGCAGGAACTGCGCGACTCCCTGCAGGCCGACTTCTCGATTCCCAATGCCTTCTCCGATTGGGAGGACATGCTGAAGCACGGCGGCCTGGACGCCATCAGCGTTGCGGTGCCCACCTTCCTGCACGCACCCATCACCGTCGCCGCCCTGGAGCGGGGAATCCACGTGCTGAGCGAGAAGCCCATCGCACGCAACGCCGTCGAAGGCCAGGCAATGGTGGACGCGGCACGAAAAGCGGGGCGCGTCCTGGACGTGGCCTTCAACCACCGCCGCCGCGGCGACATCCAGGCGCTGAAGGGCGTCATTGACGACGGCGGCCTCGGCCGGCCGTATTACGCGAAGGCATCCTGGCTGCGCCGTTCGGGCATCCCCACGCTGGGCAGCTGGTTCACCAATCCCGAACTGGCAGGCGGCGGACCGCTCGCGGACATCGGAGTCCACGCCCTGGATTACGCACTGCACCTGCTCGGCGAACCGAAGGTAGTGGCAGTCTCGGCTGCCACCCATTCAGAGCTGGGCCCGCAGGGGCGCGGCGGCGGAAGCGCCTACTCCGCCTTGGCCTCCAGCCACGCCTTCGAAGTGGAAGACTTCGCCTCCGCGTTCCTCCGCCTTGAGGGCGGCGGAACGCTGCTGATCGAGGCGAGCTGGGCCACGTACCGGGAAACGGACGACCTGCTGGACTTCACCGTCTACGGCACCGACGGTGGCGCGGAACTTAAGGTCCAGGGGGCACCTTTCCCGCCTGTCGGCCAGCTTCGGGTTTTCACGGAAAGGGACGGCGAAAGCGCCGATTACGTGCCGCCGGTGCTGCCGGGGCGCGCCCATGACGGAGTTGTGGAAGATTTTGTAACGGCAGTGCGCGGTGGAACGGGAGTCTGGGGCGGGCACGACGGATCGCTGGCCCTCTATCGGGCACAGATTATCGACGCGTGCTACCAGTCCGCGCGGGAGCAGAGGGAGGTTCGCCTCTAATGAACGGCAAACTGAGGATCCGGGTGTGGAACGAGGGCGTCCACGAGGCCATCAACGAGCCGTCCCACATCGGGGAAATCTACCCTGACGGCATTCACGGCGCCATTGCCGCGGGTCTCCGCTCGTACTACCCGGAAGCGGAAATCACGACGGCGGTCCTCGCCACGGACGATGAGCACGGCCTTGACGAGGAGGTGCTCGCGGAAACGGACGTCCTGCTCTGGTGGGGACACATGGCACATCAAGAGGTGAGCGACGCCGTCGTCGAACGCGTCCACCGCCACGTCCTTGGCGGAATGGGACTGATCGTGCTCCACTCCGGGCACTTCGCCAAGGTCTTCACCAGGCTGCTGGGCACCACCTGCTCCCTCGCGTGGCGGAACGACGGCGAGCGAGAGCTGGTGTGGACCGTGAAACCTTCGCACCCCATAGCTGACGGCGTGGACAGCCCCATCGTGATCCCCGAGCAAGAGATGTACGGCGAGTTGTTCGACATCCCGGACCCGGACGACCTGATCTTCATCAGCTCCTTCGCCGGCGGCGAGGTGTTCCGCTCCGGCGTCACCTTCACCCGCGGCAAGGGGCGCATCTTCTACTTCAGCCCCGGCGACCAGGAATACCCGGTGTACCACCACCCGCAGATCCAGCGGGTCCTGGCGAACGGTGTGCGCTGGGCGGCCCAGCCTGAACTGCACCGCGCGGCCCCGGAAGTGACCAACCCGGCCCGGAACTGGTTCGCCGAATGACCATTCCTTTATTGATTGACACACCCGAAATCCTGGTTGACGTGGATGTACTGGACCGCAACATTGAGCGGATGGCCCGCGCAGTCCAGGCCAAGGGCCTTGCCTTGCGACCGCACGCCAAGACCCACAAGATCCCCGAGATCGCAGCCCGGCAGCTCGCGGCCGGTGCAGCGGGATTGACCGTGGCGACCATCGGCGAGGCGGAGGTGTTCGCAGCGAGAGGTGTGGACAACTTCTTCATTGCTTACCCCCTGTGGCTCTCACCGGAGAAGGCTGAACGCCTCCGGCGGCTGGTGGCAACGGCAGTCATTTCGGTCGGCGTGGACTCTGCGGCCGGTGCCGCAATGCTCGGAGAGGGCCTGGGTGATGCGGCCGGGGAAGTTGCCGTCCTGGTTGAGATCGACAGCGGCCACCACCGCAGCGGGGTCCGGCCGGAAGCCGCGGCAACGGTGGCCCGGGCAGCCTCCGGCGCCGGTTTAAGGGTGGCAGGTGTGTTCACCTTCCCAGGCCACAGCTACGCCCCGGGGATGCCGATCGAGGCGGCGGTGCAGGAGCAGGCAGCTTTGAAGCATGCGGCAGAGGCCCTCGCCGAGGCAGGGTTCGAGGCGCAGGTCCGCAGTGGCGGATCCACCCCGACGGCGCTGCTCACCGAGGGGTCCGCTGCCACCGAAGTACGTCCTGGCGTCTACGTATTCGGTGACGCCCAGCAACTTGAGCTGGGCCGGTGCGCCCCCGAAGACATCGCCCTCACCATTGCCACCACAGTAGTCAGCCACCACAGCACTCCGCACGGAACACCTGCGCGCTTTATCGTCGACGCCGGCAGCAAGATTCTGGGCAGCGACCGCCCGTCCTGGGCAACTGGATTTGGCCGGTTGATCGACCATAACGATGCCCGGATCACCGCCCTCTCGGAGCACCACGCCACCGTGGAATTGCACGACGGCAGAACACCGCCGCCCATCGGCACCCAGGTGAGGGTCATCCCCAACCATGTGTGCCTGGCTATCAACCTCGTGGACGAAGTGACCGTCGTGAAGCAGGGACAACTCGTGGACCGGTGGAGGGTGGCTGCCAGGGGCAGGAACCGATAAAAGGTCCGGCTAGATCAGCCCCTGCGCCAGCATCGCGTCGGCCACTTTGACGAAACCGCCGATGTTGGCGCCGAGGACGTAGTTGCCCGGGTCGCCGTACTCGTCAGCGGTGGACGCGCAGCGGTGGTGGATGCCCACCATGATGTCGGTGAGTCGCTCTTCCGTGTGCTCGAAGGACCATGAGTCACGGCTGGCGTTCTGCTGCATCTCAAGGGCCGACGTCGCCACGCCCCCGGCATTGGCCGCCTTGCCCGGGCCAAACAGCACGCCGGCTTCCTGGAACACTGCCACGGCATCGCGGGTGGACGGCATGTTCGCACCCTCGCCGAGGGCGAGGAGCCCGTTGCGGACCAGCCGGGCGGCAGCATCGCCGTCGAGCTCGTTCTGGGTGGCACAGGGCAACGCCACGGTGGCATTCACGTCCCAGACGGAACCGCCTTCCACGTAGGAGGCGCCGCCGCGGCGTTCCGCATACTCCTTCAGGCGGCCTCGTTCCACTTCCTTCACCTCGCGGAGCAGCGCGATGTCGATTCCTGCCTCATCCACCACATAGCCGGAAGAGTCGGAGCAGGCCACCACTGCGGCACCCAACGCCTGCGCCTTGGCGATCGCGTTGATGGCCACGTTGCCGGAGCCGGAAACCACCACGCGCTGGCCCTCGAAGGATGCCCCCCGGGTCTTCAGCATCTCCTGGGTGAAGATCACGGTCCCAAAACCGGTGGCCTCGGGCCTTACCAGGGAGCCGCCCCAGGAGATGCCCTTGCCGGTGAGGACACCGGATTCATAGCGGTTGGTGATGCGCTTGTACTGGCCAAACAGGAAGCCGATTTCGCGCCCGCCCACCCCGATGTCGCCGGCCGGGACATCGGTGTATTCGCCGATGTGGCGGTAGAGCTCGGTCATAAAGGACTGGCAGAACCGCATGACTTCGGCATCACTGCGGCCGCGGGGGTCAAAGTCGGAGCCGCCCTTGCCGCCGCCGATGGGCATGCCGGTGAGGGCGTTTTTGAAGATCTGCTCGAAGCCAAGGAACTTAACTATGCCAAGGTAGACGGAGGGGTGGAACCTCAGGCCGCCTTTGTACGGGCCCAGGGCGGAGTTGAATTCCACCCGGAAGCCGCGGTTGATCTGCACGCGGCCGGCATCGTCGGTCCACGGTACGCGGAAAATGATCTGCCGTTCGGGTTCGCAGAGCCGCTCCAGGATGGCGGCTTCGAGAAACTCGGGGTGCCGGTCATGGACCGGTCCAAGGCTCTCGAAGACTTCCGTGATGGCTTGGTGGAATTCCGCCTCGCCAGGGTTCCGGGCCAGGACCGTGTCCCTGATGGCCTCCAGCCGTGCATCCATGAACTATTCCTTACCGTGGGCCGAACGCGGGACGGCGACGCAGAGGCAGCACTGTCCCAAGAAGTTTACGTTTCAAGCTATCGGATTACGACCGGGTACCGTTAGGCGGGCACACGAGCGTCGCGCTATTGTCCGTATTGTGACAAGCAAGTTCCACTTCATGAAAACCGCCTTCCCGTCGCGTTGTACCTGCGAGATGTCCTGATGCCACACGTATGCCTCCTCCTTTCCGGCGCCGCACTGCTGATCAACGGCCTTGCCATGCTGGCGCATGTGCCGCGCCGCGATGCAGCCGTGCTCAGCCTGGTGGTGGGGTCCATCCAACTGGTCCTCGCCGTCGGATACGTGACGAATGACGACGGCGGCGCAGTCCCATTGCCGACCGCCGCGGGCATGTTCCTGTTCGCTTTGACCTACGTCTACGTGGGTCTGGACGTGCTGCTGGGCCTCGGGTCCAAGGGGTTGGGGTGGTTCTGCGGCATGGCTGCATTCGTCGGGCTGCTGCTGGCCGCCGTTTGGCTGCATTCCAATCCCCTGCTCGCTGTGCTGTGGTTGGCGTGGGCGGCTCTCTGGGGCTTGATGTTCGCCTCGATGGCCCTGGGCCTGGGACGCCTGGACCCGGTCCTCGGGTGGGGCCTGGTTCTGGCCAGCCAGGCGACTGCCACCATCCCCGCTTTCCTCGGCCTGGCGGGAATTTGGCCCGGAACGCCTGGGCCGGCCTGGCTTGCGGCTGCCATCCTGGCGGTGCTCTTTGCAGCGGCGTTCGTGCTGGGCCGCCGCGAGGGCAGGGCAGTGCTCCTTGCGGGCCTTGTTCCGGCAGACAGCGCCGGGCCAGTCAGCACGTCCAATCCCTAAACGGGTGAATTCGGGCTCTATTATTCCCAGGAGCGCCCTACAGGAGGCTGCTGCGCAGCTCCTTCAGCTGCAGGACCAGCCAGGGGCTGAAAGCCCATGGAACGGACTCCGCTGCCGCCTCGAGGCTTGACATGGAAACCCACTGGTACTCGCAGACCTCAGATTGTCGGGGCGCTACCGGATCATCAGTCAGGGCTGTGAAGACAGGGCACAGCTCGTTTTCCACAATGCCATTCGGGTCAACAGCTCTGTACCTGAACTGCGGCAGTCGCTGCTCCACATCCAGGACCTCGATTCCGAGTTCCCACTGGCCTCGTCGCCGGATCGCGTCCACCATATCCTCGCCTGGAGCCGGATGTCCGCAGAAGGAATTGGTCCAGACCCCGGGCCAGGCAGCTTTCACAAGGGCGCGCCGGGTCACAAGAAGCCGCCCCATTCGATCGAACACGTAACAGGAAAACGCCAGATGAAGCGGGGTTTGTTGATCATGGATGTCCTGCTTCGGCGCTGTCCCGCAGGGCTGGCCGTTCGCGTCCAGTAGAACCACTAACTCTTGATCCGTCATGCCCACGTCCTGCCTATGAAGCCACACCGTGCCGCATCAGGAACGGCATCGCATCGCCCTGACGTTGTAGTCCCAGTCATAGGTGGGCTCCTAGGGCTGAAGCACTCACAGCGGCATTCCTTTCAGGCGCGGCCCTTCAACGTGGCGGGCCTTCAACATGATCGACGAGGCTGGCACCAACAACTATCCCTGCTCCAGGCGAAGATTGGGATCCTCTTCGATTTTCCGGCATCAGCAGATAAGGGAATTCCGGAGCGAAGAGCGGGCTGACGGGCTGCGGACGGCCGAGCCGGGCCTGCGCTCCCCAATAGCACAGGCCCGGCTCTCAAATATGAACGGTCCCCGTTAGAAGCGGAGCCCGCGAAGGTAGTTGTAGCCCACCTCGGCCGTCTGCAGCGGCGTGACATCGGGCTGGTCGTTCTCGACGATAAATTCCTTCGGCGTGTGTGCCCGGAAGATGCGTGCAAAGTCGATCGTTCCGGTTCCGAGGTCTGCAAAATCGCCAGCGGGGGCGCGGTCCTTCACGTGGTACTGCAGGACCTTTTGCGGAGCCTGGAGGATGGTATCGATGGCAAACTGGACAGGATCTTTTGCACCCACTCCAACACCGGCGGTCACTGCCCAGTAGAGGTCCACCTCGAGGTGGACCAGTTCTGGATCGAGGTGCTTGGTGAAGATGTCCCAGGGGGTCAGACCGCCACCGAGATCCGTAGTGAACTCGTGGGCGTGGTTGTGGTAGCCGTACTTGAGGCCGGCCTCCCGGGCAACAGCGGCCTCCGCGTTCATCTGCTTCGCCCAGCCGTACCAGTCAGCTGCAGAGCTGGAAACCAGGTACGGGACGTTGATGTGGGTCTGGCCGAGAGTCACGGCATTGGCGATCTTCGTCTCGAGCGCGGCAGGGGTGGCACTGATTCCGTCATGGCTCGAGGAGGGCGTAATGCCGAGTGAATCAAGCGTCGAGCGCATCGCCTCGGCGGTTCGGCCGTACAAACCGGCGAGTTCAACCTTGGTGAAGCCGAAGTTGGCGAGGCTTGCCAGCGTGGCATCCACGCCCTCGCCCCGCATGATCGAACGCAGGGTGTACAGCTGGATGCTGATCAGTCCGGGCGGCACCGGGCGGCCTGCCGCTTTGGCAGCCGGAGCGGCCATCGCAGCAGTCCCGCCGAACCCGGCAAGACCGACACCCACGCCTGCCGCCATCGCTCCCCTCAGGAAGCCGCGCCGGTCGACACCCTTCTCTTCCAATGAACGACGAAGGGCGCCTGGGGCATTGAATCCGAAGCACATATGTTTGCCTTTCCTGGCAGGTTATGCGTTCCTCCACCGGCTTTGGTGAGGGGAAGCATGCGAAGCTGCAACGCAGCGGGTTGTTTACGAGGGCTCGCGGCAGAGGCTTTCCACGGCCGGGCGGCAACGCCGCCCCCGGTTGGTTGTTTCACCCACAGCGTCTTCGCCGTGAGCTTCCCGCTCCACCGTTGCCGTCAATAAGCATCAGATGCGATGGGGACTGGAACTTATGGTGCAGCTGTGATGCACCCTTTCGCTGCCATGAATTCCTTGATCTCAAGCGCACGTTTGGCGCCTGAAACCCAGGCAGAAAGTGATGTTGGCTTTCAGCCTGACCGGCCATCGGCGCCTCGAACTGAAAGTAGCGTCGCCGTCGACCGGGCTTTGGGTTTGAGACTAATGGCCGGTTTTGTTGCCTGTCAAGCAAAAGTCGCGGGGAGATTGAAAGAAGGTGACGACCTAGACGCTCACGGCACCGGACAGGCCTAAGACCATGGCATCGATGCGCTGCGGAGACATGGCGTGGTGAATAGCCAGCATGCTGGCGCCGAGCACGCCGGCATCGAGTCCCGAACTGGACTGGACGATTTGGAGGTGCTGGGTTGCCAGCGGAATGGTGCGGGAGTAAACGACTTCCCGGATGCCTGCGATGAAGTGCTCGCCCGTCAATGCCATGGAGCCGCCAATGACGATGACAGACGGGTTCATGAGGCTAACGCAGGCGGAGAGAACCTCACCCACGTCCCTACCTGCCTGCCGCACCGCTCGTACGGCCTCAGCACTGCCCGCCCCGACAAGCCGTACTACGTCTTCGCTGGTGTTCGCTTCCACGCCGAGTTCGCGAAGCTTGGCCGCAACGGCCGGTCCTGACGCGACGGCTTCGAGACAGTCCACATTTCCGCAATGGCACGGAACGCCGGCGCCGTTGTGCACCCTGATGTGCCCGATATCCCCGGCAACTCCGTCCGCGCCGCGCTGTAGCATGCCGCTGGACACGATGCCCGACCCGATGCCAGTGGCTACTTTGACGAAGATGAGATTGTCGATGTTTGGCCACGCAACATTGCGTTCCCCCAGTGCCATGATGTTCACGTCATTGTCTACAAGAATCGGAACGTGGAAGTGGGCCTGCAGGTGGCCCGGAACGTCGAAGCCGTTCCAGCCGGGCATGATTGGGGGATTGATGGGCCTGCCGGTCCTATGCTCCACCGGCCCGGGCAGGCCGATGCCGATTGCCAGGAGATCCGTCATTGCCCGCCCGGAGTCCTGCAGCAGCTCGGTACCCAGTTCGACAACAGCCTCCAGCACTATGTCCGGACCCTGGGTTACTTCCATGCTGCGCGCGGCCTCACGCAAGCGGTGACCGGTGAGATCCGTTACCGCCACACTCAGGTGCGATGCTCCGATGTCCACACCGAGGACAACTTTACTGCCGGCCTTCAACGCAATGCGTGAGGAGGGACGCCCGCCGGTGGAAACAGCATCGTCTACGAAGCCGACCAGCCCAAGTTCCATAAGCGCTTCAATGCGGAGCGTAACGGTGGAACGTGCGAGCCCCATCTGCTCCGCGAGTTCAGTTCTCGTACGCGGGCGTCCGTCCCGCAGGATCTGGAACAGTTCGCTTGCTCCGGATGAACCCAAGCCGTTAAAGGTACTTATGTCACTCATCGACTAATTAAAGCACACCTTTCGACGAAAGGGTCGCCGAGCGTCTGCTTGGAGGCTGACGTCTTGCTCCTCCAAAAATAAGCCCGCAGCAAAGGCGCCAAACGAACGCCTCGTCCGGCAATCCGCATTACTGCGCCCTGTCTCGGTCAAAGACGCGTCCCCGGAAGCGTGAATATATCGAGGGATGGACAACATTCGTTGTTTGACGTCATTAGTCGTGTTAGGTTCGTTGTGATCGACGCCTCACAGGGCGGCGCCCTTCGAAGGGCGCCGACAGGGGCAGATGCAGCATCACTTCAAGGAGGAAGATTTGATCAACGACATCAACTTCGGGCGAGCCCACCGGCGTCGGGGCCTCCGCAGGGCCGCTGCAGCTGCCGCACTGGCCATCACGGCGACTGCAGCACTCGCCGGTACGGTTGCCGCGGCTCCCGCTTCCCCCAACTCGTACACGGCCGCTGACTGCGCAGGCAGAAGCGTTCCCGCCAGCAAGATTTCGATTCAGATGTTCAGCTACTGGGGTTGGGCGCGCGAGGTAGGCACCGAGGCCGTCCTAGCCGAGTTGAGCGACATCGGCTACCAGAATGTGGAGCCGTTCGGCGGCACCTACGAGGGCCGGACTGCGGCTGAGTTCGCCGACCTGCTCGGCAGGTACAGCCTGAAGGCGCCCACGTCCCACGGCAGCACCAATGAAGCGCAGTTCGACGAGACACTCGAATACGCGAAGGTTATTGGCCAGAAATACACGGGATCGGGTGGATCCGCGTCGCCTGGCATCGGCACGTATGAGAACACCCTGGCGACAGCGCAGACTTTGAACCGTTTGGGCGAGATGTCAAAGAAGGCGGGCACCGGCAAAATTTTCGTCCATAACCACCAGGGTGAATTCACCAACCAGTTCGCCGATCCGGAAACCGGGGAAATCAAGAGCGCCTGGGAAATCTTGGTGGAGAACACCGATCCGCGGTATGTGACCTTCCAACTGGACGTCCTGTGGGCTGCTGACGCCGGCGTCGACGTCGTCAGTCTTATCGAGGAGCATGGCGACCGTATCGAACTCCTGCATGTTAAGGACGGCTTCCTGAATGGAGACGCGCGGGCCATCCCGACCGACGTCGGCGAGGGCGACATCGACTGGGCCCCGGTCCTCGACGCAGCGCAGGGAAGGGTGAAGTACTACGTGGTGGAGCGTGATGGTGCCCCGGCTACCCGCGAATTCGCTGAGGACAGCTTCAACTTCCTCACCTGCTACTCCTACTGACGCTTAGATTTTCGACCGGCTCATGGAGCCCGCCCGTTGAGGGCTTGCACACCGCACCTTGAAAGGACATCACATTGGGTAAATCAGCTGAGGGGACACCGGGCGTGACCTCGAGCGCAGGACCGGCCGCCTATGCCTACGGAAAGACGGGCATCTGGCTGATAGGCGCGCGGGGGTCAGTGGCGACAACAGCCGCGGTGGGCCTGGCTGCCATTTCCGCCGGCCTCACGAACGCCACCGGGTGCGTCACTGAGCAGGAGCCCTTCCGCGGGGTCGCGCTTCCCGGCTTCGCGGACTTTGTGGTGGGCGGCCACGACATCAGTGATGTATGCATGACCAAGCGCGCCGAAGCACTCGTTGAATCGGGGATGCTTCCGCCTCACCTGCTCGAATCCGTCCGACCCCAGCTGTTGGAAACCGACCAGCGCGTGCGGCCGGGCTATAACAATGCGCAGAAGTCGGAGTCGCAGGCCGAAGTGGTGCAACGGCTTGCCCAGGACATCAAAGATTTCAAGCACTCCAACCGCCTGGACCGCGTCATTGTTCTCGATGTCGCTTCCACCGAGGCGCCGGTTGAACCCATCCCGGAGTTCAGCGACGCGGACCTGCTGCTGGCCGCCATGGAGGACCCGGCACGCTCGGTGCTTCCGCCCAGCTCCGTCAGCGCTTATGCCGCCGTCCTGGCCGGCTCTCCCTACGTGTGTTTCACACCTTCCACGGCTCTTGACGTGCCTGCGCTGCGCGAGTTGGCTGCCCGGTACCGTGTACCGACCGCAGGGCAGGATGGTAAGACGGGCCAGACCTGGCTGCGCTCCGTTCTGGCTCCGGCCTTTGCCGCCCGCGGGCTGCGTGTCCTGTCCTGGGCCGGAACGAACCTCCTCGGCGGCGGTGACGGAGCGACGCTTGCTGACCCGCGGGCCGTTGCAGGAAAACTGCAGTCCAAGAACCGGGGACTCCAGGAGCTGACCGGAGGTGCGGTTACCCCGCTTCATATTGACAACGTCCAGGATCTCGGTGAGACGAAGGTAGCCTGGGACCACATCAACGTTGAAGGGTTCCTCGGCTCCCGCCTCACGCTGCAAACCACCTGGAGCGCTTATGACTCCATGCTGGCCGCACCCATGGTGCTTGACCTCTCACGTCTGATGGCGCTGGCCCATGCTGCCGGAGAAGAAAACCACGTAGGCGCCCTGGGATTCTTCTTCAAGGATCCGTGGGGCAGTGATGAGCACTCGTTTGCGAACCAGACCAACAACCTCGTGGAGTGGGCACAGACGGCAAGCGCGAAGCTGGCGGCCGGCACCGGGAGCCCCGAGCAGCAGTGAGCCGCATCAACGATTACCTTGAACTGGTCCGTGCACCGGCCGTCCTTACCGTCCTCGGTGACACGCTGGTGGGCGGGTCCGCCGCCGGGCACGTGCTCAGCGGCCGCCGGATGATCCTTCCGATTGCGAGCGCCTGCCTCTACGCCGGCGGGATGGCTCTCAATGACTACGCCGACCGCGGGATCGATGCGCGGGAGCGGCCGGGACGGCCCATACCGTCCGGGCGGGTCAGCGAACGGAACGCACTCACTGCAGCCGCAGTCCTGACCCTGGCCGGGCTCGGCCTCAGCGCTGCCGGGGGCGGCAGGCGGGCGTTCGCCGTGGCTCTTCCCTTGGCCGCGGCAATCTGGACCTATGACCTGCTGGCCAAAAGCCATGCGGTGGCCGGTGCACTCACCATGGCGTCCTGCCGTGCCCTGGACGTTCTTATGGGCGCAGGCTCCGGGCACGTTCGCCCCGCACTCGCCGCGGCCGGCATCATGGGCGGCCACACGGTGGCTGTCACCCTCCTTTCCCAAGGTGAAGTCGAGGGAACAACGACGGCGACGGCTTCCGGCGTCGCTGCCGGCACTGGCCTGCTGGCCGGTGCCGTAGTTGCCGGCTCTGCTGTACCCCGCATCCAGGTCGTTGCTGTGCTCGCCGCGGCGGCGGCCTACGCCGTCCGCTGCGGTCCGGCCCAGCTGCGGGCTGCCCGGAATCCGGCGGCGACGAACGCACTTGAGGCCACGAAGGCAGGCATCCGGGCGATGATCCCCCTGCAGGTTGCCCTCACGCTGCGACAGGGAAACGTGGCCGCTGCCGGAGTGCTTGCGTCGGTGGACCTGCTCGGCATGGTCCTGCGTTCCCGTCCCCGGAGTTCGAGGATAAGCGAGTCATGACAGCACCTACACCCATCTCAGCACCCACGATGCCCTTCAGCCTGGGATACGGTACCAACGGTTTCGCCGACCATCCCCTTCCCATCGCCCTCGAACTCCTCGCGGAACAGGGCTACGACGCAGTGGCCCTGACCTTGGGCCACCCCCACCTGGATCCGTTTGCGGAGGACCTGGACGCGCAACTGCAGGCACTGCGAAGCCGGCTCGATGAGCTTGGGCTTCGCGTCATCATTGAAACAGGCACCCGTTTCCTGCTCGACCCGCGGCACAAGCACCGGCCCGCGCTCGTGGATGAAGAGGCCGAAGCCCGGGTCGCATTCCTTCGCCGTGCTGTTGACATAGCAGCCGCCCTGCAGGCAGAGTGCGTCTCCTTCTTCTCCGGCATACTTCCTGAAGACGCCACCCCCGAAACGGGATGGCAGCGGCTTACCTCCCGGGTCGCTGACATCGTTGAGTACGCACGCGGCAAGGGCGTCCTCCTCGCCGTCGAACCCGAACCGGGTATGTTGATCGAGACGGTTTCCGACGTGCTGCGCCTTCGTGAAGAACTTGGCAGTCCAGACAACTTGCGGGTGACCGTGGATATCGGCCACTGCGTAGTGGTGGAGCCGGGCGGGGTGCGGGGCGCACTGCTGCAGGCAGGTCCGCTCCTGGCCAACGTCCAGTTGGACGACATGCGCCCACATGCCCACGAGCACCTGCCGTTTGGCGAAGGTACCGTCGACCTGCCGCTCGCACTCGCAACCCTGGCCGAGCTGGGCTACCGCGGTGTTGCCGCCGTCGAGTTTCCGCGGCACTCCCACGACGCGCCGGGGCTGGCGGTACGCAGTATGGATGCGCTCGGCACCGCCTGGCGGAAAGCAGGAACCAGGGCGGAATCGGAACGATGGCTGGAGGAAAGTACAGCGGCGATCACCGCCGACCCCGCCAGCCTTGGCAAAATCTTTGCCAAGGCCGGCCGCCGCCTGGGCCACGGCCCTCTGCGGCCGGACGCCGATCCCACCGGGGTTCTGTTCGGCACCGTAAGCGACGACGCGCGGGGCCAGCTGATCGGACGGCTTGGGGAGGTCCTTCCAGCGGATGAACTGGCCGAAGCCCTGTTATCGCTCTACGACGGCGGCGATTCAGCCGAACGCCGGGGCGTACTGAAGGGATTGGGGGCATTGGCAACGCGCTCGCCGGAACTTCCGGCCGTCGTCGTCACGGCAGGAGTGCGCCTCACGTCGGAGGCCCTGCGGACAAACGAGAGCAGCCTTGTAGCGGCCGGCGCCGGCCCCTTCGCCGCCGCCTACCTGGACCAGCACAGCTGGCGCCATGCCGTGCTGAAACTGGTTTTTATGGGCATCAGCCTCAGCACGGTCACCGATCTCCAGGAACGGGCTGATGGCGAGCTGGCGCGGATGGCATGTGACTTCGCTGCGGAACGCAAGGCCGCCGGGCGCGCCATTCCTGAAGACCTCCATCTGCTCCTGCAGTCCTCATCCAGCTATTCCACCTCCTTCTAAGGGAAGCAAGCCATGCGTATTTTCGACCCGCACATCCACATGACCAGCCGGACCACCAACGATTACGAGGCCCTCTACGCCAACGGCGTGCGTGCCCTCGTGGAACCCGCGTTCTGGATGGGCCAGCCGCGCACCAACGTGGGCTCCTTTATTGACTACTTCGACTCACTGCTCGGCTGGGAACGGTTCCGCGCCGCCCAGTTCGGCATCCGGCATCACGCAACCATCGCCCTCAACCCCAAGGAGGCGAACGATCCGCGGTGCGTCCCCGTACTGGAGGAGATTCCCCGGTACCTGATGAAGGAAGGTGTGGTGGCCATCGGTGAAATCGGTTATGACTCCATGACTCCCGCTGAGGACGAGGCCTTCAGCCGCCAGCTGCAACTCGCGCTCGAATATTCGTTGCCGGCCATGGTCCACACTCCGCATAGGGAAAAGCTCGCGGGCACCCAAAGGACGCTCGACGTCGTCCGCGAGTCAGGAGTCGCACCCGGCATGGTGGTTGTCGACCACCTCAATGAAACGAATGTTGAGATGGTGAAAGACGCCGGCGCGTGGATGGGGTTTTCCATCTACCCGGACACCAAAATGGATGAGCAGCGGATGGTCGCGATCCTCAGCAGGTACGGAACTGAAAGGGTGCTGGTGAACTCCGCGGCTGACTGGGGCAGGTCGGACCCCCTGAAAACCGTCAGCACCGCCAACGCGATGCTCGCGGCCGGCTTCACGGCCGACGACGTCGACAAGGTGCTCTGGCGAAACCCTGTCGAGTTCTACGGCCAGAGCGGCCAGCTCATCCTTGATCCGATCCCCGGGTTCGATGCGGCTGAACTGCCTGATGCGGCAGCGGGTTTCGAGGGCAACTCCGTCCTGCGGGGGGCCAGGGTCTGATGCTCCTTTCATACTGCACCAACGTCCACCCCGCCGAGGATCTCGACGGCGTCATCCGGCAGCTCCGTGAGTACGCCGGCCCCATCCGCCGCACCGTCGGACTGGATACCCTCGGCGTGGGACTGTGGTTGCCTGCCGGACTGGCCCGTCAGCTGGCCCACAACACAGAGGACCGCGCCGCGCTCCGCGACGTCCTCCACGCTGAAGGGCTGCAGCTGCACACCATCAATGCCTTCCCCTACGGCGGCTTCCACAATGAGGTAGTCAAGCTCGACGTCTACAAGCCGACGTGGGCGGAGCATGCCCGCTTGGAGTACACGCTGGACTGCGCCGAGGTGCTGGCAGCACTCATGCCGGAGGGCACAACCGGGTCAATCTCCACCCTGCCCCTTGCCTGGCGTGAGCCATGGACACAGGCCGACGACGACGACGCCACCTCCGCCTTTGCCGAGCTGAGCTCCCGGTTGCGTGACCTGCGGGAACGTACGGGAAAGACCGTCCGCGTCGCCGTCGAACCCGAACCGGGGTGCGTGCTCGATACCGTGTCTGACGTGGTCGGCTGGCTGCGTCCCCGCATTGAACGCGGCGTGGATCCCGAGTTCGTAGGCTTGTGCGTGGATACCTGCCACCTTGCCGTCTCGTTCGCGGACCCGGCGGGCGCTGTCCAGGAAATTGATGCCGCCGGTTTGCGGATAGTGAAAGTACAGGCGTCAGCAGCCCTGCACGTCACGGATCCATCCGACCCGGCAGCCCGGGAGGCCCTGGCTGCCTTCGTTGAACCGCGATACCTGCACCAAGTACGGGAGTCCCAGCCGGCAGGCGTTGTTGCTGCAGACGATCTCGGTGAAGCCCTCACTGAGCTGCCAGGGGAAAGCGCGTGGCGGGTTCACTTCCATATCCCCCTCCATCACGTCCCCTCCGCCCCTCTGGAGACCACCGTGGACGTGCTGAGCCGGACCGTCACCGAAGTCCGCCGATTGCCCTACGCGCCAGAGGTCCACCTCGACATCGAGACCTATACCTGGAGCGTGCTGCCGGGTGCCTCGGTGGGCATCACCGACGGGATTGCAGCGGAGATTCAGTGGGCGCAGTCGCATCTGTTCGCTGCCGCACCCGCTGTTCAAAGCTCCTGACGCGGACGCCAATGACACCCCGAAACAAGGAAAAACCGTGAAACCAGTACTGCTGCTGAACGTCGTTGGCCTGACTGCCAAGGCCCTGGGCCAGATGCCCCGCCTGTCGCGGCTTGCCGCACAGGGATGGTCATCCGAACTGGCTACGGTCCTGCCCGCGGTGACGTGCACCGTTCAGTCCACCATGCTGACGGGCCTGGCGCCCGCGCAGCACGGAATCGTGGGCAACGGCTGGTACTTCCGGGAGCTCGGCGATGTTTTCCTGTGGCGCCAGCACAACAGGCTTGTCAGCGGCGAGAACATCTGGGAAACGGCCCGCCGGCAGCACCCCGGGTACAGCGCGGGCAATATCTGCTGGTGGTACGCCATGGGAATGTCCACCGACATTACAGTGACCCCAAGGCCCATCTATCATGCGGACGGCCGCAAATCACCCGATGCCTACGTCCGCCCCGCGGAACTTCACGACGAACTGGTGGCCGGCTACGGTGAGTTCCCGCTCTTCCAGTACTGGGGCCCGACGGCGACAATCCAGTCGAGTGAGTGGATCGTCAACTCCACACGGCACATCATGCGGAACCAGTCACCGAACCTGCTGATGGCCTATCTGCCGCACCTGGACTACGACCTGCAGCGGTTCGGACCCGATTCACCGCAGGCTTCGCGTGCCGCTTCGGACCTCGACCGCACCCTGGCGCCGCTGCTGGATGAAGCCGAGGCGCGCGGCTACGCGGTGATTGCCGTGGCCGAATATGGGATCGAAGAAGCAAGCACACCGGTGGATATCAACCGCGTCCTGCGCAGGGAAGGCCTGCTGGAGGTCTATGTGCAGGATGGCCGGGAGCAACTCGATCCGTGGACGTCGCGGGCGTTTGCCGTAGCCGACCACCAGGTTGCACACGTCTACGTCTCCGACCCGGCGGACGTGGAGCGGGTGGCTGCGGTTCTTCGCGGGACCGACGGCGTGGACGAGGTCCTTGACCGGGAAGCGCAGGCCCGGTACGGACTCGATCATGAAAGGTCCGGGGAGCTGGTTGCCGTAGCGGAGCCCCGCGCCTGGTTCACCTATTACTTCTGGCTCGACGACGACCGCGCACCCGAGTATGCACGCGGCGTCGATATCCACCGGAAACCGGGCTACGATCCCGCCGAGCTCTTCTTCAACCCGGCGGACAAGCTGGCGAAGGCAAAAGCAGGGCTCAACCTGGTGAAGAAGAAGCTGGGCCTGCGGTACGCCATGAGTACCGTGCCACTGGATCCGACGCACGTGCGGGGCACTCACGGACGGCTCCCGGATTGCGCAGCCGGCACGCCCCTCATCATTGGCTCGGAAAACCGGATTCCATCCTCGATAGAGGTGCTCCTGAACAGTGGCCGGCAGGTGCCCGCGGCTGCGGTGAAGGAGCTGGTTCTCCAGACGCAGGGGATCAGTAGCTAAGCTTTCGAGTTCGAAACAACAAAACCGCTTCAGGCTCTAATTGGCGCTGTTGCGCTTTTACGTGTCCGAAAATATGCCACAATCTCAAGATTGGCGCAATTTTGTTTTCTGAAACCACTAGGCAATCCGGTTCGGCTCAACTAGCGTTCTAAGTGACCTGAGTCCGGCTGGTCCGGGTCCTCAATGACGAGAAGAAAGTGAACGATGACTGTTAATCGACACGGGATAGCGGAAGCTTCCGGGCATCGCACCTATGCCCCTGGTTTTACAAAAAGACGCACCGCCCGGGCTGGTGCCGGCTTGGCCATGGCTGCCCTGATGGCCACCTCCTTCGCAGTAGGACCGGCGCAGGCCCAGCAGGGCGGCGCTCCAGACGTAGCTCCGCCCGACGCCAATTTCCAGAAGGTAACGCTCAACGACGGCCCGGGCGAGCCTGTTGACCTGGCCGTTCTGCCCAACAACGACGTCCTGCACACAACCCGCGGCGGAGAAGTCTGGCTCAATGACGCGGAGACCGGCCTCAACACGCTGGCCGCAACCCTGGATGTCTACGAGCATGACGAAGAAGGCCTGCAGAGCGTTGCCCTTGATCCCAAGTTCGGGACCAAGGGCAACAACTGGGTTTATCTGTACTACTCGCCCCCGCAGGACACCCCTGTGGATGATCCCGCAACCACCGGCGTGAACGAGGGTGACGCGCCCTTCACCGGCGCAGCGGCGGACTTCGATAAGTTCAAGGGCTCCCTGGTGCTTTCGCGTTTCCAGTTCAACGGTTCCTCCATCGACCTCGCCAGCGAGCAGGAGATCATCGAGGTGCCCGTGGACCGCGGCATCTGCTGCCACGTCGGCGGTGACATCGTCTTTGACGCCGAGGGCAACCTGTACCTCTCAACCGGAGACGACACCAACCCGTTCCAGTCTGGCGGCTACACCCCGATCGACGAGCGCCCCACCAGCAACCCCGCCCTGGATGCGCAGCGGACCTCCGCGAACACCAATGACCTGCGCGGCAAGGTCCTGCGGATCACGCCCAAGGACGGCGGCGGCTACACCATCCCCGAAGGCAACCTGTTCCAGCCCGGCACCCCCAAGACCCGGCCTGAAATCTACGTGATGGGCCTCCGGAACCCCTTCCGCATCGAACTCAGCCAGAGGACCGGCGAACTGTTCGTCGCTGACTACTCGCCCGACGCGCGTAGTGCCAATCCCTCCCGCGGCCCTGCAGGTACCGGCAAATGGGCAGCAATCACTGAGCCGTCCAACTACGGTTGGCCCTACTGCGCCACCGCTGAACTGCCGTACGTCGACTATGACTTCGCCACCGGCACCTCCGGTAAGGCGTTCAACTGTGCTGCTCCCGTGAACGAATCACCCAATAACACCGGCCTCCGCGAGCTGCCCCCCGTAGCCCAGCCGGAGGTCTGGTACTCCTACGGCGCCTCGGCCGAGTTCCCCGAGCTCGAGACCGGTGGAATCGGTCCTATGGCCGGCCCTGAATATGTGTTCAATGAGAAGGCCACCAAGGGCAAGTCACCTGTTGCCTGGCCGTCCTACTACGACGGCAAGTCCTTCCTCTACGAGTGGACGCGCGACTACATCAAGGGCATGACGACGGAGAACGGTGAGCTCGCCTCAATCGAGAACGTCGTTGACTCCCTCGTGGTCGACAACCCCATCGACATGGAGTTCGGTCCGAACGGCGCTCTCTACGTCCTTGAATATGGTGACGGCTACTTCGGCGAGAACCCGGACGCACAGCTGTCCCGCATCGACTACATCGGTGCAGGCGGCAACCACAGCCCGGTGGCGGTAGCCGCTGGAACACCGACGGCGGGTGCTGCACCGCTGACCGTGAAGTTCTCGAGCGAAGGCACCGCCGACGCCGACGGCGACAAGATCCGCTATGAGTGGGACTTCAACTCCGACGGAGTCGTGGACTCTGAGGAAGCAAACCCCACCTGGACCTATGAGGAAATCGGAACCTATACTGCGAGCCTGAAGGTCACGGACCAGGGCGGCAAGCACCGTGGGCGCCACTCCTCTGCAGAGGTGGCAATCGAGGTCGGCAACCAGGCACCGGTCATCGAGTTCATCAGCCCCGTCGCAGGCCAGGATTTCCGCTTCGGCGACACTGTCAGCTACGAGGTCCGCGTTACGGATGACCAGCCGGTTGACTGCTCACTTGTCCAGGTGACCTACATCCTCGGCCACCACACGCACGGACACCCGCAGACCACGACGTCGGGCTGCACGGGCACCCTCACCACTACCGTTCCCGAGGGCCATGACCCGGCCGTAGATGACCTCTCAGCCGTCTTCAGCGCCAGCTACACCGACGCCGGCGACGCCGCATCTGCTCCGCTGACCGGAACCGCTGAGGTAGTACTTGCCGTAGCCAACTGATGCTCCGCGGAGTACCAGTGGCTGCACGATAAGGGCCACGGGCCCAAAACACGAAGCGGATCCTGTCCCAGCCGAAAGCTGGAACAGGATCCGCTTTTTTGGTGACCTGCCGCAGAGAATTTACGCGGACGGAACCCTCGCATCGGCGTCGTCATCCTGGGGGCGAAGGAAACCGGCGGGATCCCGGATGAGGGGTTCGAAGGCGAGCTCCGCGGCACCAACCAGGATGGAATCTTCGCCCAGGGGAGCCAACTCGATGGCGACGCCCTCCCGCGGCCCCCGTGTTCCCGGTGTGCGCAGCGCTTCGCCGAGGGCGTCCGGTGCGGCGCGAACGAGAATGCGCAGGAAACCGCCCAGCACGATCAGGGACGGATTCAGCAGGTTGACCACGCTCTTCAGTCCGATAGCCAGCAGCGCAACCTGCCGGTCGATGATCTCCCGCAGTTCCTGGGACGCGGCCTCGTCCTGCAGCTTCTCCAGCACGGCCTCTTCGAGGTTCTCCCTTTCCCCGGCCGGCAGCCCGACTGCGGCAATCAGCTCTTCACGCGTGACCTCGGCTTCAAGGCAGCCGTAGGACCCGCAGGTGCATGCGGTCCCGCCTGAGCGCACGTGAGTGTGCCCAAGTTGTCCGGCGAATCCCGTGGCTCCTCGGATAAGGCGCCCTCCGCTGATGACACCTCCGCCTATGCCGCTCGCTCCGCCGTAAAGGTAGACAAGGTCCCGAACGTCGCGGCCCGCCCCGAAGGTGGCCTGCGCACGCGCACCGGCGACGGCATCATTTGCTGCGGTGACCGGCAGTTTCAAGGCCTCACTGAGGAGTGCTGCGAGACGTTGGTCGCGCCAGCCAAGATGCGGTGCTTCGATGACGGTGCCATCAACAGGATCCACCAGCCCCGGAATGGCCAGCCCCACGCCCATGATCCGGTGCCGGGCGGGAAGCGAGGTCCGCATCCCCGTGTAAATCGCCGTCACGATGTTTACCACTTCCGCTACCGACGGCGCCCGGACGGTATGGAAGCGGACAGGGTTCACTATGTGCCCGCCCAGCGCAACAAGCGCAACGCTGACCACATCGATATCCGGGTTCACCGACAGTGCCAGCGCGCCGGGACTCGGTTCAATCATGATGCTGGGGCGGCCATGCTGTTGTGCCTGGTCGAGGTCACTCTCCACCACCAGCCCGAGGTGGACGAGTTCGCCCACGAGCGCCGCGATAGTTGAGCGGTTGAGCCCGGTGGCCCGGGTCAGTTGTGCCCGGGAAACACCGGCCATGGAGTGCACCAGGCCCAGCACGGTGGAAAGATTGTGCTGCCGGGTGGAATCGCGGTTGTTCCCGAGGTTGGTCCCGGCAACGGTGCGTCGCACGCGCTCATCGTGCATTGGCGAAGTCATTCCGCGGCAACTTGTCCGGGCGCGTCTCCAGCAATCCAAAGCGGAACCGAACGGCAAAGGCAGGGCACCTCGACAACGGCCGACGTCTTGCCTTCCACTCCGGATCAGGTCCTTCCTGGCAGATAGCCTCGGTGCCGGATTTGTTCTCTCATAGTAACGGCAGGGCGGGCGGTATCTGCGAGGAGGAAGCCATCCCAACGCGGCTAGTGTGACCGCACGTTGGAAATGGCAGAGAACAGCATGTGTTCAAGGCTCCTGCGTACGGCATCGGGCACTCCGTCCACCTCCAGGTGCATCACTGCGAGGTGGGCATTTTCGGTGGCAAGCTGTACGGCATAGTCCTTCGCACCGCAGGACACCAGCAGCGACCGGACATGCCCCGCGTCTGCGGCCGTCATGTCCTGCGATCCGATGAGTGATGCGATCCTGCTCCATTCCGTACGGGTAGCTGCAAAGGAGAGCAGGGCCGTCCGTTTGCCTTCCCGGAGGTCTCCCCACGTGCTTTTCCCGGTGCGGCTTTCCTTCCCGAAAACGCCCAGGACGTCATCGGCGATCTGATAAGCGATGCCTGCGTAACGCCCAAAGCCAGTCAGTGCCGCCACAACGGGTTCCGGGGCCGCTGCCAGCACGGCGCCGGCCTGCAGGGGCGCCTCGAACGAGTAAACGGAAGTTTTTTGGTGTGCCGTCTTGGTGATGTCCTCGAGGGAAGGCATTTCCGGGGTCCGGCTGAACTCGATGTCCAGGACTTCGCCGCCGACGGAAGAGAAAATCGCATCGTCGAGGATGCTGTTCAGCCGCTGGCTCACCGCGGCCGGCGCTTCTATGGCCCTTAACAGCCGGTAGGCGCTGGACAGGGCCAGGTCCCCGGCAAGGAGCCCGGCCGAAACCCCGGCGTGGTCTGCCGACGCAACCGGCTCACCGGCACGCAGTGCCCTGCTCCGGTAGTGGCCGGACACATTGGGAATGCCTCGCCGGACGAAATCACGGTCAATGACGTCGTCATGGATAATGAGCGCACTGTGCAGGAGTTCGTATGAGGCCGCGAGGTCCGCGGCGCTGGAGAAATCAGTGCCGCCCAGTTGGCGGTAAGCCAGCATGACCAACCGCGGGCGGGAGCGTTTGCCGCCCGCGGTTGCCCTTTCGAGTGCTTCCCAGAGGCCGAGGTAGGTTGCGTTGACGGAGACAGCGCGCAGCTTCGCATCGGCGAAGAAGCGCTGAAGCGCATCTTCGACCAGCTCAAGGTCCGCGTTGCCGTTCAGGCGGTTGTCCACGTTCAGGAAGTTCATTGCGCTGCCCTTCGCTTCTGGTCCTGGCTCCGCGGGATTGCCGGGAGCGCCCTATGCCCGCCCTCCGGCGACTTAGCTTTTGATCTTGCGCGGACTCCGGGTGGCGAAGCGCTGCTGCAGGAGAACTGCGACGACAATGATCAGGCCCTTGGCGAGCGACTGGACGGAGGTGTCGAGGTTGTTCTGGGTAAAGACGTTGGTCAGGGTGGCAAAGATCAGCACGCCGAGGACGGTGCCCATGATGGTGCCGCGCCCGCCGATGAGCAGCGTGCCGCCGACAACGACGGCGGCAATCGCGTCAAGTTCGTAGAGGAGGCCGTGCGTTGAGGTTCCCGCGGTGGTGCGGCCGAGCATCATGATGCCGGCGATGCCGGCGGCGAGGCCGGCCAGGACGTAGAGGGAGACGAGGTGGCGCTTGACCTTGATGCCTGCCAGGCGGGACGCCTCAAGGTTTCCGCCGATGGCGATGGTGCGCCGGCCGAAGGTAGTGCGGTTCAGGAGGAACCATCCTGCTATTGCGACGATGACGAAGATCCAGATCAGGATCGGAATGCCCAGAAAGTCAGAGCGCATGACCCTCAGGAAGTCCCGGTTGCTGACGATCTGGGTGCTGCGGCCGGAAATGAGCTCGGCAAGGCCGCGGGCGCCCACCAACATGGCCAGGGTGGCCATAAAGGCGACGACGTTGCCGTACGCGATCACGAGTCCGTTGATCAGGCCGGCAACGAGGCCCACCCCGAGCGCCACCACTACGATCAGGAGCCACGATGACTGCGTGGCGGTCAACTGGACGCTGGCCAGGGTGGCGACGACTGAGGTCAGGCCCATGACCGATCCGACGGAGAGGTCAATGCCGCCCGCGGTGATAACGAAGGTGATGCCGATGCTGATCACCCCGATGATCGAGGCGAGCCGAAGGATGGTGAGCATGTTCTCGAGGTTGAGGAACCGGTCCCCACTGGTGACTGCACCCACTACGACGAGCAGCGCGAGCGCGATGACCAGTCCCAGGCTCCGGCCCGTGGAACCGCTCAGAAAGTTCCGCAGGGGGTTGGCCTTGGTGGTGCTGTGGTCAGCCGGCGCGTCGATACGCGGTTCAGCCACCTTGGTATTCTGCTCGCTCACGCGGCACTTCCCTTCATAACGAGGTCGAGCACTCCGTGCTCGTCTAGATCGCTTGCATTGGTTTGGGTGAGGACCTTGCCATCGTCGATGACGAGCACGTTGTCGGCGAGGCCCAGGACTTCTTCGATTTCGCTGGAGATGACGATCATCGCCGTTCCGGCGGCCGCGAGTCTGCGGATGAGTGCGTAAATTTCGGACCGTGCACCCACGTCCACGCCGCGCGTGGGTTCATCCAGCAGGAGTACAGGGGTTCCGTGCACCAGCCAGCGGGCGAGGAGGATCTTTTGCTGATTACCGCCCGAAAGGGTCCGTGCGGGCCGGTCGGGATCCGCCGGTCGAAGCTCCAGTGCGGCGATCTGCTCCCGCGCGGCGTCACGCTCGGCCTCTTCGTTCAGGTGCCCGGCCCGGGCGAAACGCTCAAAGGTTGAAAGAGTGACGTTCTTGAACACGGGCTCGTCCAGGATGAGGCCCTGGCTTTTGCGTTCCTCCGGCGAAAGGCCGATTCCGGCGTTGACGGCGGACGTGACCGATCCCGGCCTGAGGACCTTGCCGTTCACGGAGACGCGGCCCGACGAGGACTTCCTGGCACCATAAATGGTCTCAAGGATCTCGGAGCGCTTGGATCCCACCAGTCCGGCGAAACCGAGGGTCTCGCCGGCGCGGACCGTGAAGCTGACTTTCTCGAAGTGCCCGGAAAGCTCAAGGTTGGCCACATCGAGCACCACGGGGGCATCCGCAGGGATGGGCTTCCGCTCCGGAAATACGTTCGCGACGTCCCTGCCTGTCATCAGGCGGATCAGTTCCGACTTGGGCGTATCCGTGACGCTGAGGCCGTTTGCAGTGCTGCGCCCGTCCTTGATCACTGAGATGCGGTCGCCGATCTGCCGGATCTCTTCGAGCCGGTGTGAAATGTAGACGACGGCGATGCCTTGGGCGGTGAGCTCGCGAACCACGCGGAACAGGTTGGAGACCTCACCGGAGTCGAGGATTGCGCTGGGCTCATCCATGATGATCAGCTTTGTATCGCGTGACAAGGCCCGCGCCATGCTGACGATCTGTTTGTTGGCGGCGGACAACGTGCCTACTTCAGTGGACGGCGAAAGGCTGCCGTGTCCGAGCCGTTTCAGGAGGGTACGCGCAATCGCGTTCGCCTTCTTTACGTGGAGGACGCCGCCGGTGGCACGTTCGTGGCCAAGAAAAATGTTCTCGGCAACGGAAAGCCCATCGACGACGTCGAGCTCCTGGTACATGGTCGCAATGCCCAGGTCGAGCGCTGCAGTGGGACGGGGGAGGGAAATCTCCTTGCCCTCCCAGCGGATCTCTCCGCTGTCAGGCTGATGGACGCCTGAGAGTGTCTTGATAAGGGTGGATTTGCCCGCTCCGTTCTGGCCCATAACGCAGTGGACTTCTCCCGGAAGTACCTGCAGATCGACGCCTTTCAGCGCCTGGACGCCAGCAAAGCGCTTGGTGAGTCCCCGAACTTCGAGCAACGGCCGTGGCTGATCTTCTTCGAACATGCGATGAACCTAACACATTATGTCGGCGATCGGTATAAAGTCGTCGATTTCCTACAATCTTCTGTTATTGTGAGGGCAGTCACGCAAAGTAGCGGGCATAAAAAGAGCATGCTGCACCACGCGAAGACGCACTTAACTCACTGAGGAGATACACATGCTTGCAGTTCGTACGGGCCGGAAGTTGCTCGTCACCACCGCTGCCTTTCTTGCTGTCGGCGCCCTTGTTACCGGGTGTACAGAAGGCGGGGGCGGTACCAACACCCAGCCCACCAATGCATCGGTGGAAGGCAATGAGGCCCAGGGTGACAAGGTTGTCATCGGCTTCTCCGGCCCCGCTGCAGACCACGGCTGGCTGGGCGCCATCAACTCCGCCGCTATCGCCGAGGCGAAGAAGTACGGCGACGTCGACCTGCGGGTGGCTGAAGGAACCAACGACGCCAACCTGCAGATCAGCCAGGTAGAGCAGTTCATCAACGACCGCGTGGACGCCATCGTGCTGCTTCCCACCGACGGCGCTGCCCTCACACCGGTTGCCACCCAGGCCATGGAAGCCGGCATTCCAGTCATCAACGTTGACCGCGAATTCTCAAGCCCCGCAGCGGCTCGCGCCACTATCCTGGGCGACAACTACGGCATGGGGGTCAGCGCGGGCACCTACGTCTGCGAGCAGCTCAAAGACAAGAAGGATGCAGTGGTCGCCGAGATCGCCGGCATCGACTCGTTGCCGCTGACGCAGGACCGAAGCAAGGGCTTTAAGGATTCGCTGGAAACCTGCGGCCTCAATGTGGACAACCGCGTTGCAGCTGACTTCACAGTCCAGGGCGGAGAAGCGGCCACGTCCCAGCTCCTTTCTGCCGCTCCGAAGATCGATGCGCTGTGGAACCACGACGACGACCAGGGCGTAGGCGTCCTCGCGGCCATCGACAACGCCGGCCGCAAGGACTTCTTTATGGTCGGTGGTGCCGGCTCTGCCAACGCCATGCGTGAGATCCAGTCCGGTGAGAGCGTCCTGAAAGCCACCGTCATCTACCCCTCGACCCAGGCCGCGGACGGAGTCCGCCTCGCTCGCCTGATCTCACAGAAAAAGGCCATGAGCGATCTCGTGGAAGTGGAAGTCCCGAAGCGCATCGTTCTGAACGCCCCGGTTGTCACCAGCGAGAACGTCGACCAGTACCTGCCGACAGCTTTCGAATCGTAGGACCGTGTCAGGTGGGGCGCCCTGCCGCTGGCAAGGGCGCCCCACCTTGTTCCAACCACTATTTACTGCCGCCGGACAAAGAGGAAACATGCTGAACGACGTACCACCCCTGAAGGTTGCCCTGATCGGACACGGATTTATGGGCGCTGCCCATTCTCAGGGATGGCGGGTCGCGCCGCGGTTCTATGATCTGCCGGCCCGGCCGGAAATGACCCTGCTGGTGGGACGCAATGCCCGCGGCGTGGAGGCAGCGGCGAGGAGCTGGGGTTGGGAAGAGACTCACACCGATTGGCGGGCAGCCATTGCCCGCGACGATATTGACGTAATCGACATTGTCACGCCCGGCGGCTCCCATGCCGAGATCGCAATTGCTGCACTGGAGGCGGGCAAGCACGTCCTGTGCGAGAAGCCGCTGGCAAACACCCTGGAAGAAGCTGAAGCAATGGCTGCCGCCGCGGACCGTGCCGGCAAAGACGTCCTCGCGATGGTCGGCTTCACCTACCGCCGCGTTCCCGCTGCAGCCTTCGCAAGGGACTTGGTCCAGTCCGGGGCGATTGGCGAAGTCCGGCAGGTTCGTGCCGCCTACCTGCAGGATTGGCTGGTTGACGCGGAGGCGCCGCTGACGTGGCGTCTGCAAAAAGAGCATGCCGGATCCGGAGCGCTCGGAGACCTTGGCGCCCACGCGGTGGATCTTTCCCAGTTCATCACCGGCCAGAAGATCACGGGAGTCAGCGGCATCCTGAACACCTTTGTCCACGAGCGGCCGCTTCCCGGCTGGGCATCAGGCCCGGCGGGCACCGCCGCACCGGGGCGCGGCAACGTCAGCGTAGACGATCTCGCCCTTTTCACCGGGCGCTTCGACGGCGGCGCAGTGGGTTCGTTTGAAGCGACACGAATGTCCACCGGCCGCAAAAACGCGCTGCGAATCGAAGTTGCCGGCTCCGCCGGCGCCATTTCCTTCGACCTGGAGAACATGAACTCTCTCGGCTTCTACGATGCAACCGCGCCCGACACCCGCCAGGGTTTTACCGACATCATGGTTACCGAACCGGGTCACCCCTACTTGTCTGCCTGGTGGCCTGCAGGACACACCCTTGGCTACGAGCACGGCTTCGCGCACCAAGCAAAGGACTTCGTTGAAGCCATCGCTGAGGGCCGTCAGCCGGAGCCGTCCTTCGCCGACGGACTGCAGGTGCAAAGGGTACTGAACGCTGTGGAACGCAGTGCAGAAGCCGACAGCATCTGGACGAAAACCATATAGGCGAACGCCTCCAGCCTGCGTCAGTGAGGGATCGAAGATGCCCATCCCACCGCGTCAGTACAGCACCAACCCGCCCGCCAAGCCCTCGAGGCCGGCCTGGACACGGTACCGGCCGGAGGGCTGGGGCAGGCCACGGCGGTTGGCCGGAGCACCGCTCCCCCAGTTCCACGTCCAGTCCCCGGAAGCAGACGGACAGCCAATGAACGTGCTGCGCGCGTTCTACAGCGCCCTCGCCACTTTTTAGCCTCATGGCCAACTGGCCGCCGTCGTCCGCATCCCCGGCCCTGCGACGTGCGATACTCCGATAACAAAATTCCTGCCGGAGGTGCCGGCGGAGCCGGAAGGGGTAGTTGGGATGCAGGAATTCGCCAGCCTGGACGAAGCGGCCCGGCAGCATGTCGTCCGCGCCCTTGCAGGAGCGGACCTCAACGCAGGAGCTGACTTCAACCAACGGCTCCAGCGGCACTTTCCCGACCTTTGCCGCCTCTTTTACTCCCTGTACGGCGCCCGGTCCGACTGGCTGGACCAGCTGACCGCGCTGGTCCTGCAGAGCGCCCGCTCCTGGCAGGACCGCCCGGCAGAGCTGAAGGCCGTCGACGCCGAGCGGGCGGCGAACAGCGGCTGGTTCCTGTCCAACGACATGCTGGGCGGGGTCTGCTACGTGGACCGGTACGCGGAAAGCCTGGAGGGCGTCCGCAGCCGCATCCCGTACTTTAAGGAGCTCGGCCTCACCTACCTGCACCTCATGCCGCTGTTCCTGGCGCCCGAACCGCACTCGGACGGCGGCTACGCTGTCTCCAGCTACCGTGAAGTGAACCCGAAGCTGGGCACCATGGAACAGCTGCAGTCACTGGCCGCCGAGCTGAGGGCCAACGGCATCAGCCTGGTGGTGGACTTCATCTTCAACCACACATCAGACGAGCACGAGTGGGCCCGGCGCGCGGCCCAGGGTGATCCAGAGTACAGCGATTACTACTGGATTTTCCCGGACCGCACCATGCCGGACGCCTTCGAACAGAACGTGCGCGAGATCTTTCCCGAGAACCATGCGGGGTCCTTTATCCAGATGGAGGACGGCCGCTGGGTCTGGGCCACTTTCCACACCTACCAGTGGGACCTGAACTACTCCAACCCGGACGTTTTCCGGGCGATGGCCGGTGAGATGCTGTTCCTGGCGAACCAGGGCGTGGAGATCCTCCGCATGGACGCCGTGGCCTTCATCTGGAAGGAGCTTGGTACCCCGTGCGAAAACCTCCCGGAAGCGCACACCCTGCTCCAGGCCTTCAACGCCGTGTGCCGGCTCGCCGCGCCGTCGCTGCTGTTCAAGTCCGAAGCCATCGTGCACCCGGACGAGGTGGCGCTCTATATCGACCCCGCGGAATGCCAGATCTCCTACAACCCGCTGCAGATGGCGTTAATCTGGGAGTCCCTGGCTACACGCGACGTCTCGCTGCTGGCACAGGCACTGGAGCGCCGGCACAACATCCCCGAGGGAACTTCCTGGGTGAACTACGTCCGCAGCCACGATGACATCGGCTGGACGTTCGCGGATGAAGACGCAGACGAACTCGGAATCAACGGCTTTGACCACCGCCGCTTCCTTAACTCCTTCTTCGTCAACCGCTTCCCCGGCAGCTTTGCCCGCGGCGTTCCCTTCCAGGACAATCCGAAGACCGGTGACTGCAGGATTTCAGGGACGACGGCGTCGCTGTGCGGGATGGAGGTTGACCCGGCGGAGGCGGTGGAGCGGATCCTCCTGGCCCACTCGGTTGCCTTCAGCACCGGCGGTATCCCCCTGCTGTACCTCGGCGATGAGGTTGGCCAGGTCAACGACTACGGATTCGACCGGGAAGCGGGCCACGAGACCGACAGCCGCTGGGTGCACCGGCCCTACTTCCCGGAAGAGCAGTACGAGCACCGCCTGGACCCGTCCACCCCCGAAGGTGCCGTCTACGCCGGCCTGAAACGGATGGTCCAGGTCCGGGCCGGCACGCCTGAGCTGGCAGGCACCCGGCTGATCGGCTTCCAAACCAACAACCGCGGCGTCCTGGCGTACCAGCGGCCGGGCAGCAGCGGCCCGGCAGGCAAGAGATCCATGGTCCTGGCGCTGGCCAACTTCAGCGACCAACCCCAGACCCTGCTCGCCGAAACCTTTGCCGGGTACTCGGCAGCCGCCGTCGACCTCCTCTCTGAAGCCGAACTGCAGCTGGATGAGGGCGTCACGCTCCTTCCGCGCCAATACGTCTGGCTGCGCGTCACCCCCAGCCTGTAATTGGGTCCGCAGCCGCGCGGCGTGAAAGCATACGGACCATGGCCCAAAAGATTGCGTACCAGGGTGAGCCCGGCGCCAACTCCAATATCGCGTGCAAACAAATGTTCCCAGCACTGGAAAGCGTGCCCTGCGCGAGCTTTGAGGATGCCTTCGAACTGGTGTCCAGCGGTGAGGCGGACCTGGCCATGATCCCCATCGAGAATTCGATCGCCGGCCGGGTTGCGGACATCCACATCCTGCTGCCCCAGTCCAACCTGCAGATCGTGGGCGAGTTCTTCCTGCCCATCCACTTCGACCTGCTGGGCGTCCCGGGCAGCACCATCGAGGACGCCACCGAAGTCCACAGCCACATCCACGCCCTGGGCCAGTGCCGGCGCCTCATCCGCGATCACGGACTCAGGCCCGTGATCGCCGGTGACACCGCTGGCTCAGCGCGGGAGGTCAGCGAGTGGAACGATCCCCGCAAGCTGTCCCTCGCTCCCCCGCTGGCCGCGCAGATTTACGGCCTGGAAGTGCTGGCCTCCCGCGTGGAGGACGACCCCTCCAACACCACCCGCTTTGTGGTCCTGGCGCGGGAAACAGAACTGCCGGCCCGGAACGAACTGCCCGGACCGGCAGTGACCAGCTTTGTGTTCCGCGTCCGGAACGTCCCGTCCGCGCTCTTCAAGGCGCTGGGCGGGTTTGCCACGAACGGCGTGAACATGACGCGCCTGGAAAGCTACATGGTGGGCAACGAGTTCGCCGCCACCATGTTTATGGCCGACGTCGAAGGCCACCCCGAGGACCTGCCGCTGAAGCTGGCCCTCGAGGAACTGGACTTCTTCACCACCGAAGTACGTGTCCTCGGCGTGTATTCAGCTGCCGGGTACAGGACGCGTCAGACCGTCAGCGGCTGACCTGCCGTCTGGTGCGGCTTCAGCAGGGGTGCGAAAAACTTCCCCAACTCAGCCGTCGCCGTCAGGGGCAGCACGTTCGCCACGTACTGGTCCGGGCGTACCACCACCACCACGCCGCCACGGTCCAGGCCGCGCAGTTCAAAGATGTCCGCGGCAGGGTCGGTGGCGTACACCTTCTCGTAGTCGGTCAGCTTGAACGGGCCCACCTGCGGCTTGAAGACCCCGGGGACGGCGCCGATGTCCACGGCGGTGTGCGGTTGCTGGTAGATCACCTTGACGTCGAACCAGGCGTCAGGATCAGCGTCCGACGGCGTCGCGGCCAGCGGTGATTCCGGCGAGTTCGCAATCCACTGGGCGAAGTGCGCCACCCCTGACTGCGCACCTGCCTGGGCCGCGTCGGCAAAGACGTAGATGCGCCACCGGCCGTCCGCCGTGGCATGGTGCCCGAGGTGCAGCGGGTTGGTGTCGCCCACCCGTACCACGGGCGCCGACTTGAAACGCTTGCCCACCGGGAAACCGGTGGCCAGGTCCTGGTGCTTCGCGGGGGCCACCAGCATCGACGGTGCATACTCGGTCATAAACCCGGCCGGGAACTCGGCAGTGCGCACGTAGAAGTCCTCAAGGTCCGAGGGGTGCTCGAACTCCTCGGGCTTCTTGGCCATCATGGTGGACCATTCCTTGTCGAAGTCGATGAGGTTTTTGGCCACCACTTGGCGTTCGGCCGAGTAGGTGGACAGCAGGCTTTCCGGGCTGCGGCCTTCCAGCACGTGCCCGAGTTTCCAGGCAATGTTGAAACCATCCTGCATGGAAACGTTCATCCCCTGGCCGGCCTTGGCGCTGTGCGTGTGGCACGCGTCGCCGGTGATGAAGACGCGCGGGGTCCGTGTCCCGCGTTCCTCCGGCAGGACGTCGTCGAACCTGTCTGTGAGCCGGTGCCCCACCTCATAGACGCTGTGCCACGCAACGTTCCGCACGTCGAGTGTGTAGGGGTGGAGGATCTCATTGGCTTGATGGATGATCTGCTCGATGGTGGTGTTGCGGACCGCGCCCTTGTTGAGGGGGTCCACTTCGCCGAGGTCAACGTACATGCGGAAGAGGTGGCCACCTTCGCGCGGGATCAGCAGGATGCTGCCCTTTTCACCTTGGATGGCGCACTTGGTGCGGATATCGGGGAAGTCGGTGACGGCGAGGGTATCCATCACGCCCCAGGCGTGGTTGGCCTGGTCTCCGGCAAGATGGCAGCCAATGGCCTCGCGCACCTTGCTGCGGGCGCCGTCGGCACCCACCACGTACTTGGCCCTGACAATGCGCTCCTGCCCTTCGTTAGGACCGGCGGTGTGCAGAAGTGTCACGGTGACGGGGTACTCGCCGTCGTCCGCGAGGCTGAGGGATTGGAACTCGTAGCCAAAGTCCGGCTTCAGCCGGGTGGGGGAATTGGCGGCAAATTCGGCGAAATAGTCCAGCACGCGGGCCTGGTTGACGATGAGGTGCGGGAACTCGCTGATGCCCATTTCGTCATCCACGGCCCGGGCAGTCCGGATGATGTTCGCGCGGTTGGCGGGGTCCGGCTTCCAGAACGCCATCTCGGTGATGCGGTAGGCCTCGGCGATGATTCGCTCCGCGAACCCGAAGGCCTGGAAGGTCTCGACGCTCCGTGCCTGGATGCCGTCAGCCTGGCCGATGGCGAGGCGTCCCGGACGGCGCTCGATAATCCGCGTGCTGACAGCCGGGAACATCGAAAGCTGCGCGGCGGCGAGCATGCCCGCCGGGCCGGTTCCAACGATCAGCACGTCAACCTGGTCGGGGAGCTCCTCAGGCCGGTTGAGGCCGACGCCGGCTACCGGCTTTACCCGCGGGTCTCCGGATACGTAACCGTGGTGGTGAAACTGCACGGGATCCCTCACTTCGTTGTGTGGCTCTTCGGCGGAAAGTGTTCGATAATAGAACTTGGGTTTCCATATTAGAAGAAGCTGCTGTTGGAGCAACACTGTACGCCACCTGCAACGGGGTGGACAAGAGCCTCAAAAGGCGCCGAAACAAAGGGTTGACGCACAGGAAGTTCTCGGGCGATAGTGATCGTATACGATTCGTACTTTATGAGGAGCGGGTTTGGAGCAGGTCAATGGAGACACCCTCGCAGCGGCGCGCAAGGTGATTGCGCTGCACATCAACTACCCCAGCCGCGCGGCGCAGCGGGGCCGCACGCCTGCACAGCCGTCTTACTTCCTGAAGCCGTCGTCGTCGCTCTCGCTGAGCGGCAGCCCGGTGGAACGCCCGGCCGGGTGCGAACTGCTCGGCTACGAAGGCGAAATCGCCTTGGTCATCGGCAAGGCCGCCCGGCGCATCGGAATCGCGGATGCCTGGAGCCACGTGGCCTTCGTGACGGCCACTAACGACCTGGGCATCTATGATCTCCGCTACGCGGACAAGGGCTCGAACCTCCGCTCCAAAGGCGGGGACGGCTTCACACCGCTGGGCCCGGCACTGATCCCGGCAGACGCCGTCGACCCCGCCGGGCTGCGCATCCGAACCTGGCACAACGGTGAGCTCGTCCAGGACGACACCACTGAGGAGTTACTCTTCCCGTTCGCCCGGCTGGTGGCCGACTTGTCCCAGCTGCTCACCCTGGAGGAGGGGGACATCATCCTCACCGGCACCCCCGCCGGCGCGTCGGTGGCCGAACCCGGCGACGTGCTGGAAGTTGAGGTCAGTGCCATCGGTTCAAACGGCAGCGACGGCGGCCTGACCACGGGCCGCCTGGTCACCCGCGTGGAGGAAGGCACCCCGCCGTTCGCTGACTTTGGTGCCGGCCCCAAGGTTGATGACCTCCAGCGGGAAGAGGCGTACGGGTCACGGGCAGCCGCCGGTCTGCCTGCTGTCGACAAGGCAGAGGCGGGGACCGCCGTCGGTCCCGCCCTCTCCCCCGAGCTGAAAGCCAAACTGGAGACCGTCTCCACCGCTACCCTGTCCTCGCAGCTGCGGAAGCGCGGCCTTAACAACGTCAGCATCGACGGCCTGCAGGCCACCCGCCCAGACCGCCGCGTGGTTGGCCTTGCCCGGACCTTGCGCTACGTTCCCAACCGTGAGGACCTCTTCAAGACCCACGGCGGCGGTTTCAATGCCCAGAAACGCGCCATCGACTCAGTGAACGAGGGCGAGATCCTGGTCATGGAGGCCCGCGGCGAAAAGGGCACCGGCACGGTGGGCGACATCCTGGCCCTGCGCGCCCAGGTCCGTGGCGCCGCGGCGATCATTACCGACGGCGGGGTCCGCGACTTCACCGCAGTGGCCGGTTTGGAGATGCCCACGTACTTCGCCAACCCGCACCCGGCAGTGCTGGGCCGCCGCCACATCCCCTGGGATACGGATATCACCATCGCCTGCGGGGGCGCCACCGTGCAGCCGGGTGACATCATCGTGGCGGACTCTGACGGCATCCTGGTGATCCCGCCAGCCATCGCCGAGGAACTGGTGGAGGACTGCATCGCCCAGGAAAAGGAAGAAACCTTCATCTTCGAGATGGTCCGGCAGGGCAACAGCGTCGACGGCCTTTACCCGATGAACACTGAGTGGCAGGCACGGTATAAGGAATGGGAAGCAGGCCAAACCGATGACTGAGACCGTGACGGACCTCTCCGCGGCGCCCCCCGCCGGGAGCAAGTCCCAACAGGCCTATGAAGCAGTGAAGGCCCGAATTGTGGAAGGGGCCTACACCCCCGGGTACCGCCTGGTCCTGGGCAGCATTGCCAAGGACCTCGGATTCAGTGTGGTCCCCGTCCGGGAAGCTATCCGCCGGCTGGAGGCCGAGGGCCTGGTGAAGTTCGAACGGAACGTTGGCGCCACGGTGGCCGGGATTGATCCCACCGAATACCTCTACACGATGCAGACGCTGAGCATCGTAGAGGGTGCCGCCACGGCACTCTCGGCTCCCTTGATCGATTCGGTAGCGATCGCCCGGGCCCGCGCCGTGAACGAGGAGATGCGCGAGTGCCTGGACCACTTTGACCCCGTCAGGTTCACCCGGCTCAACCAGGATTTCCACAGCGTTCTGTTCGAGCACTGTCCCAACCCGCACATCCTGGATCTCGTGCACCGCGGCTGGAACCGGCTGGCGGCGCTGAGGTCCTCCACGTTCCGATTCGTTCCCGGCCGCGCGCACGATTCAGTGGACGAGCACGAGGCGCTGCTGCAGCTCATCGAGTCCGGAGCAGACGCGGATGAGATCGAGAAGGCTGCCCGGCTGCACCGCTCCGCCACTTTGGACGCTTACCTTCGCCAGGCCACGAACCGCTGACCCGCTTTCCGGAAGCAAAGACCCCATTCGAGCAGTAAGGAAACAACCATGACGTTCACTGCAGAACAGACCAAGAGCCACTACGTGCCGCAGGACCTTCCCACCCACATCCAGCACTTCATTAACGGCGAATTTGTTGACTCCGTGGGCGGCAAAACCTTCGACGTCCTGGACCCTGTGTCCAACCGGAATTACGCCACCGCCGCGGCCGGCCAGAAAGAGGACATCGACCTCGCCGTCACCGCCGCCCGCGAAGCATTCGTCAACGGACCCTGGCCGAAAATGAAGCCCCGCGAACGGGCCCGGGTCCTGAACAGGATCGCCGACGCCGTCGAAGCACAGGAAGCCCGCCTCGCCGAACTCGAAACCTTCGATACCGGCCTGCCCATCACCCAGGCCAAGGGCCAGGCACTGCGCGCGGCCGAGAACTTCCGCTTCTTCGCGGACCTGATCGTGGCCCAGTTCGACGACGCCATGAAGGTTCCCGGTTCCCAGATCAACTACGTGAACCGCAAGCCGATCGGCGTAGCAGGGCTCATCACCCCCTGGAACACGCCGTTTATGCTGGAATCCTGGAAGCTCGCCCCGGCCCTGGCCACCGGCAACACCGTGGTCCTCAAGCCCGCCGAGTTCACCCCGCTCTCGGCATCACTGTGGGCCACCATCTTCAAGGAAGCCGGCCTGCCGGACGGCGTCTTCAACCTGGTCAACGGCCTGGGCGAGGAAGCCGGCGACGCGCTGGTCAAGCACCCTGACGTTCCGCTGATCTCCTTCACCGGCGAAACCACCACCGGACAGACAATTTTCCGCAACGCGGCCGAGAACCTCAAGGGCCTGTCCATGGAGCTCGGCGGCAAGTCCCCGTGCGTCGTGTTCGCCGACGCCGACCTGGACGCCGCCATCGATTCCGCCCTGTTCGGGGTCTTCTCCCTCAACGGCGAACGCTGCACCGCCGGCTCCCGCATCCTCGTGGAACGCGCCATCTACGACGAGTTCTGCGAGAAGTACGCCGCCCGGGCCAAAAACATCGTGGTCGGCGACCCGCACGACCCCAAGACCCAGGTGGGCGCCCTGGTCCACCCGGAACACTACGAAAAGGTGGCGTCCTACGTGGAGATCGGCAAGTCCGAAGGCCGGCTCCTGGCCGGCGGCGGACGCCCGGAGCACCTCCCCGAGGGCAACTACATCGCACCCACGGTGTTCGCCGATGTCGCCCCCGACGCCCGGATCTTCCAGGAGGAAATCTTCGGGCCAGTCGTGGCCATCACCCCGTTTGAGAATGACGACGAAGCACTCGCCCTGGCGAACAACACCCGTTACGGGCTGGCCGCCTACATCTGGACCCAGAACCTGACCCGCGCGCACAACTTCTCGCAAAACGTGGAGGCCGGCATGGTGTGGCTGAACAGCCACAACGTCCGCGACCTGCGCACCCCGTTCGGCGGCGTCAAGGCGTCGGGCCTCGGTCACGAGGGCGGCTACCGCTCCATCGACTTCTACACCGACCAGCAGGCCGTCCACATCACCCTCGGCACCGTCCACACCCCCAAGTTCGGCAGCATCGAAGCCTCAGCCGCCAACGAAGGCTAAGCCCCTTCCCCCGTTACAAACTCAAGAACCTGCTCGAAGAAGAGAGACCATCATGACCAACTTTGTCCCCACCCCCAGCGTCCCGGCACCGGACATCGTCCGCTGCGCCTACATGGAAATCGTCGTCACCGACCTCGCCAAGTCCCGCGAGTTCTACGTCGACGTCCTGGGACTGCACGTCACCGAAGAAGACGAGAACAACATCTACCTGCGCTCCCTCGAGGAGTTCATCCACCACAACCTGGTCCTGCGCAAGGGACCCATCGCCGCCGTCGCCGCGTTCGCCTACCGGGTGAAGTCCCCAGCCGAGGTGGACGCCGCCGAGGCCTACTACCGCGAGCTGGGCTGCCGGGTGGAGCGCCGCAAGGAAGGCTTCACCAAGGGCATCGGCGACTCCGTCCGTGTCGAGGACCCGCTGGGCTTCCCGTACGAGTTCTTCTACGACGTGCAGCACGTGGAACGCCTCACCCAGCGCTACGACCTCTACTCGGCCGGCGAACTGGTCCGCCTGGACCACTTCAACCAGGTCACCCCCGACGTCCCCCGCGGCCGCGCCTACCTCGAGGACCTCGGCTTCCGCGTCTCCGAAGACATCAAGGATTCCGACGGCGTCACGTACGCCGCGTGGATGCACCGCAAGCAGACCGTCCACGATACCGCGCTGACCGGCGGCAACGGTCCGCGCATGCACCACGTCGCCTTCGCCACGCACGAGAAGCACAACATCATCCAGATCTGCGACAAGATGGGCGCCCTGCGCATCAGCGACCGGATCGAACGCGGCCCCGGCCGGCACGGCGTGTCCAACGCGTTCTACCTCTACATCCTGGACCCGGACGGCCACCGCATCGAGATCTACACCCAGGACTACTACACCGGCGACCCCGACAACCCCACCATCACCTGGGACGTCCACGACAACCAGCGCCGCGACTGGTGGGGCAACCCCGTCGTCCCGTCCTGGTACACCGAGGCCTCCCTGGTCCTGGACCTTGACGGCAACCCCCAGCCCGTCGTCGAACGCACCGACGCCTCGGAGATGGCCGTGACCGTGGGCGCAGACGGCTTCTCCTACACCCGCAAGCCCGACGGCGAAAACGCCGAAACCGAGGGCTTCAAGCTCGGCGCGCAGCTGTAGCCATGATGGATGCCAAGACGATCGAGGCCATTGCCGACGAACTGCTGGAGGCCGGCCGGAGCCGCACCCCGGTTCCACGCCTGACTGCCCGCTACCCGCACATGACGGTGGAAGATTCCTATGCCGTCCAGCAGCTGTGGCGGCGCCGGAACGAGGAAGCCGGCCGGACCCTGGTGGGACGGAAGATCGGACTCACTTCCAAGGCCATGCAGGACGCCACCGGCATCACCGAACCGGATTACGGTGCCATCTTCGACGACATGGTCCTCGAAACCGGCTGCTCAGTTCAGTGGGACCAGTACACCCACCCGCGGGTCGAGGTGGAACTGGCGTTTGTGCTCAAGGACGGTTTAAAGGGCCCGGGCGTCACCATCTTCGATGTCCTCAAAGCCACCGACTACGTGGTTCCGGCCCTCGAGATCCTCGATTCGAGGATTGAAATGGAGGGCCGGACCATCGTGGACACCATCTCCGACAACGCCGCGATGGGCGCCATGGTAATCGGCGGGCGCCCGGTGAAGCCGGACGCCCTCGACCTCCGCTGGGTCTCCGCCATCCTCTACAAGAACCAGACCGTCGAGGAAACCGGCGTCGCCGCAGGCGTCCTGGACCACCCAGCCAACGGGGTGCACTGGCTGGCGAACAAGATCGCCGCTCACGGTGATTCGCTCAAGGCCGGGGACATCATCCTGGCCGGCTCCTTTACCCGCCCGCTCTGGGTTCACAAAGGCGATACCGTCCACGCCGACTACGGGCCCTTGGGGAGCGTGACATGCCGCTTCGAATAGAGGACACCTTCCGCGACGCCTTGGCTGCGCAAAAGGGTGTAGCAGGCCGGCCGCTGGCGGGGATGTGGGTGTGCTCCGGCAGCCCGTTGGTCGCCGAGCTTTGCGCCGGGTCCGGCCTGGACTGGCTCCTGGTGGACGCCGAGCACAGCCCCAACGGCCTCGAATCCATCCTCGCGCAACTCCAGGCCATCCACGGCTACCCCGTCCACACCCTGGTCCGCCCGCCCGTGAACGACACCGTGGTGATCAAGCAGTACCTCGACCTCGGCGTGCAGAACCTGCTCATCCCCATGGTCAACTCCGTCGCCGAAGCCGAGGCAGCAGTAGCCGCCACGAGGTACCCGCCCGAAGGTGTCCGTGGAGTCGGCTCAGCGCTGGCCAGGGCCGCCCGCTGGAACCGGGTGCCGGACTACCTCGCCCGGGCCGGCGAGACCATCAGCATCACAGTCCAGATCGAATCGACGGCGGCAGTGGAGTCGGTAGAGGACATCCTGAAAGTCGAAGGCGTCGACGCCATCTTCGTCGGACCCTCCGACCTCGCCGCGTCCATGGGCCTGCTGGGCCAACAGGAACACCCCGAAGTGCGCACCGCCGTTGAGCACTGCCTCGGCGCTGCCAAAGCAGCGGGAAAGCCCGCCGGCGTCAACGCCTTCAACCCCGGCACCGCCCGCCACTACCTGGACAACGGCGCCAAATTCATCCTGGTAGGTGCCGACGTCGCCCTCCTGGCCCGAGGCTCCGAAGCCCTCGCCGCCACATACGTGCCGAAGGATCCGGTGGTTGAGCCGGTCGAAAGCCCGACCAGCTACTGACGCCCCCGCGGTGGAGCCCCTCGAACCCTTTTTAAACGTCAAAGCGCCTGCCGAGCCCTTCCAAAAGGGGCCGGCAGGCGCTTTGTTGTTCACGCGGGCTAGCCGACGCGGGTGTAGCTGATCTCTGTCACTCCCAGCGGAGCGGAGTGGAGCGTCACGTAGGTGCCCTGCCGCTTGTTGGCATTGCCGGGAAGCACGCCGGGGAAGGAGACGTAGTTGCCTTCGGCGCGGGGTGCAACCTCCCGATCGGCAGGCAGGCTGACGTAGCTGCCGCCGCGAGGAATCTTTTTCGTGTCAGGCGTCTTGGGTGCAGTGGCTACGGGTCGGTCGGTCGTGAAAGTCATGGCTCTAACTGTACGGGCTTATTTTTAACAACTCATAATAAGGTGGTCGAACTCACCCCATAGCAAGAGCGGCTGCGGTCCGTCCGGCAAACTGGCGGCGGGCCCAGCGGGCGAGCTTCTTGCCCTTGCCCTTCCACCAGTTGTCCTCATCCTTGTCGTGGTGCAGCCGGAATATGATGGCCATCAGCACAAACATGCCCATCACCACATCGATCCAGGACGCCAGGACCAAAGCAATAAGGACCGTCAGGCCGTTGGCAATGACGGACGGAATGGCAAGGGTCCTGAAAACGGTGCTGGCGATGTAACGCCGATGCGAGCGCGGCACGGACAGCGCACGCACCATGTCAAAGCAGACGCACACCACCACAATGGTTTGACCGATTGCCAGCAGTAACTGGCCGGGAAGGGAGCCGCTGAGGAGGCGACCGCTTCCATTCCCGGGCTCACAGGGTGCCCCCGCCATCAGAACGTGACGGATTGGGCGCCCGCCAATGAGTACCAAACATCAAAACCCCCAGAATCTTGGAACTGCTGCTGCTGATCCAACAGTGGTTCCATTCAAGTTTCCGCGGGCTGTGCCGTCACGAGTAGTGGGTACTCTAATTTCCGGATCGGCCGAAGTTCTCCCGTGACTCAGATAAGCATCGCCTTCCGGACGTCTCCCGCGGATCCGGTACCGCCGACCAATGACGACGAGACCCTTCCCTCCCTGTTGGCTGGGCTGGCAACAGAATTGGTGCACCCATGGAGGAGCGGGAAAAACCGCTGGAAAGCTGGGGCTGAAAGTTAACCTGCGGGAAACGTGCCTCCGCGTAACTTTGGCCTGCCGGCCGGACACAATCCGCAGCCGGAGTGCTATTGCCCAATGGCGCGCGGCCGCCAGAGCACCACAGCCTGCGAGCGGGGACGGGGCCGCTGGCCACGGGCCAGGCTCACGACGTCGCCAGCGGCGCCGGCCGCAAAAATTCGTGAATCGAAAGGCTGAGGGCGCCGGCTCAGTTCGTCAGCCAACTCCGAAACCCGGCGCTGCAAAGCGGCCACCTGGTTCTCGAGCTCGAGGATCCGCTTGATCCCTTCGAGCGAGACGCCTTCCTGGGACAGCCGCTGCACCTCGCGCAGCATGTTGATGTCGCGCTGCGAATAGCGGCGGGACTTGCCCGGCGCGCGGCTGGGCGAGACGATGCCCATCCGGTCGTACTGCCGAAGGGTCTGGGGGTGCATGTCCGCCAGTTCAGCCGCCACCGAGATCACAAAGATCGGCTGGTCTGAGTTGATGTCCACGGCTCACCCGCTGCTAAAGCCGGGCCTTGGCGGCCAGGCCCTCGCGGACGTCGGCTCCGGCCGTGGCTTCAGCAAACGCCTTGACCGCAGCTTCGGCTTCCTTGTTCAGATTCTTGGGAACCGCGACGTCGATGGTCACCAGCAGGTCGCCTGTCCCCTTGGACGTCTTCACGCCTTTGCCCTTGACCCGGAGTGTACGGCCCGACGGCGTCCCGGCCGGCACGCGGACACGAACCTTTTCGCCGTCAATGGTAGGAACTTCGATGTCGGCGCCCAAAGCAGCTTCGGGGAAGGTGACGGGGACGTGCACGCGGAGGTTGTCGCCGTCGCGCGTGTAAAAGTCGTGTGGCTTGACCGCCACGGAGACCACCAGGTCACCGTTGCCGGCCGGGCCCGGTTGGCCCTTACCGCGCACGCGCACCTTCTGGCCGTCCTTGATGCCGGGGGGCACGCGGACGTCGATGACCTCGCCGCTGGGTTCACGCAGGCCGATGGTGGTGCCGCGGATGGAGCCCGAGAACGAAATACTTGTGGTGGCAGTCCGGTCAGCACCCTTCTGCGGGGTGCGCTGGAAACCCGTCTGCCCGAAGCCGCCGCCGAACAGGTCAGCGAACTCGGGCGGGATGCCGCCGGCCGAGGGGTTGAACCCGCCTGAGTGGCGCCCGGTGTTGCCGGTAAACAGGCCGCCGAACATGTCCTCGAACCCGCCGTTGCCCGCACCCGCGCCGCCGGGAGCGAAGCGGGCCCCGCCGCCCATGGCCCGGATGGCGTCATACTGCTGGCGCTCTTCGGGATCGGAAAGTACAGAGTAAGCCTCGGAGATGTCCTTGAACTTCTTCTCGGACGCAGTGTTCCCCGAGTTGGTATCAGGGTGGTGCTGCCTGGCGAGCTTCCGATAGGCCTTCTTGATGTCGGCGTCGGAAGCGTCCTTGGCGATACCAAGGATCGCGTAAAAGTCCTTGTCCACCCAATCCTGGCTAGCCAATGGCGTTTCCTTTCAAAGTCTTCTATCTAACAGCTCTCCGCGGTACAGGGGCCCCCGCTCTACGCGTGGTGAGCTTTGTGGTTACCTCACCTTAGGCGAGACAACCGCCAAGCGACGGACGGATAAGGGGCCCGGGAGTGGCATCGGGCCACCCGGCGTAGGGGCGGGGCCCCTTATCCGTTCGGCGCGGCGCCCGCGTAGCGCCGAGCCAACCCGGACTAAGCCGGGACGGCCACAATCACCTGCGCGGCCCGGAGGACGCGTTCGCCTGACTTGTAGCCGGAGCGGAGCACCTGGCTGACGGTGTCAACTTCGATGTCCTCGCCGGGCTGCTGGATGAGGGCTTCGTGGATCGTGGGATCGAACTCCACGCCGGTCTCATCGATGCGTACCAGGCCGTAGGTCTTCAGCGCGTTCTCCAGCTTGGCGGCGATCGCGGCGAAGGGGCCGTCAGCGAGGTCGCCGTGCTGTCGGGCGGCGTCGACGTCGTCCAGTACCGGGAGCAGGGAGTTCAGGACGCCGATGACGGCCATTTCCCCTGCCACGGCACGGTCGCGCTCAACGCGCTTGCGGTAGTTGACGTACTCTGCCTGCAGGCGGAGGAGGTCGTTCTTCAGCTCGGCCGCCTCAGCGGAGGTGGACCCTGCCGAAATACCCTGGGCCACGGATTCCTCGGCCGGCACCTCGATGCCGTTAAGGATCTCCTCGGCCTGGGCCAGCGCGTCGCCGTCGGAATCCGCTGCCTCGGAACCGGCGCCCGGGGCTGACCCGCCGCCCTCCGGGTGCCGGGCCTCCCCGGTCACCGGGTCAACCTTGCGGTTGTCCCGGATAACCGGTTCCTGGTGGCCGTTGCCCTGCTGCTCCTGGCCCGCGGATGAGATGTGCTCTTCCTCGTTACCGTGGTGCGGCATGGCTACTTCTTCGCTTCGTCTTCGTCGATGATCTCGGCGTCGACGATGTCCTCGTCAGCAGCCTTGTCGCCGCCTGCGGCACCGGCAGGAGCGCCGCCTTCAGCACCCGCGGCACCGGTGGCGCCGTTGGGGGAACCGGCCTGGGAGTAGATGGCCTCGCCCAGCTTGCCCTGGGAAGCCTGCAGCTTCTCGAAGGCAGCCTTCACTGCGGCGTCGTCCGTGCCTTCGAGGGCCTTCTTGAGGTCGTCGACGTCGGTCTGGACCTCGGTCTTGACCTCTTCAGGCAGCTTGTCGGCGTTGTCGGCGATGAGCTTGTCCACGGAGTAGGCGAGCTGCTCGGCGGTGTTGCGGGTGTCGGTTGCCTCGCGGCGGGCCTTGTCCTCTGCTGCGTGCTCCTCGGCATCCTTGACCATGCGGTCGATGTCTTCCTTGGAGAGGCTGGAACCGCCCGTGATGGTCATGGACTGTTCCTTGCCGGTGCCCTTGTCCTTTGCGGAAACGTGGACGATGCCGTTGGCGTCGATGTCGAAGGTAACCTCAACCTGCGGGACGCCGCGCGGAGCCGGCGCGATGCCGGTCAGCTCGAACGTGCCCAGCGGCTTGTTGTCGCGGGTGAATTCACGCTCGCCCTGGAAGACCTGGATGGCCACGGACGGCTGGTTGTCGTCAGCGGTGGTGAAGGTCTCGGACCGCTTGGTGGGGATGGCGGTGTTGCGCTCGATCAGGTGCGTCATCACGCCACCCTTGGTTTCGATGCCGAGGGACAGCGGGGTGACGTCGATCAGGAGGACGTCCTTGCGCTCACCCTTCAGCACGCCGGCCTGGAGGGCTGCGCCAACGGCGACAACCTCATCCGGGTTCACGCCCTTGTTCGGTTCCTTGCCGCCGGCGAGTTCCTTGACCAGCTCGGAAACGGCGGGCATACGGGTGGAGCCGCCTACCAGCACGATGTGGTTGATGTCGGAGAGCTTGATGCCGGCTTCCTTGATCACATCGTGGAACGGCTTCTTGGTGCGCTCCAGCAGGTCCTTGGTGAGGTCCTGGAACTTGGCGCGGGTCAGCTGCTCATCCAGGTGGACCGGGCCGTCGGGGGTGACGGACAGGTACTGGAGGGAGACATTGGTGCTGGTGGAGGAGGACAGTTCCTTCTTGGCCTGCTCAGCTGCTTCGCGGAGGCGCTGGAGGGCGATCTTGTCCTTGGACAGGTCGATGCCCTTGACCTTGAGCTGGTTCAGCAGGTAGTCAACGACGCGCTGGTCCCAGTCGTCGCCGCCGAGGCGGTTGTCACCGGCGGTGGCGCGGACCTGGATGGTGGAGAAGTTGTCTTCGTCCTTGCCGACTTCCAGCAGGGAAACGTCGAAGGTACCGCCGCCGAGGTCGAAGACCAGGATGAGTTCGTCTTCTTTGCCCTTGTCCAGGCCGTAGGCCAGTGCGGCAGCGGTGGGCTCGTTGACGATGCGGAGGACGTTCAGGCCGGCGATCTCGCCGGCTTCCTTGGTGGCCTGGCGCTCGGCGTCGTTGAAGTACGCCGGGACGGTGATCACAGCGTCGGTGACCTTTTCACCCAGGTAGGACTCGGCGTCGTTCTTCAGCTTCATGAGCGTGCGGGCGGAGATTTCCTGCGCGGTGTACTTCTTGTCGTCGATGGCGACGGTCCAGGGGGTGCCCATGTGGCGCTTGACTGAAGCGATGGTGCGGTCGATGTTGTTGACGGCCTGGCGCTTGGCGATCTCGCCGACCAGGACCTCGCCGGACTTGGAGAATGCAACGACGGACGGCGTGGTGCGGCCACCCTCGGCGTTGGCAATAACGGTGGGCTCGCCACCTTCGAGAACGGAGACGACGGAGTTGGTGGTTCCGAGGTCGATACCTACTGCACGTGACATGTGTTGCTTCCTTCTTTCCTTGGAAACTGCGGGCGCCCAGACAATTGAGCGTTCTGCACTCAACTTTACTCAAGGCGCCTGCGATGTCAATCCAAAGTTGAGCGAAGTGCGCTCAACTTTGGACGGGGCAGCGGAGGGACGACCTGCGTTTCCGCGGAATAGCGGTCTTAAAAAGCGGACGACGGCGGCTCTCCATTTTGCTGTTGGAGAACGCCACCGCCGGACTGCTTGCCTGCGGTGCTACCTCCCGGTGTCCCGGTCTCCGTGAAGGGGCCCCCGCTCCTCGGCCGTGGTGTTGACTTGCCCGTCGGTCATGCCCTCGCGGATGGTGTCCGCCTCGTGCGCCGTTCCGGCCGTGCCGGCATCCCCGTAGTCCCCCTCCTGGTACTCGCCGTCCTCAAGGTTCCCGGCAGGCTCTCCTACAGTCCCGGCATCGCCGTAGTCACCGTCCACGTACTGCCCGCCCTCGCCCTCCAGCCCGGGGGCAGTGCTTCCCTTGCGGGGCTCCTCGGCAAAGGTTTCCTGGTTCTCAGTCATGGTGCATCTCTCCTTTGAGTTCCGCGTCCATGCGGGCGCATTTGCAGTCTATCCAGCAGGCGTTTCCGTCAACAGGGCTTTCGTTGCGCCGTGCATGCCGGCCCTACCGGCGGCCGGCGCCTTCCAGATCGGTCTCGAGGTTCCCGCCGGCTTCGCGCTGCACGGCCGCATCCTTCTCGGGGCGGCCCAGCTTTCCTGGCCACCAGATCCGCGGACCGATGTCGTAAGCGAGGGCGGGCACCAGCAGTGAGCGCACCAGCACGGTATCCAGCAGCACGCCGAAGGCGACGATGAACGCCAGCTGCACCAGGAACATGATGGGAATGACACCCAGTGCCGCGAACGTCGCTGCCAGCACCACGCCGGCTGAGGTAATCACACCGCCCGTGACGCTGAGCCCGCGAAGGATGCCGGGGCGGGTGCCGTGCTTCAGGGACTCCTCGCGGACCCGGCTCATCAGGAAGATGTTGTAGTCCACGCCGAGCGCCACCAGGAACACAAACCCGAACAGCGGAACGGTGGCGTCCGCCCCGGGAAAGCCCAGGACGTTGTTGAAAACAAACGCCGAGACACCCATGGCCGCCGCATAGGAGAGCACCACCGACAGCACCAGCAGCACCGGGGCGAGGACGGAGCGGAGCAGCAGCATCAGGATAAAGAGGATGACCACCAGCACAACCGGAATGATGATCGCCAGGTCGCGCTGGGCCGTGGTGTTGGTATCGAGGGCCGTCGCCGTCACGCCGCCCACCAGCGCACCGGAATCCACAGCCTTGACCTCTTCCCGCAGGGCCTTCACGGCTTCCTCCGCATCGAGCGAATCCGCGGCGAAGTTGAGGGTGGCGTTGATCAGCACCTTTCCTTCACGGACGTCAGGAGCGCTGGGAGCGCCGGGGGCTCCGGTGATGGGCACCGAACCCTGCGCCAGCAGGTAAGCCTCGCCCACGCCGTCGGCCGTCTTCACGGTGTCCAGCACCTCCTGCGCCTTTCCTTGGTTTGCAACCACGACGGCGGGGCTGCCGCTGCCAGCGTCGAAATGGCGCGCCAATGCGTCCTGACCGTCCACTGCGTTTGACGCACTGAGGATGACGTCCGTCTGCGGAACGCCGTTGGCCTTGAGCTGCAGGACACCCGCGGAGCCGGCGAGCAAAAGCAGGACCGAGGCAACCCAGACAATGCGGGGGCGCCGGGAGACGAGCGAGCCGGTGGCACGCCACAATCCCTTCTGGCCTTCCAGCCCCGTGACAAGCTCGGGCTCCCGCTCACTGGCGGCTACCAGCTGGGGACGGAAGGGCCAGAATGCGGCGCGGCCCAGGAGGGCCATGAGTGCGGGCAGCAGGGTCAGGGCCGCAAACAGTGAGCAGAGGATGCCTGCAGCGGCCACGGGACCCAGGGCCTTGTTGGAGTTCAGGTCGGAGAAGAGCAGGCACAGCAGCGCAATGATCACGGTTGCCCCGGAGGCCAGGATCGGCTCGAAGGAAGCTTTCCAGGCGGTCAGCGCCGCGGCGGTGCGGTTGGTGGTGTGGGTGAGGGCTTCCCGGAACCTCGCCACATACAGCAGGGCGTAGTCCGTGGCGGCGCCGATCACCAGGATGGAGAGGATCCCCTGGCTTTGGCCGTTGAGCTGGATCCACCCGGCTTTGGCCATGCCAAAGACCAGCAGGATGGCCGCGCACAGGGCGAAGACGGAGGTCAGGAGCACCACGATGGGCAGCAACAGTGAGCGGTAGACAATCAGCAGGATCACGAACACCGCGGCCAGCGCCACCAGCAAAAGAATGCCATCGATGCCGGCGAAAGCTGCGGTCAGGTCAGCCGCGAGCCCGGCAGGTCCGGTGACGAAGGTGCGCATGCCTTCGGGTGCCGCCTCAGCGACGGTGTCCCTTAGTTCCTGTACGGCCTCCTTGACCTCGGCTGAAGAATCAATGGGAGCAATGAACTGGACCGCTTTGCCGTCCTCGGATGGAATGGGCCCGATGACTGCGCTGCCGAGCTCCAGGCCTTCAAGCTCCGTCCGCAGGCCTGCCACCTCGCCGAGCTGCGCAGGAGTCAGGGTCTCATCACTTTCCAGGACGATGACGCCGGGAACCTCATCGGAGTCCCGGAACTTTGCCTGCCAGTCCTGCGCCGCAGTGGCCTCGGCGCTGGCAGGCAGGAACGACGCCTGGTCGTTGGAAGAGACCTCCTCCAACCGCCCGAAGGTGGGACCGCCGATCCCGGCGAGGGCCAGCCACGTCAGCACCAGAATCACGGGGAGCAGCCAGCGCAGCCAGAACGGGACGCGTTCCTTGGCGTGGGAATGGGAGTTCATGATGCCTTTCGGGGGTGGCCGGTAGTAGGATTGGTTCCATACTAGAGTATCTCCACCATGGAGATAAGAGGCAGGCTAGCTTTTTCTTGCTTCATGCCGTCAAGAGGGGGCCTGCTCGGCTGAAGTAATATCCGTCAGTACGATTTAGCGGCACTGTTATTGACTGGGACCGGGACAGTCATCCCGCAACGAGCAGATTTTTGGAGGTGGACATGGCAGGCAAGGAGAGCCCGGCCACCCCTGACCCTCCGGCAGGCGAGGGGCCGCACCCCTTGGTTCGGCTCCTTCAGGAATTCACCCTTGAGGCCAACCGCTACGTGGACACAGCCGGCGGGCGCAAGGACATGCACCGGACGGACCTGAACGCGCTGGCCTTCATCATGCGCCATGCCGCGAACGGCGGTACGGTCACGCCGGGGCTCCTCCGGAAGGAGCTGAACCTCAGCTCCCCCGCCACCACAGCCCTGATCGACAGGCTGGACAGCTCCGGACACGTAGTGCGCGAACGGGATAGCTCCGACCGCCGGCAGATCCATCTTCGGATGACGCCCAAGGCATTCCAGGACGGGGGCGCCATCTTCGCTCCCCTTTCGCGCCGGATGGGCAGGGCCATGGCGGACTTCAGCCCGGAGGAACTGGAAACAGTGACCCGTTTCATAACGGCCATGGTGGAAGCCACGGTGGCCGCGCGGGAAGAATCGTCCAGCGCACCCAGTTCCCCCAAGCAGGCCGCGCCAAGTATCGTTTTGACGGACCCAAACGACACTTAGAGCTACCGAGTTGGGGGTAGCGTTTGGTTATGAGTGCGCAGCAGCCCGAAGACGACGTTTACACGCACGGCCACCACGAGTCGGTGGTCCGCGCCCATGCCGCCAGGACCGCCGAGAATTCCGCGGCCTTTGTCCTGCCGCACCTCGCCCCCGGGGCAGAAGTGCTCGACGTCGGCTGCGGCCCGGGCAGCATCACCTGCGATTTCGCCGCCCTGGTCAACCCCGGGAAGGTCACCGGGCTGGACCGCTCCCCGGACATCATTGCCCAGGCAAAGGCGCTCGCCGTTGAGCGCGGGGTAGCCAACGTCGAGTTCGCGGCCGGGAATATCTACGACCTCGACTTCGAGGATGAAACGTTCGACGTCGTCCATGCCCACCAGGTGCTGCAGCACCTGACCGACCCCGTGGAGGCGTTGCGGGAGATGCGCCGCGTCGCCAAGCCAGGCGGGATCGTAGCCATCCGCGACGCCGACTTCCACGGCATGAGCTGGTACCCCGCCATCCCGGAGCTTGATGAGTGGATGGAGCTTTACCAGCGGATCGCGCGGCGCAACGGTGCAGAGCCCGACGCCGGCCGGCGGCTCGTCAGTTGGGCACAGTCGGCGGGCTTTACCGACGTCGCGCCCACCAGCAGCAATTGGCTCTACGCCACCGGGCAGCAGCGGCGCTGGCAGGCCCGCGTCTGGGGCGAGCGCGTGCTGCACTCCGCTTTCGCCGAGCAGGCACTGGAATACGGCTTCGCCAACCCTGCCGACCTCGCGCGAATCTCGGCAGGCTGGCACCGATGGGGATCCACCGACGACGGCTGGTTCCTGATCCCCAACGGCGAGGTCATCGCACGGGCGTAGGAGAATGCCGCAAGCATTCGGACCCGTGGCAACCCTCTGGTGAAACCGCCCTAAACTTGACTGGTGCAATTCTCCCTTTGGCTCGCCCTGGCCGGTGCCGGCGCCCTGATCAGCTTCACGCCTGGTGCCGGAGCCATCAACACCATGAGCAATTCCCTGAACGCCGGCTTCCGCCGCTCCATCTGGGGCATCCTCGGCCAACAGGCAGCACTGGTGATCCATGTGGTGATTGTGGCCCTCGGCGTCGGGGTGCTGGTTGCCAGCTCGCCTGTGGCCTTTAACGTCATCCGCTACGCGGGCGCCGCGTACCTGGTCTATCTGGGCATCAGGCAGTTCCTCAGCAAGCCGGACCTTGAGCAGGAGAAAATCGCGGGCCTCCGGAACGAGCCCGCCTGGTCCATCTTCCGGCGCGGACTTTGGGTGAACCTGCTGAACCCGAAGGCGATCGTTTTTTTCCTCGCTTTTATGCCCCAGTTCATCCGCCCGGAACAGCCCCTCCTGGCCCAGTATGCAGTGCTCACCGGTACGGTCGTGGCCATCGACATCCTGGTCATGTGGTTCTTTTTCGCGGCCGCAGCCCGGTCCTTCGAGCGGTTCACCCATAGTGCCCGCGGGCAGCTGATCCTTAACCGTGCGTTCGGCGTGCTGTTCGTGGCTGTGGGAATCCTGCTGGCTTTGATCCACTGACGGATTGAGCGCGCGCAGGAGGCAGGAAAATAATGTGAACGGGATGTGACGGAGAAGCAAAGCTTCTTTACATGGTCGTCAACATTTGTGAACCAGCGCTAGCCAATGAGGCTAATTAGCACGCATGCTTAGTAAATGAACTCAATGTCGAGCCCATACCGCGTTATTGCCGTCTGTACCGGAAACATCTGCCGGTCCCCTATGGCCGAGCTGATGCTCGCCGCGGCGATGGAACGCGAGGGGCTGGACAGCGTAGTCGCAGTAGACTCCGCGGGTACCACCGGCTACGAAGCGGGCCGTCCGATAGACCCGCGGGCCGCGCGCCGCTTAGGCGTCACGCAGCTCCTCTCCGACAGACATGTGGCCCGGGAATGGCAGCCGGGATGGTTCCGCGAACGTAACCTGATCCTGGCGCTGGATATCGACCATTACGCCTGGCTGAGTCAGTCCGCGCCGGACCAGGAGTCCCGGAACAAGATCCGCATGCTCCGCAGCTTTGACCCCCGGCAGGCGGGAAAGGACTTGCTGGACCAGGGCATCGAGGACCCCTGGTACGGCGGGCAAGCCGATTTCGACGCCGTCTGGCACCAGATCCACGCCGCGCTGCCCGGGCTCGTAAACCACATCAAAGGTGCCGTCATCAAAGATGCCCAGCTCCTGCGCAGATGAAAGGCCGGCAGCGATAAAGGTACGCTCTAACCCATGAGCCCAGCCCCCGTCATCATCGCCATTGACGGTCGCTCCGGAGCAGGGAAAACAACGCTCGCCGTCGAACTGGCGGCACGGCTGCGCGCCCATCACAAGGTCTCGCTGTTCCACCTCGAGGACATCTACCCCGGCTGGAATGGGTTGATGGCCGGGGTTGACCGCTACGTCGCCGCCGTCCTCGAACCCCTGAGCCGTGGTGACGCGGCCACGTGGACCAGCTGGGACTGGGAGAAGAGATACGACGGCGACGTCCGCGTCACGCTGCCCGCCGAGATCGTCATTGTTGAGGGTGTGGGCTCCGCCGCCGCCGCCGCCCGCCCCCACCTAAGTGCCGTCATTTGGGCGGACTCGCCGGAGGAGATTCGCCGGAACCGCGCGCTGGACCGCGATGGCGGAACCTACGAACCGTACTGGGACCAATGGGCGGCACAGGAAGAGGAGTGGCTGAGCGCCGACGACGTCCCGCGCCATGCTGATCTACGCATCCTGAACCGCGCTGACGGCAGCGCCCCCACCGACGCTCTGCAGCTGCTGCCGTACCTCCCCGCCCTGGCCACTGTTCTCTCCCCTGAGTTGTCCTCCCGCCGCGGCCTAAGCCTTATCGCGGAGCGCCTGGAGCTGCGCCCGGATGCCACCATGCTGTTCAGCACGCTCTACGGCAGCTCACCCAACGCCGTCTGGCTGGACTCTTCCAATGCGGCCACTGGGGCCGGGACCGGAGCGGACCAGCCAGGGTCCGCAGCGGCGGAGCGCAGCCGGTTCAGCATCATGGCGGACGACGGCGGCCTGTCCGGCCAGTTGGTGACCCATTGTTCCGGCGAAAGCCAGATCAGCGCAGGCTGCGCGACAGCTACGGTGGAAGGTCCTTTCTTCCGCTGGCTGGACACCGCATGGGGCGGCGCCGCGGTCCACACCCCGGAGGGCTACCCGGGCGAATTCACCCTTGGCTGGTTGGGCTGCCTTGGGTACGAACTCAAGCGGGAGACGGGTGGAGCAGACCTCTCTGCACCCACCCCGGACGCCGCCTTGATCTTCGCCGGCAGGGCTGTGGTCCTGGACCACGCCGAGGGCACTGCCTGGCTCCTGGCTTTGGACGTCCCCGACTCGGACCAGTGGCTCAGGGACGCGCGGGCAGCCACTGAGGCAGCCTCCGGTCGTGCCGCCCAGGCGGGCGGCAGCAACGGCGTCGTACTTTCGAAGGCGCCGGTGTTCCGGAGCCGTGATACTGCCGATGCCTACAAGGAGAAGATCGCTGCGGCACAGCACGAAATCGCCGAAGGAAACACCTACGAAGTTTGCCTGACCACGTCACTCACGGCCAAGGTCCCCGCCGCAGCGCTGGATCCGTGGCAAACATACCTGGCCCTGCGCCGCAAAAACCCCGCCCCCTTTGCCAGCTACCTGAGGTTCCGCAGCCTGACCGTGGCCAGCACCTCGCCCGAACGCTTCCTGAAAATCGCGTCCGACGGCGGCATGCGCGCCGAACCCATCAAGGGAACCCGCCGCCGCGCCTCCGATCCGGCGGAAGACGGCCGGCTGCGGCTCGAGCTCGAAACGTCCCTGAAGGACCGCGCCGAGAACATCATGATCGTTGACTTGCTGCGGAACGACCTAAGCCATTTCGCGGTCCCTGGCTCCGTAACCGTGAGCAGGCTCTGTGCCATTGAAAGTTACGCCACCGTCCACCAGATGGTCAGCACCATTGACGCCCGGCTGCGGCGTGGATCATCCCGCGCGGAGGCTGTGGCGGCGTGCTTCCCTGCCGGCTCCATGACCGGAGCTCCCAAGATCAGCACCATGGCCATCCTGGACCGGCTCGAAGGCGACGGACGGGGGCTGTACTCCGGCGCCGTCGGCTACTTTTCGCTGAACGGCGCAACAGACCTCGCCGTCGCCATCCGGACGCTGGTGATCCGCGACGAAGGCAATGGAACCGCGGAACTGACCCTCGGCGTCGGGGGCGCCATCACGGCGGACTCGGACGCCGACGAGGAGTACGAGGAGATCCGGACCAAGGCCTTCGGTGTCCTCTCGACACTCGGCGCGGAGTTTCCGGACGCCTGAACGAAGCTCCCGCACGCTGTTACTGGACGGTTGCCGTCAGCCTCGCCACGTTATCGACATACCGCGCCGCCAGCGGCCGGTTGAGCCAGTCGGACAGCTCGAGCTCATGCGAGATGTCCCGGTAAGTGTCTTCCACGGCACGCATCTTGGTCACGATGTCCGCGCCCAGCAGCATCACCGACACCTCAAGGTTCAGCGAGAAGGAGCGCATGTCCATGTTGCTGGAACCAAGGACCGCCACTTCGTCGTCGATGGTGAAGTGCTTGGCGTGGAGCACAAATGGAGCTTTGTACAGGTAAATCCGGACACCGGCCTCCAGCAGGGCCTCGTAGTAGGAACGCTGGGCGTGGTGGACCAGGAACTGGTCACCCTTTTCGGAAACGAACAGCTCCACATCCACTCCGCGTTGGGCGGCGGTGGTGATGGCATAGAGCAGTGAATCGTCCGGAACGAAGTATGGACTGCAGATGGAAATCCGGTGCTGGGCGGAGTAGATGAGGGTGTTGAAGAGCCGCAGGTTGTTTTCGGTGATGAACCCCGGGCCGCTGGGAACCACCTGCGCGGTGACGTTTCCGGGATGCACGTTCGCCGGGAGCTGCAGCTGGTGTTCCAGGGACTCGTCGGTTTCGCTCAGCCAGTCGGTGGCGAAGACGACATTCAGGGTGGTGACGATCGGCCCGTGGAGGCGGGCCATCAGCTCCACCCACTCCCGGCCTGCCTTGCGGTGCCGCGGGTTGTTGTAGGAAGGCTCGATCAGGTTCTGCGAGCCGGTGAAGGCGATTTCGCCGTCGATCACCATGATCTTGCGGTGGTTCCGCAGGTCGGGCCGGCGCCACTGGCCATGGATGGGCAGGAGCGGGAGCATCCGCTTCCACTGGATTTTGCTGGCCCTGAGCCGCTTCAGGAGCCTGTTGTAGCCCTTGACCCGCAGGGTGCCGATGTGGTCGAACAACACCCGGACTTCCACGCCGCGCTCGGCCGCTTCCTCCAGGGCCGTCAGCAGGTCGTTGGTGATGTGGTCCGTGCTCATGATGTAGAACTCGGCGTTAACGAACTTCTTCGCATTCCGCACGGCCTGCGTCATGTGCAGGATTGAATCCGGGTAGCCGGGGATAAGGTCCACGGAATTGCCATCCACCATGGGCAGCGAGCCCAGCCGCCGGTTCAATTCCGCGGCGGACCGCACCCATTCAGGGCCCGGGTAGTCGCTCTCCACGTCCGCAAGCGACGAGATCCCGGCGCGCACCCGCTCGTTGACCTGCTGCTGATGCTCGCGGCGACGGCTGGACAGCTTGAAGTTGCCGAACAGCAGGAAAAGGATGATGCCCAGGAACGGGACAAAGAAGATGCCCAGCAGCCAGGCCATCGCCGTGGTGGGCCGGCGGTTGCCCGGGATGATGCCCAAGGCCAGCACCCGGATCACCAGGTCGGCGACGGCCAGCAGCACCACGGTCCAAGTCGGCGCGGAACCGGCAAGCGAAAATGGCCACAACACGTGATTAACCCCCGGAGGATGGGCTCCCGGCGGACGGTTCCGGCCGGGGCACTCTGCCCAGCTTATCCGCGGGTGCCGCACTAAGCTGGAGCCATGACCTCTCCAGCTCCTGTTGTTCTCGTGTTCCTCGACCCGGCTTTCCCGGATGGGCGGCTTGCCGATGCGTCCAAGCCGCAGTTGCTGGTGACGGACCAGGGCGCCACCAGGGGTGACGGGGTCTTTGAAACCATGCTCGCAGTGGACGGCAAAGTGCGGAAAATCCAGGCCCACCTGGACCGCCTGGCGGGTTCCGCCGAGGCACTGGACCTCGCCATTCCCAGCGAGGATGTATGGCGCCGCGCCATCGCCACTGCCCTGTCCGAACACCGCGCCCAGCATCAGCCTGCTTCCGGGTCCGACGATGAACTGGTGGTCAAGCTCGTGGTGACCCGCGGAGCCGAAGGCGCCTCAGCCCCCACCTCCTGGGTACAGGTTTCCCCTGTCGGGGCGGCCGGGCGCCGCCAGCGCGAGGCCGGCATCGACGTCATTCTCCTCGACCGGGGCTACGACAGCGACATTGCCGAGCGCGCCCCGTGGCTGCTGCTCGGCGCCAAGACGCTCTCCTACGCGGTCAACATGGCGGCGTTGCGGCATGCCCACAAGCAGGGTGCCGACGACGTCATCTTCATCTCCTCCGACGGCCGCGTCCTGGAGGGCCCCACGTCGACTGTGCTGATGGCCCACGTGGAAACGGCCGACGACGGTACGTCCGTCAAGCGCCTCATCACACCGCAGCTGGACAGCGGTATCCTCGCGGGCACCTCCCAGGGTGCCTTGTTCGCCGCAGCCAAAGCGGCCGGCTGGGAACTGGGGTACGGTCCGTTGGAGCCCCAGGACCTTTTGGACGCCGACGCTGTCTGGCTCATTTCGAGCGTGCGCCTGCTTGCTCCGGTGAACAGCATCGATGGCAAAGACGTGGGCACCCCGGCGGTGCAGAAAGAGCTGACCGCGGAGCTGAGCGAGCTGTTTGCCAGCATCGCGTAGCGGTTTCCACTGCCGCAGTACTAACCGCCGCCGCGCTTCCTTCGAGTAGCTGCCGTACTTCCCGCCGCTAAGCGGGGGGAGCTTTTGGCTCCGCGGTCAGCTGCGCTTCGAGGCCGGAAAGCAGGATGGTGATGCCCTGGTCCAGCTCAGCCTCGCCGTCATATTCGGCGAGCGCCGGAGCCAACGCACGGAGATGGGGAAACTCTTTTAACGGCAGCCGGTGCAGCCCTAGCCGAAGCAGCACTTCATTCTCTTCGGGGTCCACCACGAACTCCTGCAGCTCGTTCAGAATGTGGCCATAGAGGAACCCGTAGTAGGCCCTATAGACGTGGAGGGCGTCGGCAGGGCTGAATCCGGCGCCAATCAGCAGGGCGAGAATCTGCTCCAGCGGGCGCAGGGTGCCCAGCGGGCGCAGACCGAGCGGAGTGGAGAGCGGTCTCGTCACCAGCAGCGGCACCACGTTGGGATGTTCGAGCGCGAGCCGCCGAAGGTTATGCGCGATGTGCCGAAGCTGGGCTTTCCAGTCGGGGTCCTCCGGGTGGATGGGCAGTTCGTTGAGAACGAGCTCCGAAACGCCATCGAGCAACGCCGCCCGGTTCTCTGCGTAGCGGTAAAGGCTCATCGGATCCCGGTCCAGCTCTTGCCCCAGCCGGCGCATGGTCAGCGCGTCAAGGCCTTCCGCGTCCACCAGTTCCAATGCCTTGTTGAGCACCAGATCACGGTTGAGCCGCTCCTTTGGGGCGCGGCCCTTGGCAGGGCCGGAGGTTTTCGGGGAGGGCATGACTTTTCCGTTCTGGAGCCGGCGGCAAGCGTCTCGGGAAGGTATCTCCAAACGCTTGCTGTATACGTAGTCTACGGGTAACGTCTACATTGTAGTAAGGGGGTCGACACCGCCCCACACCATCGATTCCCAAGGTCTCGATCACCACTCCATGGCCCCGTGCAGGGCATAGAGGATTTCGCTGCTGTAGCCGAACGGCGGTACACACGCACTTAGCGAAGGGACGCCGTCATGGCACATTCGCAGTTCGACCTTTTTCTCCAGGAAGCCACCCACCTCGACCAAGCGTCCGACCACAGCCTCAGCGGTGACCGCCTTTACGGCCTGTATACCAGCTGGTGCTTCATCAACCAGCAGGCACCCGGAATGGAAGCCGCCTTTTGGGCAGGGATGAAACACAGGATCAGCCCGAGCCATAACGGCCTGCGGATGAAGGGTCCGGCCGCCGCCGATTACATCCTGGCAAGCTGCCCCGGCATCGTGTAACCGACATCAGAAGAGAGGCGTGAAGGGCTCCCAAGCGGGCAGCCCTTCACGCCTTTCCTTTGCTCCAACAGCTGGGCGGCCGCCCAGCTCAGTTACGGAACATGACGACGGCGGCGATGCGGTGCCGCGCGCCAAGTGTTACTTTTTTGGGGAGTAATGAGTACCGGCGCCAAGCCCTGACTGGCCGGTCGGCAACCCTCCTTTTGCGGCGGGGTGCCTCAGGTGAATACTCGGCATATCGACCGAATCGTGTTGCAAGCGTGAAAGAAGGAGATCCGTCGTGTCTGACGCACCTGCCCTTGAAGAAAAACTTTCCTACCGGCTCGTTACCGGGCCGGATGACAGGTCTTTCTGTGAACGGGTTTCGACCGCCCTGGCCGAGGGCTATGTGCTTCACGGCAGCCCTGCCGCGACGTCCAACGGCGGCAAGGTGATTGTTGCGCAAGCCCTGGTTCTTCCGGCAGCCATCGCTTCCGCCGATGCGGCGGTGGCCACCGCCGTGGATGACCTCGAATCCGCGGGCGAAGACCTTGAGTTCGACGGCGAGGGCCACGCATGACCTACGCAGGAGACCTGACGCCCCAGGAGGCATGGGACAAGCTGGAGCAGGGCGCCATCCTGGTGGATGTTCGCACCGAAGGCGAATGGGCCCACATCGGTATCCCGGACACAAAGGCCACCGACAACGATCCGCTGTTCATCCAGTGGACGTTTCCCGGCGGCATCCCCAATCCGGACTTCATTACCCACCTGACGCAGCAGGCGCCGGAGGACGCTTCGGCCGAACTGGTATTCCTGTGCCGCTCGGGGCAGCGTTCCATCGCGGCCGCCATTGCTGCCACCCAGGCCGGCTTCACCTCCTACAACGTGCTGGAGGGCTTCGAGGGCGAACCTGACCGGTACGGCGAACGCACCGTCAACGGCTGGAAGAACCGCGGCCTGCCCACCAATCTCGGAAAGAACTAAGTGACCTTTAACGAAGACGCCGCCGGCTGGAGCCCCGACACCCAGTCCGTCCGTGGTGGACTGGACCGCACCAACTTCCAGGAAACCAGCGAGGCGGTGTTCCTGAACTCAGGGTTCGTGTATGAATCCGCAGCTGCGGCAGAGCGCGCTTTCACGGGCGAGGACGAGCGCTTTGTGTACTCCCGCTACGGCAACCCCTCCGTGGCTACCTTCCAGGAGCGGCTCCGCCTCCTCGAGGGCACCGAGGCGTGCTTCGCGACGGCGTCCGGCATGTCCGCCGTCTTCACCGCCCTGGGTGCCCTGCTGGCCGCCGGCGACCGCGTGGTTGCCGCCCGCTCGCTGTTCGGTTCCTGCTTTGTGATCCTGAACGAAATCCTGCCGCGCTGGGGTGTGGAGACAGTGTTTGTGGACGGTCCGGACCTGGAGCAGTGGCGCGATGCCCTGTCCCAGCCCACCACCGCCGTCTTCTTTGAGTCGCCGTCCAACCCGATGCAGGAGATTGTGGACATCGCCGCAGTCAGCGAACTCGCGCACGCGGCAGGTGCCACGGTGGTGGTCGACAATGTCTTTGCCACTCCCCTGCTGCAGCGGTGCGGAAGGTTCGGCGCGGACGTGATTGTTTACTCCGGGACCAAACACATCGACGGCCAGGGCAGGGTGCTGGGCGGCGCCATCCTCGGCACCAAGGAATTTATTGACGGGCCGGTCAAGCAGCTCATGCGCCACACCGGCCCGTCGTTGTCCCCCTTCAACGCCTGGGTGCTCACCAAAGGCCTTGAGACGATGGCCCTCCGCGTCAACCACTCTTCGGCTTCAGCCCTTCAGCTGGCCGAATGGCTGGAGCAGCAGCCTGCCGTGAGTTGGGTAAAGTACCCGCTGCTGAAGTCGCACCCGCAGTATGAACTCGCCGCCAAGCAGATGAGTGCCGGCGGCACCGTTCTCACCCTGGAACTCGCGACGACGGGTGGCCGCTCGGGCAAGGAAGCGGCCTTCGCGCTTTTGGACGGCCTGCGCATCATTGACATCTCCAATAACCTTGGCGACTCAAAGTCCCTGATCACCCACCCCGCCACCACCACGCACCGTGCCATGGGTCCGGAGGGACGCGCAGCCATTGGCCTGAGCGACGGCGTCGTGCGGCTTTCGGTTGGCTTGGAGGACGTGGATGACCTGATTGGCGACCTCGAACAGGCACTGAAGCAGATTTAGAGTTTGGCTGGCGCTGCGTCCACACCAACCCCGGCAACCAAGAACCAACCCCCAGAATCGACCTCCCCCACCGGCCGTCACTACAAAGCCGAACACCACCACTGGGAACCACCACACTGGCCGGGTTGGATTGCGGAACTATGGACTGCATCCGAAGAAAGGGATCCCGAGCGGGTCGCTTTCCGTCCGCTGACATGAGTTGCGTCAGTCCTTCCCAGACACCTCCGGAGATATCAGGGCTGGCGGACCCGCAACAAATCCGGGACCTCATCGACGTTCGAGAAATCCAAGGAGCCGCGCATAGTCACGTCTATTGCATGCTTGACCACTGCACCAAAGCCCAAGTCCTCAGGCGCATAAGCGGCCAACGCCTTGTCCCGGACGCGGCGCTGTTCAGCTGCCCCTGTTCCACGGGCAATAACGTCCTCTACCCCTTGCCGGGCCAGGGCAAGCTCGCCCTGCTCCTGCAGTACCGGGGCGAGATAGTCCACCAGGGAACGCACTACGTCGGCAGCATGGGCCGGCCGGAAGGAACCGAAGTCCAAAAGCTCCCCGCTGAGCCCTTGGCTGCTCGCCTGCCAGGAAGCCATCCGCAAAAGTACGGTGGGCACCGGCGCGGGATCGACGCCCTCACGCCACTCACGGCCCGCTGTTTCCACAAGCGCCCGGACGAGAACGGCAATGAGGGCCGCATCCTCGGCGCGGAGGCAGACGTCGGCAACGCGGACCTCCACAGTGGGGTGGTTCCGGGACAGTCGGGCGTCGAAGTAGATCATCCCTTCGTCCAGCATCACCCCGCTGTCCAAAAGCCGGGTAACCACCCGGCGATAGGCAGAATAAGTTCCGTAAATACCGGCGGGACCCGCCGTCGGCCAGCGGTTCCACGCCTGGGTACGGTAGCTTTCAAAGCCGGTCTGAAGACCGTTCCAGAACGGCGAGTTCGCACTCAGGGCCGTGAGGACCGCAAGCTTGTCGCGGATTCGGTCCAGTACAGCCACGCCCTCGTCCTGGGACTCGATATAGGTATGGACGTGGAAACCGCAGGTCAGCTGCTCCTGGGCAGTCAGGCCAAAACGCTCCAACATCCTGGCATAGCGCGGATCAGGAGTGGTGTGGCTGGCCAGCCCAAGGGGCGAGGTGGCCAACGCGGCCACCCGGGCATTATTCTTCCTGGCAGCCTTGTCGGCAAGCGCCCGGCCGGCCCGGATCTGGTCCAGCAGCACACCGTACTCCAGGCATGGCCGCGTCTGCGTCTCAATCTGCTCCAGCTTGAGTTCGGCACTCAAGCCCATCTCGTCGTCGTCGTAAACGGTTTTGTCTTCCGTTTCGAGATCCCGAGGGTCATCCGGAGCGTCATCGGCAGCCAACCGCCGGCCCGACAGGAGAGCATCAGCAAGGGCAAGCGGCTCCCCGCTCTCCGGATCAACGATCCGGAGTTCTTCCTCAACGCCGAATGTTCGCATACTCACATTCTGCGGCAGGCGGGCCCCTTTTGAAGGCCCCCATGGCTTCATGACGAAGCGTGAATGTTCAGTCCTGGAAATACTCCACTTTGGCGCCGATAGCGTTCAACCGCTCGGCGAGTTCCTCATATCCGCGTTCGATGACGTAAATGTTCCGGAGTTCGGAGACTCCCCTGGCGGCCAGCATGGCCAGCAGCAGGCATGCTGCCGGGCGCAGGGCCGGCGGACAGCCGACCTCTGCAGCGCGCCACTTGGTGGGGCCGTTGACGTAGATCCGGTGGGGGTCCAGCAGCTGAACCTGTGCACCCAGCCGGTTCAGCTCCGTAAGGTAAATGGCCCGGTTTTCATAAACCCAGTCGTGAATCATGGTCTGCCCGCTGGCGTTGGCGGCAATAACGGCGAAGAAGGGCAGGTTGTCGATGTTCAGGCCCGGGAAAGGCATCGGGTGGATCTTGTCCTCCGGTGCGTGCAGCTCCGAAGGCTTGGTGGTCACGTCCACCAGCCGGGTCCGGCCGTTGCGGGCCGTGTACTCGCCCGATATCTCCAGTTGCTGGCCCATCTGCCCCAACGTGGCCAGCTCGATTTCCATGAACTCGATGGGCACCCGGCGGATGGTCACCTCGGAGTTGGTCACAATGCCGGCGGTAATGAGGCTCATGGCCTCGATGGGGTCCTCGGACGGGAAGTACTCAATCTCAGCATCAATCATGGGACGCCCAGTGATCTTCAAGGTGGTGGTGCCGACGCCGTCGATGGTCACACCCAGCATCTGCAGGTAGAAGCAGAGGTCCTGCACCATGTAGTTCGGGCTGGCGTTGCGGATCACCGTTGTCCCCTCACGGTGCGCCGCTGCCATGATGGCGTTCTCGGTGACAGTGTCGCCGCGCTCCGTAAGCACGAAGGAACGGTCGCGCGTATCAGCAGAAGGGGCCTGTACTGCATAAAAACCGGCAGTTGCTTCCACTGTGAGTCCGAACTGGCGCAGGGCCTGCATATGCGGCTCAACAGTGCGCGTGCCCAGGTCGCAGCCACCCGCATACGGGAGGCGGTACTGCGAAGACTCGTCCAGCAACGGCCCCAGCAGCATAATGACGCTGCGCGTGCGGCGGGCGGCTTCAACGTCCATTGCCTCCAGGTCAAGGACGGCAGGCCTGCGGAGCTGGAGGTCGGAATCGTTGAGCCAGGTGCACTCGACCCCGATGCTGCTGAGCACCTCAACGATGCGGTTCACTTCCTCGATGCGCGCAAGACGCCGAAGAATGGTGGTCCCCCGGTTGATGAGGCTTGCGCACAGCAGCGCGACGCCGGCATTCTTGCTGCTGTTAACGTCCACGGAGCCGGAGAGCGTGCGGCCGCCCTCCACCCGAAGGTGCGTCATCTGGGGTTTTCCCACGTTGACGATGCTCCGGCCGAAGATCGTCTCAAGGCGCTGGATCATTTTCAGGCTCAGGTTCTGCTTGCCCTGCTCCATCCGGGCGATGGCACTCTGGCTGGTCCCGAGCTCGGCGGCCAGCTGGCCCTGGGTCCAGCCCTTCTCGCCCCGGGCATCCCTGAGCATGGCGGCAACGTGTTCGGTGGTTTCCTGCGTCATGCCACAAATATATCACAAATGAGCTATACAATAGTCATTGTGGTCCGTGTAACGCTATCCTGAGAGCGTTTACCCACTACATGCGATAGCAGCGAGCTGCCAGCATTGTTGACCGTGCCTGCCGAACCGGAGGAAACTGGATAGACCCTCTTACTTTCGACGACGACGGAGGTGACAGTGCGCAGAACTCAAGACGCCCGGGTAACGGCTAGGCTGGCCGCCCTGCTGTTCGCTGTCCTGCTCCTGCTCCCTGCCGGGCCCGCGTCCGCGGCGCCCTCGCCGGGTGAAGGCCAGCAGTCCACGCTGGGCAACGATGTCTCCTGGCCCCAGTGTGAAAAGCCCCTTCCCGCGGAGCCGGCTTTTGCCATTGTCGGCGTCAACAACGGGTTGGCCAACAACACCAACCCTTGCCTGAGGGAACAGCTCGAATGGGCGGAAACCTTATCCGGCATTACGCCCCAGCCGAAGGTGTCCCTTTACGTCAATACCGCCAACCCTGGAAGCAGCGGCTCGTGGTGGCCCACCAGCAACGAATACCCCATACTATCGGCCGTCCATAACCCCTACGGCTCCTGCGAGGAGAACGACTACGGGAAAGCCTGCGCTTACATGTACGGCTACGCCAAGGCCTATGACGACGCCTACATCCGCGGGATCACCAACCCCTCGGACTATTTCTGGTGGCTGGACGTGGAAACCGAGAACAGCTGGTCCACCACAGACAAGGATGCGAACCGCACGGTACTGGAGGGCATGACGGACTTCTTCCACAGCATCGACGTTAAGGGAGTCGGGCTCTATTCAACCGGTCTCCAATGGGGCCGGATCGTGGGTACCGTCAGCAACTCAAGCAACCTCTATTCGCTGCCAAGCTGGCTGGCCGGGGCGCGCTCCGTCGCCGGGGCCAAAGCCAAGTGCTCGGACCCGCCACTGACCGACGGCGGTGAAGTGGCTCTGACCCAGTTCGTTTCCAGAAAATTCGACTACAACCACTCCTGCGACTGAGCTCCTGCGTCCGTCAGTCAGCTCCCCAGCCACACCATGTTCCACGTCCCTGCCCAGATTGCCGCAGCAAAGGCTGCACCCGCCATCAGCACGCCACCACCAAGAACCCATAGGTCCATTCCGCTGTAGGTGGATTCCCGCGCCCATGTCCGCCTTCCGCCGCCGAAACCACGCGCCTCCATGGTGACGGCCAGTCTTGAGGCCCGCCGGATGGCTTGAACCAGGAGCCCGAAGCTCTGGCCCAGCGTTGCCTTCAGCCGCTGCAGGGCACTGCCGCGGGAACCAACGCCGCGGGCACGGCGGGCCATCCCAATGGTCTGCCACTCCTCCGCCATCAGCCCCACCAGGCGCATGGCGGCCAAGGTCCCCAGCACAAACCGGTGCGGAAGGCGCGCCTTTTGCGCCAGCGCATCGGCAAGGTCAGTGGGATCGGTACAGCTCATCAGCAGCACCGCCGGGAGCGCAATTGCCAGGCCACGAAGCATGAACCCGACCCCAAGTTCCAGCGAGCCTTCGCTCATGGTCCAGATGCCGACGTCGATCAGCGTCTTTCCGCTGTCCGCCGCCAGGATGGAGGTGCTCCAGCCGCCGACGGCCGCGGCAAGGATCAGCGGCCACCCCCGCTGCCACAGCAGCGTCAGGGTGAGCCCCGCCAACGGGAACAGCAGGAACTCAAAGGCCAGCGCCACGGAGGCTGACACCCAGTCGATGGACAGGGCCAGCACGGCCGTGATCAGGAAGACGGCCGCGAACTTACTCAGCGGGTTGGCGCGGGTCAGCAGGGCGTGGTTGCCGCGGATGTTCAGCTCCTGCCTCACGGCGCCACCGCCGCTGCCGCCATGCGCAGTTCCGTTCCGCCCAGCGCGGCCGTGAATTCGGCGTCATGCGTCACGGACACCACGGCGGTGCCGGCGTCCAGGAGTTCGGACAGGAACGATGCCAGCTCCGCCCAGGTGTTGGCGTCCTGCCCGAAGGTGGGTTCATCCAGGACCAGGACCTGGGGATGCGCGGCCAGGACTGTGGCCACCGAGAGCCGCCTCTTTTCACCGCCCGAGAGCGTATACGGATTTGCGTCAACGAGTTCGGTGAGCCGGAGCCGCTCCAGCAGTTCATCCACCCGTTCCTCGCCGTGCCCGAGATGCCGCGGGCCAAAGCGCAGTTCGTCGAGCACGTTCCCGGTGACGAACTGGTGCTCGGGTTCCTGGAACACCGTGCCCACCCGCTCGATCAGCTGCTCCGCCTTCCATTTAAACGGGTCAATTCCCGCACCGCGACTAAGCGCCAGGGTGGCGGAAACCTTGCCGTCGACGGGCCGCAGCAGCCCTGCGAGGGTCAGTGCAAACGTGGATTTCCCTGCGCCGTTGGGCCCGGTGATGGCCAGGGCCTGCCCTGCCCGGACCTGCGCGGAAATCCCCTGTTGCACCGGCACGGGCGCCAGTTTGCGGAGACCCTTGCGGCGGGCACGTTCCCGCGATATGGCCAGTTCCTCGGCGGCAAGCAGAAGGTCCCCGTTGCCGGGAGCAGGATCCGCCGCACGGAGACGCGTAGCCGGCACGTGGCCAGGCACCCAGACCCCGGCCACGATAAGCATGCTCCGGGCTTCCCTGAGAACCTGGTCCGGCCGCCCATCCAGCAGCACGGCAGGATCCGTCGAAGAGCCCGGCTGCAGCACCACGATCCGGTCCACCAGGTCCTTCCAGACAGACACGCGGTGTTCCACCACCACCAGTGTTGCCCCGGTTTTGTCGAGGCAACGGCCAACGGCGTCACGCACCTCCACCACCCCGGCGGGATCCAGGTTGGCCGTCGGCTCATCGAGGAGGAGCAGCCCCGGCCGCATGGCAAGGATGCCCGCGAGCGCCAGCCGCTGTTTCTGCCCGCCGGACAGGGCCGACGTCGGGTGGTCCAGCGGCAGGTGGGAGAGCCCGACGTCGTCCAGGGCCTCATGCACGCGGGCCCAGATATCGGCGCGGGGCACGGCGAGGTTCTCGGCGCCGAAGGCGACGTCGTCACCTACCCGCGAGAGGACCACCTGCGTCTCCGGGTCCTGCTGCATCAGTCCGGCCCTGCCGCGCTGCCCGCGGGGGGAGGCGCCGTCAATCAGCAGCGAACCCGACTCGTCGGAATCCCCGGCCGCGCCGCCGTCGTCGGTGTCCTCAGCGTCCCCCAGCACCCCGGCCAAGGCATGGAGGAGGGTCGACTTGCCTGCCCCGGACGGGCCCAGCAGGAGCACGCGCTCCCCCGGCCGGATGTCCAGGTCAAGGGCACGGACAGCAGGCCTGGACCGCCCGGCATGCCGCCAGCCCCAGCCGCGGGCGGTGACGGCAGCCGGCTGCGACGCCACCGACGCGCCGTGGAGGGAAGGAGCTGTCATCAGGAGAGGACTGGCTCCGTAGCTGCCTTGCGCGACGCAAAGGAGCTCAGGACTCCGGTCTTCGCCAGGCCGCGGGTGGCGAGCCAGGACAGCGTGCCTGCGATGACGGCACCGGAGACCGCGGTGAAGATAATGTAGGCAAGCTTGTCCCCGCCGGAATAGGCGATGTTCCAGCCCCAGGGCGCGAAGGAGTCATTCAGGCCGCAGAACAGCCCGGCAGCAGCGCCGGCGAGCAGGGAAACCGGCAGGTTGAACTTCCGGTACACAAAAATCGCGAAGATGATTTCGGCACCCAAACCCTGGACAAACCCGGAGAACAGCACGGAGGCGCCGTACTGCGAGCCCATGAGCAGTTCGCCGGTGGCTGCAACGGTCTCGCAGAAGAGTGCGGCCCCAGGCTTGCGGATGATGAGCATGCCCAGTACCGCGGGGATCATCCAGCCGCCGGCCAATAAGCCGGTGAGCGGAGGGTAAAGGGCGTTCATGGGCGCCGAGACTGCGGCCGCCCCCTGGGACCAGGCCCAGAAAATGACGCCGCCGGCGATGGCGATCAACGCCGCCACCACGATGTCCACGACGCGCCAGGACCTGCTGGTGGTCTTCTTGATTGCTGTAGTTGCCATGCGATTCCTCCTGAGGAACAGGAGGGGAAAGCACGGCAACGGCACGCCGCTGCGGTGCTTCGAGAACTCGACTCCCTTGCGCCGGTACTAACCGGATCAGGTTCGAGGGTCTGCGGCTGTCCGCACTCTCAGCGCCCACCTGCGGATCCTGGCTTGGCCAGTGATGCCCGACGGCGGCGCTCCCCTGTCGTTGAATGTTTCTGTTGGTAAATATTTGCCCTGGTGGGCGGGGTCCAGTTTACACCGGAGGAGGGGTAGATTGTGGGCCATGACTGCCAATTCCCCCCATGTGACTGAGTTCGATCCGGATTCCGATGCCACCCAGCCGGAAGGTTCGCTGCAAGCGCTTATCGCCCGGATTGAGGGCGAAATCCGGGAGCTTCAGTTTCCTGGCTTCTCCATGGACGATGCACTGAATCTGGGGCTGCTGCTCGTCGAGCTGGGCAAGGAGGGCCAGTTCCCCATCGCGATTGACATCACCAGGGGCGAGCAGGTCCTGTTCCATGTGGCCCTGACCGGTGCCACCCCGGACAATGAGCACTGGATCCGGGCCAAACAGCGCACCGCCGCCCGGTACGAGGCGCCCTCCCTGCTGGTGGGGCTGCGCGCCCGGCTCGGCGGCGGACGGATTGAGGACCAAGGCTGGTTCGATCAGAGCCGGTATGCCGCCCACGGCGGCTCGTTCCCCGTGTACGTCACTGGCGTGGGGGCAGTGGCCACGGTAACTGTTTCAGGGCTTCCCCAAGTGCAGGACCACAACCTGGTGGTACAGGCCCTGCGCGAGGTCCTCAGCTCCATGCGCACGGACTGACGCCGGGCCTCAACGGGCGCAATGGACCCCCGGGAACGCCCGGAGTACATTCAAAGCGGGTGGCGGGAAAGTTCCAAAGGAGGGGCGCCATGCTCGGTAATGCAGCCGACAACCAGGTGCGGGCGGCCGTGGACAAGGCCGCGGAGGAAATGATCTACATCGGCCCGGACCACCCTTACTATCCCCTGCTGGCGGAACTGGTGTCCGCCGTCGGGAATGCCTGGCAGCAGGGGTATGAGCACGGCCGCCGCGGCGGGCACCATCCAAACCCCTATGTGTGGAGCACCCCGGAGGATTAAGGCCACCAGCGGCCGCGGAAATTGTGGCTGGCAGGGCGGCCGGCAGCTGCGCGGGTTCCAACAGCAGGATGGCCTTACTTAGCTTATATTAGTAATCATGCTTACTATGTTGTCTCCAGGCTTTTGAGGAGACAGGTCATGACAGTCAGCACCCGCGCCACCGGAGCGAGGACAGGCCTGCAAAAGGCGGCCCTTGCAACGGGTACCCTCTTCCTGCTGGTGGGTGTCCTGGGGTTCATCCCCGGGATCACCAGTGATTACGAAGCACTGGGCATGGCCGGACACGGTTCGGGAGCCCTGCTTATGGGTGTCTTCCAGGTGTCGGTCCTGCACAACATCGTGCACCTGGCCTTCGGCGCGGCCGGACTGCTGCTGGCGAGGACCCACCAACAGGCAAGGAGCTTCCTCATCTACGGGGGCGTCATCTACCTTGTCCTGTGGCTGTACGGCCTCCTGGTGGGCGATGAGACCCCCGCAAACTTTGTCCCCCTTAACGGCGCCGACAACTGGCTGCACCTTGCCCTGGGCCTTGCCATGATCATCCTCGCCATCCTGCTTTCCCCGCGCACCACCCCACGGCGCAGCCGCAAACGTGACCTGAAATCACAGCCTTGACCGAAGCCGCCACCGTCGACGGCGCAGCACCGGCAGCACCCCTGCCGCCCAAAGGAGCATCATGAAGATCCCGGAACCCAGAGGTCCCATCAGTACCGCCCTGTTCAGTGCCCTGGCAGTTACCGCCGGGACCGACGACGCCGCCGCAGGCGTCGAGGAACTGCGCCGGCAGGTCACGGCACAGCTGCAGGCAGCCGCCGACATCATCGGGGACGACGACGTCCAGCTGGCACTTTTCTGCCTCTACGAGCTTCACTACTCCGGCCTTGAAGGCGTGGGGGACGACTGGGAATGGGAGCCGGGCCTCATCCAGGTCCGCCACCTGCTTGAAAGGCCATTCGAAGCAGCGCTGCGGGCAGCAGCCGAATCAGCAGCAGGGGAGCTGGACCTGCCGCCTGCGGCAGAGTTGACCAGTGACGCCGTGGCCGACGTCCTGTTCGGCCTTGCCGCCGCCGACACCGGACCCAGCGTGTCCCGCTATGTGTCCAAAAAGGCGACCCTGGAGCAGCTCAAGGAGTTCCTGGTCCACAAGTCGGTCTACCAGCTCAAGGAAGCGGACCCACACACCTGGGCCATCCCCCGGCTCACTGGCAGGCCGAAGGCTGCACTGGTGGAGATCCAGGCCGACGAGTACGGCGGAGGGCGCCCGGAACGCATGCACAGTGCGCTCTTTGCCCGCACCATGCGGGGCCTGGGAATGGACGACCACTACGGCGCCTACCTCGACGCAGTCCCGGCCGTGTCCCTTGCAGCGGTGAACATGATGTCCCTGTTCGGGCTCAACCGGCGGCTCCGCGGCGCCATCACCGGACACCTTGCCATCTACGAGATGACCTCCTCACAGCCCAACCGCCTGTACGGCAACGGTTTCCGCCGGCACGGCTTCGACGCCGAGGTGACCCATTACTTCGACGAGCACGTGGAAGCCGACGCGGTCCACGAGCAGATCGCCGGCCGCGACCTCGCCGGAGGTCTCGTAGAAGCGGAACCCGAACTGCTGGGGGACGTTCTTTTCGGGGCGACGGCTGTCATGGCGATCGATGGCCGGCTTTCGACACACCTTTTAGCCTGCTGGGAAAACGGCGAGACTTCGCTGAGGGCGGCAGTGCCGGCAGCAGCGTGAGCACAACAGCCATCAAGCAGTCTGCCGAATACATCCTGCCGCTGCGCTGGACCGGGGATTCGGACCTTCCGGACCTGGCTGCCTACCTCGGGCGCCTCTCCGGGTGGATACCCGTGACCGTGGTGGACGGCTCCGCTCCGGAGCTGTTCGAGCGGCATCGGGCCGCCTTCCCGCCTGCCATCCGCCACATCCGTCCGGAGCAGGGCGGCAACGGCGGCAACGGCAAGGTGGCCGGTGTGATGACCGGCGTCCGGGCGGCCGGGGCGGAGCTGCTGGTAATAGCCGACGACGACGTGCGCTACACGCGCGAATCGCTCGCCGCCGTCGTCAATCACCTTGAGTCGGCGGAGGTTGTGCGGCCGCAGAACTACTTCGACCCCCTGCCGTGGCACGCTTGGTGGGACACGTCCAGGACCCTGATCAACCGGGCCTGGTCCGCAGACTTTCCGGGCACGCTGGCCGTGCGCCGGAGCGCGTTGCTGGTTACCGGCGGCTACGAGCCGGTCCTCTTCGAAAACCTCGAGCTGATCAGGACCGTCAAGGCTGCCGGCGGCCGGGAGAAGATCCTGCCGGACCTGTTTGTGGCCCGGAAGCCGCCCGGGCCGCGCCACTTCCTCAAGCAGCGCACGCGCCAGGCATACGACGACTTCGCCCAGCCACTCCGCCTCGCCGCGGAACTTTCCCTGCTTCCGGTGATTGCCGCAGCAGCCTGCCTTCCCTCGAGGCACCGCGGTAGAGCCTTCCTGGCACTGGCGGCGGCACCGGTCATCATTGCCGGAATCGGGCGGCGGCGGCACAACGGGACAACGGTCTTCCCCTTCCGCGCAGTGTGGTGCGCACCGCTGTGGGTCCTGGAGCGGGCGGTCTGCATTTGGATCGCCCTTGCCTACCGCTTGGGCGGGGGTGTCCCCTACGCCGGGACCCAGCTGAAGACTGCAGCCCACTCCGAAGCCGAACTCCAGCGCCGGCACTCCGGAATGCTGGGCGCCATGCACCAACAGCACCCACAGACTTCCGCCCGCAAACCCCACCAGGAGCAGCCATGAACCAGGAACCCGCCGAAAGCTCAATCGTGGTGTGCCCCGACGGGCCGCTGATTGTCCGGGGCGACTTTGAAATCGTGACGCCCTCCGGGGACCCGGTCCCCCGGCAGCGCCAGACCGTGGCGCTGTGCCGCTGCGGCGCATCGGCCATCAAGCCCTACTGCGACGGCACGCACAAAATGATCAAGTTCAGGACGGAACCGCCGGCGGACTGACAAGGCCGGTGCCGAGGATCAATGTAAGTCCCGCTGTTGACAGCCCGGGGCTGGTCAAGAAGGATGGACGACATCCTGAAAACGCTTTCTCAGCAGGAGGGCGCGCGTCTTGCACAGCCTGCACAGCGCCATCGACCGGAAGTCGCTGGTCCGCCGTCACAACGTGGAGCAACAAAGCCTTGATCCGCGCAGTCCCGTCTCAGTAGGAAACGGGGAGTTCTGCTTCACCGTGGACCTCACCGGCCTGCAAACCTTCCCCGCGGCGTACCCGGTGGGCGCCCGAAGCGAACTGCCACCGGGCACGCTGCTGGGCACGCAGTCCCAGTGGGGCTGGCACTGCGTTCCGCCGGACGGGAACTACCGGCTGGAGGATTCCAGCATCCTCTACGACTCGCCGCGGGGACCGGTGCCGTACGTGGACATGGCAAGCGGCATGGTGGACGGAGAGGAAACCCGGACGTCCCCTTCGGAGGCCTGGCTGCGAGCCAACCCGCACCGCCTCGACCTGGGCAGGATCGGATTCACCCTTTCCGGCAGCAATGCAGGCCCTTTGGATGTTGAAGACATTTCAACCCCCTGCCAAGCACTCGACCTCTGGACCGGCACGGTCACCAGCAGCTTCACCCTCCGTGGCCATCCGGTGAGCGTGACGACGGCGTGCCATCCGGACCGGGACGAACTGGGGATCCGTGTGGAGTCCTCCGCGCTCCGCCAGGGCCTGGGCATCTCCTTTGCTTTCCCCTACGGCTCGAATGCCTGGCATGACGCCGCCGACTGGTCCCACCCTGAAGCCCACACCACCTCGCTCGAAGAGTTGCCCGGAAACCGCATTTGCCGGCGCTGGCTGATACACCGGGAGCTGGACTCATCCGGCTACCAGGTGGCGGTCACAGGGGCCGGGGTGGAACTCAGTTCCACGGGCCCGCACGAGCTTGTGCTGCGGGCCGTAGGCGGACACGACGTCCTGGACGTCGCAGTCCATTTCATCAGCACCGGTCAAGGTGACTGCCTGCTTCGTGGCAGCGCTGGAATCGGCAAGGGCGGGTCCGGAACCGGCACGCCGGCCACCGCCCTGCCAGGCACCGCCGTGGTGGAGGCATCCCGGGCCTGCTGGCCGGACTTCTGGAAGTCAGGAGGCGCCGTCGAACTCGGTGGCACTGACGATCCCCGGGCAGCGGAACTGGAACGCAGGATAGTTCTCTCCCAGTACCTCACGGCCATCAACTGCTCGGGTTCCCTGCCACCGCAGGAGACCGGGCTCGTGTGCAACTCCTGGCGCGGCCGCTTCCACCTTGAAATGCACTGGTGGCACGCAGCCCACTTCGCGCACTGGAACCGCACCCCGCTCCTGCTCCCGGCGCTGCGCTGGTACGGCTCCGTCCTGGAACGGGGGCGTCAAACAGCCAAAAGCCAAGGGTTCGACGGCGTCCGCTGGCCCAAGCAGGTGGGGCCGGACGGGCGGGAGAGCCCAAGCACCATCGGCACCTTCCTGATCTGGCAGCAGCCGCACCCGATTCACCTTGCTGAACTGGCTTACCGGGCCGAGCCGTCAAGGGAGCTGCTCGAGGAGTTCGCAGGGATTGTGTTTGAAACAGCGGAGTTTATGGCCAGCTTCGCGCACCCCACGGCACGGGGGTTCGAACTGGGCCCGCCCCTGGTCCCGGCGCAGGAAAGCTACGAGGCAATGAGGGGCGCTGTCACCAACCCCACCTTCGAACTCGCCTACTGGCAATGGGCCCTGCGCATTGCCAGTACCTGGCGGGAACGCCTTGGCCTGGAACCGCGGGAGCACTGGCAAGCGGTGGCGGACGGCATGGTCCGGCCAAAGGTCATCGACGGCACCTACGCCGCGATCGATGTCGAGCCTTTCACCATCCGCGCCGACCACCCGTCCATGCTCTGCGCCCTCGGCGTCCTGCCGCTGACCGACCTCATCGATCCGGAAATGATGCGGGCCACTTTAGCCGGAGTCTTCACGGACTGGGACTGGGACAGCACCTGGGGCTGGGACTACCCGGTGATGGCCATGACCGCGGCGCGGTTGGAAGATCCGGAAGCCGCCGTCGACGCCCTGCTGCTGGACGCCGCCAAGAACACCGTGCTGCCGAACGGGCACAACCGGCAAACCGGTTCCCTGCCCCTGTATCTGCCGGGCAACGGCGGGCTGCTGGCCGCCGTCGCCCTGATGGCTGCCGGCTGGGCCGGCGGACCGGACCGGCACGCCCCGGGCTTCCCGCCGCACTGGATTGTGGCTTGGGAAGGCCTGGTAAAGGCCCCGTAGCGCCGCTGCCTGGTCCTGGGGACTGCTCGCCGCCGCTGAGCCGGGCGTGCATGGCTGGCGGGCCTGTGCTCTTGAACGGCAGAGGGCAGTTAGGCTGGGTACAGCCTGTTTTCCGCCCGCAAGGAGTACTAAGAATGAATTTCTTCATCAAGCTGCTCGGCACCGGTGTGAGCCTCGGCGCCGGTTTCGCCGGGACCAAGCTGGTTAACACCATCTGGGAAAAAACCACCGGACGGAAGCCGCCTACCGGCAAGGACGAGGACATTCCCACGAGCCTTCAGTCGGCGCTGACGTTCGCGCTGATTTCGGCCTCGGTCAGCACCATCATCCAGGTCCTGGCCAACCGCGGCACGCAGCGGGCCATCACCCGGTTCGCGAAGAGCCAGGACATCGTCTGACCAAACGGGACCGTTCAGCAGTTACTTTGCAGGGCCGTCGCCGGAATCGTCCTCACGGGCGGTTTTGGCGGCGGCTTTTTGCACTACTGCCTCCAGTTCATCGGACGTCAGCAGCTCGCGGTGCAGGTGCTTTGTGCGGTAACCCGCCCGGCCAACCATGTGGGCGGACACCGGCACCGTCAGAAGCTGGAAGATCCAGGCCACCACCAGGACGGGCCACACCCACCAGGTCCGCATCTGCAGACCGATGGCCGCCAGCAGCAGGAACAGTCCCAGCACCTGCGGCTTGGTGGCGGCGTGCATGCGGCTAAGGAGGTCCGGGAAGCGGAGCAGGCCGATCGCGGCCCCCAGGGACATAACGGCACCCACCACCATAAACACGGCGGACACCAGGTCGATCCAGAAGTCCATACCGGTAGCGTCAGGACTCACCCGGCACCTCCCTTCGGTCGGCCACGAACCGGGCAACCGTCACGGACCCCAGGAAGCCGATAATGGAGATGGCCACCACCAGCATCAGGTTGTTCAGGTGCCGGTTCACGGCCATGTCCACGCACAGGGCGCCGCCGAGGATGGCCAGCAGGACGTCCGCTGCGAGCACGCGGTCCAGCAGCGAGGGCCCGCGGGCGATCCTGATGATGGCACCGGCTGCGGCGAGCGAGAAAATGACGGCCGTGAGGACCAGGACTGTCTGCATCATGCGGCTGCCTCCAGCCGGACGGCGTCGAGTTCTTCCTTGGTGCCCATGATCCTGATCAGTCCGGCTTCGATGGAACGCACCTCTTTCTTCAGCTTTTCAACGTCCGCAGCGGAGCTGATGTTCAGCGCATGCAGGTAGAGGGTTGACGTGGACCTGTCCACCTCAACCACCAGGGAGCCCGGGATCAGGGAAATCACGTGCCCCGTTGCCGTGACCAGCAGATCCTGGTGGCTCCGCAGCGTCACGGCCACCACTGCGTTTTTCACCCTGGGCCCGCGCACCACGGCCAGGTACAGGACCTGGGCACTGGCAACCACCACCTTGGCCAGGAACACGAGCGCAAACGGTACGGCGTAGAGAACATTGAAACGGCCGCTTAGTTCCACCGGTGGGAGATAGAACAACCTGGCAACGGCAACGGCCAGCAGTGCACCGAACAGGAGATTTCCGGGGCTGAAGTCCTGCCACAGGGCTCCCCAGACAATGACCAGCCACACCAGGAGGGGAAGCTCCTGGCGAAGGGAAATCCGCCGGCGGCTCATTTTCCTCCTCCGGACGTAAGGACCATTGGAACAACGGTGTCCTCGCCCAGGACGGCCTGGATATAGGAGGACCTGTCCAGCATGTCCTCTGCAGCCTGGTCCGAAACCGTAAACAGCGGACCGGCAAAGACTGTAAGCGCGACGCCGAGAACCACCAGCCCCAGCGTGGAACCCACCATGGTGCGCGGCAGGAGCGTTGCCGTGTTCCGCTTGGCGCCCGGGCCGGCCACCCTCGCCAGAGTCGGGGCAAGCAGGACCGGATCGGGATGTTCGGCGTCGGCCGGGCTCCGCCAAAAGGCGCGGTTCCAGACCCTGGCGATGGCAAGCAGCGTAAGGAGGCTGGTGAGGACCCCGCCGATCACCAGGGCGTAGGCCAGCGGCGTGCCCAGCTCAATGCCGGCCTGCATCAGTCCCACCTTCCCCAGGAACCCGGAGAACGGCGGGATGCCGGCCAGGTTCATGGCGGGAACGAAGAACAGCAAGGCCAGCAGCGGGGAAAGTTTGGCGAGGCCGCCCAGGCGGTCCACTGACGAGCTGCCGCCACGGCGTTCGATCAGGCCGGTCACCAGGAAGAGGCTGGTCTGGATGGTGATGTGGTGGGCCACGTAGAACACCGCTGCCCCCAGCCCTGCGGTGGAGGACATTGCCAGGCCGAACACCATGTAGCCGATGTGGCTGACCAGCGTGAACGAGAGCAGACGCTTGATGTCGTTCTGCGCCAGGGCGCCAAGGATTCCCACCACCATGGTCAGCAGCGCGGCCACCATCAGGGGTGTGTTGAGCGTGTCCCCCGGAAAGAGGAGGGTCTCGGTGCGCACCATGGCGTAGACACCCACCTTGGTGAGCAGGCCCGCGAACACGGCGGTGACCGGCGCGGGAGCCGTGGGGTAGGAGTCCGGCAGCCAGAAGGACAGCGGGAAGACAGCGGCCTTGATGCCGAACGCCACCAGCAGCATCACGTGCAGGAGGGTTTTGGTGCCCTGGTCCAGCTCGCCGAGCTTGATCGCGAGATCGGCCATGTTGACGGTCCCGGTGGCCCCGTAAATCATGGCGATGGAGATCAGGAACAGAACGGACGACACCACCGAGACCACCACGTAGGTGACGCCCGCCCGGATCCTCGGCCCGGTTCCGCCGAGGGTCATCAGGACATAGCTTGCCGTCAGCAGGATCTCGAAGCCCACGTAGAGGTTGAAGAGGTCACCGGAGAGGAAGGCGTTGGAAACGCCCGCCACCAGGATCAGGTATGTGGGGTGGAAGATCGAGACCGGGGCGTCCTGGTCGCCGTCGGCCATGCCCTGCCCGGTGGCGTACACCAGCACGGCGAGGCTCACTGCCGAGGAGACCACCAGCATCAGGGAGGAGAACTGGTCCACCACCATCACAATGCCCCAGGGCGGCAGCCAGCCTCCGATGGTCACGGCCGCCGTCCCGCCGTCCCACACCGAGGCCAACAGGAAGCATTCGAGCAGGAGCGTGAGGGACAGCAGCGCGATGCTTACCGCGCGCTGGGCCCGGGAGTGCCGGATCAGCAGGAAGGTCAGGGCGGCGCCCAGGATGGGAAGTACGACGGCGAGCGGGGCAAAGCTTGCGATGTTCACTATCCGCCTCCTTCCGGGCCACGGGCCACGTTGTTGGAGCCGGGTTTTTCTTCTGCGGCTGCCCGCTCGGCGGGCATTTCGCGGCCGCCGGCGACGACCGTCGCCACCGGGAATTCAGACGTTTCCGCTGGAATTTCGGCGTCATCCTCGGCGTCAAAGCTTGGCGTTACCGCCACGCGGAGGTCTTCCACGTCATCCTGGATTTCATCCTGGCGGGCCAGTACCCAGGTGCGGTAGATGATGCCGAGCATAAAGGCCGTGACCGCAAAAGAAATCACGATGGACGTCAGGATCAGCGCCTGGGGCAACGGATCGTTGTAGTCCTGCGCCGCGATGTCCTTTGAATACAGCGGGGCGAGCCCGGAGTATCCGCCGGTGGCCAGGATCAGCAGGTTGGTGGCATTTGCCAGGAGCATCAATCCCAGGAGCACCCGCGTGAGGCTGCGTTCCAGGACCAGGTAGATTCCGCAGGCGTACAGGGCACCCATCACAATCAGGAGGGTCAGGTTTACGCTCATGCTTGGCCCTTTGCGGTGGTTTCGGAGGACAGGCTTTCCGGCTCGTCATCGGCGTCACTCCCGGCGGGAGCGGCGGACCGCTCTTCAAGGTGCTCATCAATTTCGGCGCCTAGGCTCCGCAGAACGTCCAGCACCAGGCCCACCACCACGATGTACACGCCGATATCGAAGATGGTGGAGGTGACGAACTTGATGTCACCGAACACCGGCAGCCAGAGTTCGATGATGGCTGTCTGGAACACTTGGCCGCCCAGCAGGAGCGGCGCCACACCGGAGGTTGCAGCGACCGCCAGCCCGACGCCCAGGAGGGCGCCCGCGCTCACGGGCGTGGCCTCGCTGAGTTCGAAGCGCCCGCCCGCGAGGTAGCGGATGGTCAGGGCAAGGCCTGCGGTGAGGCCGCCTGCAAACCCTCCGCCCGGAAGGTTATGGCCGGCCAGCAGGAGGTACAGCGAGAAGATGATCATGGAGTGGAAAATCAGCCGGGTAACCACTTCGAAGATGATCGAGCGGCGTTCCGGCGCCAGGGTCCGCCCTGCCACGATCCAAGCGTCCCTTGCTGCCGCAGCAAACTTCCGGCTGACCGCGAGCGCGGCGGCGTCCCGTGTGCTCGGGTTGACCGCACGGTAGCGGCCCACGGTGCCCGCTGCAACGGTGGCGGAGTTCCTGATCCGGTCGCCGCGGCCACGGATGAAGATAAGGCTTGCGACACCTGTGGCGGCAAGGGCAAGGACGGTAATTTCGCCGAAGGTGTCCCACGCCCGGATGTCCACCAGGGTCACGTTGACGATGTTCAATCCCCCGCCGCCCTCGTAGGCGAGGCGCGGAAACTCCAGCGAGACGGGGATCGCAGTCCGCGCGCCCATGGCGTAGATCGCGGCGAAAACCATGGTGACGCCGAAGCACAGGCCGATGATGACCCGCACCACGCGGTATTTGCCGCCGGTGCGGTCACGGAGTTCAGGCGGCAGGCTGCGCAGCGCCAGGACGAAGGCCACCAGGACGATGGTTTCCACGAGCATCTGGGTCAGTGCCAGGTCCGGAGCGCCCTGGAGGGCAAACATCAGGGCGATTCCGTAGCCGGTGACGGAAACCATCAGGACCGCCAGGAACCGCTTGTTGGCCTTGACTGCGGCCAGGGCACCGATCACAATGCCCACGCCCACCACGAGCTGGAGCGGGGAACCGGGATCTACAAGGTAGATGCCGTCCGGCAGTGGCTTGCCCGCCAGCAGGATGGCCGCTAGCGGCAGCACAAAGGCGACGCTGAGGATAACGGCCAGGTAGTAGTACAGCGAACCGCGCTGTGTACGTCCGGTGACCCACACCGCCACATCATCCAGTCCGCCAACCGTGTACTGGTAGGCCTTGTCCGCGTCCACCCATGCCGGCACCAGGGACTGGGCCCTCGAAACGGCGTTGCGGCCCAAATACATAGCCACACCAAGCGCGAAGGTAACGGCCGTGAGGCCAAGCGCGGGCGTGAAGCCATGCCACAGCGCGAGATGGCCTGCCTGCTCAGCGGGCGTGCCGGCGTCGGGAGCGGAAGACGCAAACAGGGCGGCGTACGGCTGGATCCAGGCGTCCACGGGGACCGGCCAGAGGCCGTAGGCAATGGTGAGGAGGCTGAGGATGGCCGGTGCGGCCAGGAACGAGGGGCTGATGGCCTTGAAGGGTGTGCGCTCCACTCCCGGTTTTACGGCAAACGCGCCCCACATAAACCGTGCGCTGTACGCGAAGGTAAGGACGGATCCCAGGACCAGCCCGGCCAGAACAACCATCCCCCAGGGGCCTGCGGCGGGGTCATTTGCGTGGTGGACAAAAGCCTCCAGCACCGATTCCTTGGCCACGAAGCCGCCCAGGAAGGGTACGCCTGCCATGGAGGCAGCGCCGATTCCGGCCACGAGTCCCAGGGCGCGCGAGGACCGAAAGACCCCTGACAGCTTTCGGACATCGCGGGTGCCGGACTGGTGGTCGATGATGCCCACCACCAGGAACAGCGTGGCCTTGAACAGGCCGTGGGCCAACAGCATTGCGAGTCCGGCGAGGGCTGCGTCCGGTGTGCCAAGCCCCACCACCATGGTGAGGAAGCCCAGCTGGCTCACCGTACCGTAAGCGAGAATGAGCTTGATGTCGGTCTGCCGCAGCGCGCGGTACCCGCCCACGAGCATGGTCGCCAGGCCGAGGCCCAGCACCACCGGCTGCCAGAAAGACGTCTCGGAGAAGCCCGGGGCCAGCCGCGCAACGAGGTAAATGCCTGCTTTGACCATCGCTGCGGCGTGCAGGTAGGCGCTGACCGGGGTGGGGGCCGCCATGGCACCCGGGAGCCAGAAATGGAACGGGACCAGCGCCGATTTGGTGATGGCGCCGGCCAGAATAAGTACGACGGCGGCGCTCACCATGGCGCCCAAAGGTCCGGCCATGAGTGCCGGCGCCTGCTGGAGGATGTCCGAGATACGGTAGGTGCCTGCCGCATAGCCAAGCATGATCAGGCCCACCAGCATGGCCAGGCCGCCGGCGGTGGTGACCATCAAAGCCTGGAGTGCCGACCGCCGTGCCGCCAGCCTGGTCCGGGCAAACCCGATCAGGAGGTAGGACAGGATGGTGGTGAGTTCCCAGAAAATGAACAGCAGCAGGAGATCGTCCGCCACCACCAGGCCGAACATGGCCCCTGCGAAAGCCAGGAGCTGGGCTCCGAAGGCGCCGAGGTCCTGGTCCTTCCGCTTGAAGTACCGTGCGCAGTAGACGAGGACCAGCGAGCCGACGCCCAGCACCAGCAGGGACATGACCCACGCCAGGGCATCCATGCGGAAGGCGAACTCAAGCTGGAGGCCCGGAATCCAGGGGACCACTTCGGCCACCGCCCCGAGCTCCGAATAGATGGGGCCGTGCTGGAACAGCAGCCAGAAGAAGGAGGCAGCGGGAACAGCCGCGAGTGCGTAGAAAGCGTTGCGGCCCCAGGCCCTGAAGAGCAACGGAGCCACCACAGCCACCGTAAAGTGCACGGCAAGGACTGTGATCACTGTTTTCTCCGCAACGTCAGGGATTCGATTGTCAAAAGTTAGAGCAGGCGGTCATTCGTAAGGTTCGGGAAGGCCCAGTTTATCAAGGCTCTGCTGCCGCTTCCCCCGTACGTGTTGTATCCTCCGGCCACATTCCCCGCCGTCACGTGATTCGGGTCCGCCGCCTGTTCGCCACGGGCGGATACGATGCATCGTATGAACAGCGCCAGCGCTCCCGGGACCACGCAGCCGTCCTCGGAACTTGAATCCGGGAATCAGGCCACCAGCAAGGGCAGGGTCCTCGCCTGGGCGTCCTGGGACTGGGGATCGGCAGCCTTCAACGCCGTGATGACCACGTTCGTGTTCACCGTGTACCTCACCTCCAACGCCTTCGGCGGGGAAGACCAGGCATCGGCGGTTCTGGGCGGGGCGCTGGCCGTTGCCGGCATCGCCATTGCGCTGCTGGCTCCGGTCACCGGGCAACGTTCGGACGCCGGGGGACGCCGCAAGCTGTGGCTGGGAATCAACACAGCCGCCGTCGCCATCCTTACTGCGCTGTGCTTCTTTGTGTTTCCCCGGCCCGAGTTCCTCCTGCTCGGGGTGTCCCTGATCGCCCTGGGCAACGTGTTTTTCGAGTTCGCAGGCGTGAACTACAACGCCATGCTGGCCCAGGTCTCAACCCCGCGGAACATCGGGAAGGTCAGCGGGCTGGGCTGGGGTGCGGGATACCTGGGCGGCATCGTCGCGCTGCTGATCGTCCTGCAGCTGTTCGTCCAGCCCAGCTTCGAGTGGTTCGGGGCATCCACGGAGGACAGCCTGAACATCCGGCTCGTGGCGGTCTTCTCCGCCCTGTGGTTCTTCGTCTTCGCCCTGCCAGTGCTGTTCGCCGTCCCCGAACTGCCCAAGGCCCCGCAGGCCCGCAGGCTGGGAATCGTGGCCAGCTACGGGCTGCTGATCCGCCGGATCAAGGCAATCTACGCCACTAGTCCGCACACCATCTACTTCCTGCTGGCGAGCGCGGTCTTCCGCGACGGCCTTGCAGCTGTCTTCACGTTCGGCGGAATCATCGCCGCAGGCACCTTCGGCTTCGAACTGTCCCAGGTCATCTTCTTCGCGATCTTCGGGAATGTGGTGGCTGCCGTGGGCGCTATCATCGGCGGTTTCCTTGACGACAAAATCGGGCCTAAGGCAGTGATCATCGGGGCCCTGGTGGGCCTGCTGATCGCCGGCACCATCATCCTGGTCCTGGGCAACGGCAATTACGTCTTCTTCGGCATGGCATGGCCCGGCAGCACCACGTTCTGGGTCTTCGGGCTGTTCCTCTGCCTTTTTGTGGGGCCTGCCCAGTCCTCGTCCCGGGCATACCTGGCCCGCCTTGCCCCGCACGGTGAATCGGGCGAACTCTTTGGGCTCTATGCCACCACGGGCAGGGCCGTCAGTTTCCTGGCGCCGGTGCTCTTCACCCTTTGCATCACCCTGGCCACCCCGCTGGTGGCGCCGGGCGAGGCCCAGCGCTGGGGCATCCTGGGAATCATGGTGGTGCTCCTGGCCGGGCTCCTGGTACTGCTGCCGGTGAAGTCACCGGATAAGGCCCCCCTCGCGGTGGTTCCCGCAGCCTGACTTTCCCGCAGTATTTTCTGTCAGCAGCTGTTGACCTCTCCTGTTATCGATCACATAATATTAGTGATCAGAATATTGAATCCTTTCAAAGACGAACGAGGAGCACCACTTATGGAGCAGGCCCCACACCGCCCGCGCGCAGGAATCATCGGTACGGGCGGCATAGCCCACGCACATGCAGAAGCCCTCGAACTCGCGGGCGCAGAACTCGCCGTGGCCGTGGATATCGATGCAGACCGCGCGGCAGCGTTTGCGGCGAAGACGGGCTTCGCCTGTACGGCGCCAAGCCTGGCCGCCGCCGCAGAGGCGGGCCTGGACGTCGTCGCTGTGTGCACGCCGCCGTCGTCGCACGCTTCCCTTGCCCTCGAGGCGCTCTCCCTTGGCCTGAACGTGGTACTGGAAAAACCTCCCGCACTCTCACTGCGGCAGATGCGGGAACTGCAGGAGGCGGAGTGCGCATCGGGCAAACACGTCAGTTGCGTCTTCCAGCACCGCTTCGGCAGCGGCGCCCGGAAGCTGGCGGCCCTGCAGGAGTCCGGAGTCCTGGGCAGTGCACTCACCGGCTTCTGCAACACCCTCTGGTTCCGCAACCAGGAGTATTTCGATGTTCCGTGGCGCGGCCTGTGGGACGTGGAAGGCGGCGGCCCCACCATGGGCCACGGCATCCACCAGTTCGACATGCTCCTCCACCTCTGGGGCCCGTGGCAGGAAGTCAGCGCCTTCGCCGGGAGGTTGGCGCGCCGCACGGAAACCGAGGACGTCTCCACCGCACTCGTGCGTTTCGAGTCCGGCGCCCTGAGCACCGTGATCAACTCGGTCATTTCGCCGCGGGAAACGTCCCAACTCCGGTTTGACTACGAAAACGCCACCGTGGAACTTGAGCACCTCTACGGCTACGACGACTCCCACTGGCGTTTCACCCCGGCCCCGGGCCAGGAGCACCTGGCTGACCTTTGGGCCGACAGCTCCGCCGTCACACCCAGCGGGCATCCCGCCCAGTACGCGCACATCGTCGAAGCCATCAGCTCGGGCGCCGTCCCGCCAGTAACCCTCGCGGAGGCCTACCCCACGATGGAGCTTGCCGCCGCAATCTACGCCTCCGCCATCACCGGCAAAACCGTCCGCCGCGGCGAGATCAGTGAAGGAAACCCGTTTTTCGAGCGCGCCGACGGCCGGCTCGAACCCTGGAAACTCGAAAAGAGCAACGCATGAGCACCGCCGCCCCCACCTCCTCCGCCACCGGGACCCGCAGCCCCTTCAGCTGGTCTGACGACGGCGCCGCCGTCGCGGTCTCCCTCGACGGCGTGCCCGTCCTGACGTACACCTACGCCGCCGACGATCCCCAAGTGGAATCGCCCCGTCCCTACTTCCATCCGGTCCGGACCCGGACGGGCGACCTCGTGAGCGCATACCGCCCGCATGACCACGTCTGGCACAAGGGGATCGCCTGGTCGCTGCCGCACCTGGGGCCGGACAACTTCTGGGGCGGTCCCAGCTACCGCCGCGGACACGATTACCAATGGCTGCCCAACAACGGTGCCATGCGGCACGGCGGGGTCCGCCAGGCAGCGGACGACGCCGGCACGTTCAGTTTCACCCATTCGCTGCAGTGGATCACGCAGTCGGGGTCCCTCGTGGTTGAGGAGGAGCGGTCCTTCCAGGTAGTGCCGGGCGAGGACGCCAGCTACACCCTGGTCTTCGACTCAGCCATGACCAACGTCTCCGGGGCGGACATCCACATCGGCTCGCCCACCACCGAGGGTCGGGACAACGCCGGGTACGGCGGCCTGTTCTGGCGCGGACCGCGGTCCTTTGCCGGCGGAGCGATCATTGGACCCGGCGGGGCGGCCGGTGAAGAGCTGCGCGGCCGGCGTGCGCCTTGGCTTTCCTTCGTGGGCCAGCACGATGAAACCTGCCGCTTCTCTACCGTTGTAATGGTGGACGACCCCCACAGCGACCGCCCCCAGCCCGAGTGGTTTGCCCGCTCCGAGCCCTTCGCCTGCATGGGTCCGGCGCCGTTCTTCAGCCAGGAAGTCTTGTTCGAGGCAGGTTCCACCTTGCGCTACCGGTACGGGGTTGTCATCGCGGACGGCGAATCGGACGCCGCCCGGGCTGAAGCACTGGCCACTGCCGCCCGCGGTGTCCTGGCGGGTGGGGCTGCGTCCCGGGCAGGACGATGAAGGGCCCACTCGGCACAATGCCCCAGGCCTCAGGGTTTCCCGGGGGCACTGCCGTGACCGGCCTGCGCGTCTACGACTGGGAGGCTGCCGACGGTCGTTGCGGCGGCTCACCGCACCTGCATACCGTTTCCACGGAGGCCTACCTCGTAACCGCCGGCGCCGGCCAGGTCCACACCATCGCGATGGACGGCACCGCGGAACACGACCTCGCCGCCGGATCGCTCTTGTGGTTCAGTCCGGGCACAGTGCACCGCCTGGTCAATACGGATGGGCTCACACTCAACGTGATCATGTCCAACGCGGGCCTGCCCGAAGCGGGGGATTCCGTGCTGACCTTCCCACAGCACATCCTGCAGGACCCGGACCTTTATGCGGAGTACGCCGCCCTTCCCTCCGGTTCGGACCAATCAGTTGCTGCTGCTGCACGCCGGCGGCGGGACCTGGCCCTGGAAGGATACGCCGAGCTGCATCAATCGGTCCTTCGCAGCGGACCGGAGGCCCTTGCAGAGTTCCATCGCCTCGCGGCGGCGCTGGTCCGCCCAAAGGTGGAGCGTTGGAAGGAAATCTGGGCGGCAAGTGTCCGCAGCCAGGCGGCCGCAACCGGACAGGCCCTGCAGGATCTGGAGGACGGCTCGCCCGCCTCCATGGCGGGAGCTGCAGTGTTCCGGGCCCGGCAGCGGAGGGGTGAAGGCTACGGAATGTGCGGGCGCCTGACCACGTGGGATGATTCCAGGCTGTGACGCAAACCCCCGCCGGATCCCGGCAACCCGCACGCGCCGCCACCATCTATGAGGTGGCCCGGCTCGCCGGTGTCTCGCACCAAACGGTCTCCCGGTACATGGCGGACCGCTCCAAGCTGAGGGCGGCCACCGCCGAGAAGGTGGAGCAGGCCATGGCGGAGCTGAGGTACTCGCCCAACCTCACTGCGCGTTCGCTGCGGACCAAGGCCACGTACCGGCTCCTGGCCCTGGTGCCCGGCGCCTCGCCATACTTCCCGTCCCGGATGCTCAACGGTGCCGCCGCCACCGCCCACGCTGCCGGCTACCAGCTCGACGTCGTAGCCGTTGAAGGAACGGGGCCGGAGCGGACAGCGGGGCTTCGCAGAATCCTCGACGGCGGCCACTTCGCCGGCGCCCTGTCCTTCGTACCGATTTCGAGCAGCGACCTCCTGCAGGCGCAGGAACGCATCCCCGTGGTGGTCGCCGGGGAGTACGACGACAAGATGCGCGGCCAGGGCCGGATCGCTGACGGCTCCGCGGCTCAGGCCATCGTGGCGCACCTCGCCGGCCTGGGGCACCGGCGGATTGCGCACATCGCCGGTCCACAGGAGTGGCCTGCTGCGCGCAACCGCCTGGCCGTTTACCGGCAGGCCATCAGCCAGGCAGGCATCGAGGACGGCGGCGTGGCCGACGCTGACTGGAGCTCCGCTTCCGGTTACACGGCAGCCAGAGGCCTGATGGCCGACACCTCCATCACCGCCATCTTCGCCGCCAACGACCAACTGGCCATCGGCGCCCTGCGCGCGATTCACGACCTTGGCCTTAGCGTGCCGGCGGACGTCAGCGTGGTGGGGTGGGACGACCACCCGGAGTCCGCCTTCCTGGTGCCCTCGCTGACCACCGTGCAGATGGACCTGGAGGCCCAGGGAAGCAGCACCATGCACCAGCTGCTCGCAGCCCTCGATCCTGATGCCCCGGCTCCCCAAGAGCCCGGCCCCGCCGCGATGCGGCTGGTCCTGCGGGAATCCTCAGGGCCCGCCCCAAGTGGGCGGAGGCAGACTAGGCTTAAGCCATGAACGTGGATGAGACGGACCTTCCAGGCCTCGGCCGGCGGAAGGATTTTATGACAGCATCCGGCCGCCGTATCGGCGTCGTGGAGCTGCGGGAAGGCCAGACGGAACTCATCGTGTCCACTTGGGATGATCCCGATACCTGCCAGGCCTCAATCCCCTTAACCGGTGACGAAGCTGCAACCCTCGGAAACCTCCTGGGCGGACAGCACTTGGCCATGAAGCTGACCGAAGAACATAAAAATGTTCCCGGCATCGTCACCCGGCAATTCTCGATCGCACCCGACTCCCCGTTCCAGAACCAGCCCATGGGGAAGGCCTGCATCCGCACCCGCTGCGGCGTTTCGATTGTGGCCATCATGCGCGAAGGCGAAGTACTCCCCTCGCCGGGACCCGACGTCGTCCTTCACACTGGCGATCTGCTGGTGGCTGTCGGCACCCAGGAAGGCCTCGACTCGGCGGCCGATATCCTGCGTAACGGATAAACGCAATGGACCCGCTGGCCCTGACCCTCATCGAACTGGGGGCCGTTGTGTTCTGCCTTGGCCTCTTGGCAAGGCTGGCCGGACGGATCGGAATGTCGCCCATCCCGCTGTATCTCTTAGGCGGGCTCGCCTTCGGGGCCGGCGGGATCGTCAAGCTCGAAGGTATGCACGAGTTTGCACACCTCTCCGGGGAAATCGGCGTTATCCTGCTGCTGCTTATGCTCGGACTGGAATATACCGCCGCCGAGCTTTTTACTGGGCTGCGCCGCTCCTGGCAGGCCGGCGTACTGGACCTCATCCTGAACTTCCTCCCCGGCGCTGGCCTTGCGCTGCTGCTGGGATGGGGCGGGGTGGGTGCGATGGTGATGGGCGGGGTCACCTACATCTCCTCGTCGGGCATCGCGGCGAAGGTCATCACGGACCTGGGCCGGCTGGGCAACCGCGAAACCCCCGTGGTGCTGTCCATCCTTGTTTTTGAAGACCTGGCGATGGCCGTTTACCTGCCCATCCTCACTGCGGTGCTGGCCGGCGTGAGCTTCCTGGGCGGACTGACCACCGTGGGTGTCGCGCTGGCAGTGGTGAGCCTGGTTCTTATGGTGGCGTTGCGCCACGGCCACCGGGTCTCCAAGGCCGTGCACAGCGAGAACTCCGAGGTGTTCCTGCTGAACGTCCTGGGTGCCGCTTTGCTGGTGGCAGGCCTGGCTTCGGCCATGCAGGTATCCGCGGCGGTGGGGGCCTTTATGCTCGGCATCGCCATCTCCGGTGCCACCGCCCACAACGCCACCCGCATCCTGGAACCATTGCGGGACTTGTTTGCCGCCATCTTCTTTGTGGCGTTCGGGCTCAACACGGATCCCTCGTCCATTCCTCCGGTGCTCGGCTGGGCGCTGGTACTCGCCCTGGTTACCGCAGTCACCAAGATGGCTACCGGGATCTGGGCCGCAAAGCGTGTTGGAATTGCACGTCCCGGCCGGTTTCGTGCTGGAGCCACCCTAATAGCCCGCGGCGAATTCTCCATCGTCATCGCCGGGTTGGCCCTGGCCTCAGGGGCGATTACTGACGAACTTGCCGCTCTGGCCACTGCCTATGTGCTGATCATGGCCGTTGTGGGTCCGCTCGCCGCACGCTATGTGGAACCCCTGGTGAAGTCCGTCCTGCCGCCCGCGGGAATGGCCGCGAAAGCCTAAACAGCGGTTGCGGCAAAAGCCTAAATCGATGTGCGGTGGAAGTTCAGGTGGCTGCGGCTGGCGGTCGGCCCCCGCTGGCCCTGGTAGCGGTTGCCGTACTCGCCCTGCCCGTAGGGGTACGCGGCCGCCGACGTGAGCCGGAAGAAGCACAGCTGGCCGATCTTCATGCCTGGCCACAGCTTGATCGGCAGCGTTGCCATGTTCGAGAGTTCCAGGGTGACATGGCCTGAGAAGCCGGGATCGATGAAGCCCGCGGTGGAGTGCGTCAGCAGCCCCAGGCGGCCGAGGGAAGACTTGCCTTCCAGCCGTGCGGCAATGTCGTCCGGGAGTGTGACGGTCTCATAGGTGGACCCGAGGACGAACTCGCCCGGGTGCAGGATAAAGGGCTCGTCCTGCTCCACTTCCACCAGGCGTGTGAGCTCCGGCTGCTCCTCCGCCGGATCGATGTGCGCGTACTTGTGGTTGTCGAACAGACGGAAGAACTTGTCGATCCGGACATCCACCGACGAGGGCTGGACCATCGCAGGATCGTACGGTTCCAGGACGATCCGCTGGGAGTCTATTTCGGCACGAATATCGCGGTCAGAGATGAGCACCGTCCCAAATTACCGTATCGGTTATCCACAGCCACATTCTTTCGTTGTTCCTGTGGCCTGGTGGGGCTAGTGTTGCCTCAGTGATTCAGGCGCCGGATGGTCTCCCGGATGGCCCAACAGAGCTGGGGATGTTGTGAATAGATTGGTCGCGCCCACTTATATTGGCGTGCTCTGCGCATTGGCGCTGGTTTCCTCGTCCGCTGGTACAGCCCCCTTGCCGGTCGCTGTGAGCCAGGCGGCGAGCGCGGCAAGCCCGCGCAGCGTCACCCTGGGCCCGGCCAGTGTGAACGACGACGGCGGTGCCTCCTCAGGCGACAGCACAGTTGCGTCCGGGCTCAACCCCGCCGTGGAACCGGATATACGTCCGGCATCACCGGCGTCACCCGCTGCAACACCGGTATCATCTGCTGCAGCAGCGGGCGCCGTCACGGACCCAGCAGCCGCGATTCCCGCGGCAGAGGCAGTGGCCCCGCCTGCACCAACGCCGGCCGCCCCGGCAGAAGAAGCACACGCCCCCGAGGTTCCGTCGATTCCCCCGCTCTGGGGGCCGGACGGGGAATCGGCCCCCTCGCCCCAGCGCCTTGCAGCCCCCGAGTCTGCTGCTGCCCTGCCCGCGCCGGAGGCCCTGGTTCAGGACAGCAACGCCGCCGCTGTTCTCACAGTGTTCAACAGAATCAATGAATACCGGGCGTCCAAGGGCCTGAATCCGGTGAAGTATCACCCCACGGTGGCAGGGCTGGCCCAGGAATGGTCCAACAGCATTGCCTCACGGGAAGTCATCGAACACCGAGCCAATTTTTGGACTGACCCCCGGGCCATGAGTCCCAACAACGGTGCCGGCGAGGTCATTGCCATCCGCACCGACCGGGACGCTGCACAACTGGTGGAGTGGTGGAAGGGTTCTCCCGGCCACAACGCCATGCTGATTGATCCGCGTTTCAACGTCATGGGCGCCGGAATCTCGTATACCAACAGTCAGTACACCATCTGGGGCGTCGTGAACTTCTTTGGCTACACCACGCTGCCGGCCGGCACACTTAACTCCCCGGGCGGAGCAGGGTCGGGCGGCGCGTTCCCGCTACCGGCAGCAAGCATGTGTGATGCTTCCGGCAAGCACATGCCGCCCACTTTGGACCTTTCTGCCGCAGCCATCAAGGGGCCAGGCGACCTGGTGACCATCGACTCCGCAGGGCAGTTGCTCTCGCGGGCATCCACCGGTGCACGCACTTATGCCGGGAGCAAGGTGATCGGGTCAGGCTTCGCAGGTGCCAAGGAAGTCTTCACCACTGACTGGGACCGCGACGGCGCGTACGACGTCCTGACGCAATGGAATGACGGCAAGCTGACCCTGCACCGGGGGGTTGCTGCCGGGGGATTCCACGTGCCGGCGACGCTTGGAAGCAGCGGATGGCAGCCCTTGACCCTCGCAGTGGGCGGGTGGTGCGCCAACAACAGGCTCCCCCAGCTTCTGGCCCTTGACGGCGCCGGAAACCTGTACCTGTATCCCAATACCGGCCTGGGAGACCTTTCCGCCCGTGCAACGATCGGCAACATCGGCACCGCCCGGAAGCTGTCCATGGTGGATTACGACGCCGACGGATTCCAGGACATTCTGGCGGTACGGACGGACGGGTCAGTCCAGCTCCACCGCGGCTGGGGCACCACCGCCCTTCGCGCCGAGGCCAGGGTTACCGTTGCCACGGGCTGGGGCGACGTCACGGGCGTTCGGCCGCTGCGGGACGTCACCGCGCTTAACTCCACCGGAGTGGCGCTGCGCCGGGCGTCTGACGTGGTGCAGTACTGGGACCTGACCGCCGGAAGCCTTGCGTCGCCGTCGAACATTCCCGGCCCGTGGGCGGGCCAGCGGCTGGCACAGTAGGAGCCTAGATGGCCGGCTGGAGTTCCATGACGTCCTCCAGGCGGTCCAGTTGGGCTACCTCGGAGCTGAGGTTCCGCTGGGCCATCCTGCTCAGGAACCCGAGCCTGTGCAGGAAGCCCAGGCGGCCCTCCGGCCAGACTTCGAGGGCAAAGCGGACGCGGGTCCCCGAAGGTTCGGAGCTGAGGTAGTAACCGCCCAGGCGTCGGCCCAGGCCGGAGGTGACCCGGAACTGGATCTCGGCGCCTGGCCTTGCCTCCGTGATCTCCAGATCGGCCGGAATGCTCAGTCCGGAACGTCCTGCCACCATTTTCCTGTACACGGCGCCCTTGGTTCCGGCAGAACCTTTGATCAGTTTGACGCTGCGGACCCCGTCACGCCACAGCGGAAGGTTCGTGGCATCAAGCAAGTACAGGTAGACGGCCATGGCATCGCGCTGAATGAGGACCTCATGCTCTGCGAATGCCATCGGGATCTTTCCTGGTTGACGTCTACCGGCCAGCAGCTGCACCCCCCGGCTCTGCAGCTACCCGGAACAGGTTAGCCCGCGCTCCCCCGCCCCTACCTAGCCCAAACCCGGTACGTTATTGAAGAGTTATTGGATGACGCTCCGGTGACCGGACACGGCCAGCCCGCCCCTCCGCTTGGGCGGCCAGCTGCCACTTCTGCGCTAAGCTATGTTCTGCCCCTGAAACGGGGCGATGCGGCTGTAGCTCAATGGTAGAGCGCTAGCTTCCCAAGCTTGATACGCGGGTTCGATTCCCGTCAGCCGCTCCACGCGTGGAGCGGGAAAGACGCAACAACCACCGCCGGGTCATTTAGGTACGGGCGTGTAGGGTCAGAGGTCAGGAACCTCTTCGGTTCCGCTACAGGAGCATTTATGGCTGAAAAAGCGACCCGCCCCGAGAACAAACTGACTCTGGGAGTCCTGGCCTCCACCCGCAAGCCTGCCGAGCGCCGGCTCCCCATCCACCCGCTGCATTTTGAGCGCATAGCGCCAGAAATCCGCCAGCACATCATCCTTGAGCAGGGCTACGGCGAACGCTTCGGCGTCTCGGACAAGCAACTCTCAGCCCTGGTGGGCAGAATGGTGAGCCGGAAGGAATTGCTGGCGGAGGCCGACGTCGTACTCCTACCCAAGCCGCAACCGGAGGATTTGGCTGAGCTAAAGGACGGCCAAATCCTTTGGGGCTGGCCGCACTGCGTCCAGGACCGCTCCATCACTCAACTGGCAATCGATAAGAAGCTGACGCTTATCGCCTTCGAGGCCATGAACCACTGGGCCAGTGACGGCGGTTTCGGCCTGCATGTCTTTCACAAGAACAACGAGCTCGCCGGGTACTGCTCGGTACTGCACGCCCTGGCACTGACTGGTTCAACCGGGGACTACGGACGCCGACTCAGCGCTGTGGTGATCGGTTTCGGCGCCACAGCCCGAGGCGCCGTCACCGCACTCAACGCCCACGGTGTCCACGATGTCCAGGTGCTGACCAACCGCGGGGTCGCCGCCGTCGGCGCCCCCATTCATTCGGTTAATATCGTCCAGTTTGATCACGACGACGAAGCGCCCTTCCTGAGCCAGGTCATCACCGAGCGGGGCCGGGTACCGCTTGCGCCGTTCCTGGCCGAGAGCGACATCGTAGTCAACTGCACGCTGCAGGATCCGAATAATCCCCTGACTTATTTGCAGACGGATGATCTTGCTGCCTTCAAGCCGGGAAGCCTGATCGTGGACGTCTCCTGTGACGAGGGAATGGGTTTCAGCTGGGCGAGGTCCACGACGTTCGCAGATCCCATGTTCACCGTCGGTGACCACATCAATTACTACGCGGTTGACCACAGCCCGTCCTATCTCTGGAACTCCTCCACCTGGGAGATCAGCCAGGCATTGCTCCCGTTCCTGGAAACAGTCATCGATGGCCCGAACGCGTGGGCCATAAACGACACTATTACCCGGGCTATCGAGATCCGTGACGGCGTTGTCCGCAACAAGGATGTACTCGAGTTCCAAAAACGGCAAGAGGTTTACCCGCACCTGGCGGTGTAGGTCAAGTCCCGCTTCAGGTTGCCGTCGCCTTGGTAACAATGCTCACGGGGTGGCGCCGGTCCTTCAAATCCACCCTGAGCAGCAGCGAGCCTTTCCGGGCCAGGACGACGGCGACGGTCAGGGCAGCGAGCGCCGGGACTCCCCCGGCAACCAGCAAGGCCACGTGCGGGCTGGCGTGCTCCGAGAGCCAACCGAGCATCGGCCCGCCGATCGCCTGGCCGCCGATCAGCACCATGATGTACAGACTCATGACCCGGCCACGAATACGCAGGTTCGAGCTCACCTGGACCAGCTGGTTGGAACCCGTCAGGAACATCAGGCACCAGAATCCGGACAGCACCATCACCGCTCCAAACATCGGCATCGACGGCGCCAGGGCCGCAAGGCACAGCATGACTCCGTACATACCGGCGCAGAACACCACGGAGCGGAGCCTCAACTGGCGGCGCCGGGTGGACGCCACCGCTCCCGCTAACGCGCCGAGAGCCACGAGGGCATTCAGCAGCCCGTAGCCGCCGGCGCCGACGTCGAAGACGTGATCGGCGAAAGCAGCCAGCACTACCGGCAGGCTCATCGCAAACACCGCGATGAATCCGGCCATCAGCCACGGCCAGTAGATGGTGGGCTTGCTGAGGGCGTAGCGGAGTCCCTCCCGGAGCATGCCCTTGCTCTTGGGGGCAGGGGCGCTGACGAACAATTGGTCCTTCCGCAGGATCAGGAGCATGGCCACCGTTGAACAACAGGCGGCGGCGTTGCCGGCGAATGCCCACCCTGCCCCCACCGCGGTGAGCAGCCAGCCGGCGAGGGCGGGACCGATCAGGCCGCCGAGTTGGAACGTGGTGGAGTTGACACTGATCGCATTGCGCAGGTACTTCGGACCCACGAGTTCGTTCACGAACACCTGCCGGGCCGGCTGATCCAGCACGGTCACCAAACCGAGGACCAGGGCGATCAGGTAGACGTGCCAGACCTCAACCGCGCCGGTCAGCGCAAGAACCGCGAGCGCGGCGGCCAGAATCGCGGCCATGCTCTGGCAGAGGATCAGGATCTTCCGTTTGGCGAACCTGTCCGCCACCATGCCGCCCCAGGGTCCCAGCAGCAGGGAAGGCAGGAACTGCAGCGCCACGGTGATCCCCACGGCCGTCACCGATCCGGAAAGCTGCAGGACCATCCAGTCCTGGGCTATGCGCTGCATCCAGATGGCGACGACAGCTATGAAGTGCCCGATCGCGAAGATCCGGAAGTTGGGGACCTTCAGCGAGATGAAGGTGTGTTTCCACGGAAGGTGTTCCGGCACGACGGCGAGGGGCTGGGTCTGGTGGTCCGGCGGTGCGGAGGCGGCTGAGTCGATAGCGGGCTGGGTGACGGTTGCCGATGATGGAGGTGGGGGTGCCACAGGAGTGTCCTCAAATTGCGGTCGGTCCGGGATGGGGTTAACGCTAGGCTGGGTGCACGTGATTATGGAGACGTATTGTTTCTATAACTCGTATTGCAAACCGCAATACGGGGAGATCATTGCCCGTCGCCAACCCCTTGCCACCGGAGTCAACATTGTTTGAACCAGCCCAGCTGCGCTCCTTCCTGGCGGTCGCCGAAACACTGAGCTTCACCAAGGCGGCGGAGCGGTTGGGCCTGGCCCAGCCCACCATCAGCCAGCACGTCCGCAAGCTGGAAACGGCCGCGAAGCGGGTGCTTATCACCAGGGATACCCGCGACGTCAGGCTGACGGACAACGGCGATGCGATGGCCGGGTTTGCGCGGAACATCCTCTCCGCCCACGACGCCGCAGCGCGGTACTTCTCCGGCTCTGCCATGCGCGGGAGGCTACGGTTCGGCACCGCTGATGACCTCGCCATCACCGGGCTCCCACGCATCCTTCGCGAATTCCGCCAGATCTATCCGCAGATCAACCTGGAGCTCACGGTCGGGCAGAGTGACCAGCTGTACCGGAAACTCAATGCAGGCCAGCTGGACCTTGTGTTCGTGAAATGGGTGGCCGGCGCCAAGGACGGCACGGTGGTCCAGCATGACTCCTTCTCCTGGGTGGGCCAGGAACAGACCGTGCTGGAGCCAGGCGCGCCCGTCCCGCTCATTGCCTACCCCTCGCCCAGCCTGAGCCGCAAACTCGCCATCGATGCGTTGGAGTCCCACGGCAGGACCTGGCGCATCACCTGCACCACGCGGCAGATCAGCGGCGTCCTGGCCGCCGTCCGCGCGGGCATCGGGGTAGCGGTGATGCCCTCATCCCTGGTCCCCGACGACCTGAAGATCATCACGCGGCGCTTTGACCTGCCGGCAGTAGGCGACGTGGATTTCACCCTGATCCGCAACCCCTTGGCCAACTCCGAGGTGATCGACGCTCTGACGCAGTCCATCGTGGGCAGGACCATCAACCGGCCGGCCTGAGGCCACGCCCGGAGCACACCTCAGGGTCCGTCGCGCTGGTGGCCAGGAAAGACAACCCGTTCTCCATTGATGCCGGAAGCACGCGTAACCTATGCTGGTTTTCCCATGGTCAAGCAGTTGGCCAGTTCTTCAATACGAGTGCGCCCCGCCTGCCAAGTTGCGCGCTCGGGACAGGCAGCCAATGACGACAGCCAAGAACACCCATTTCAGTTCTGCACATGCCCGCCCGCATAACACTGCGCGGCCCCAAGCCACCCGCCGTTCCAACCTTGGCTCCGGGCTGGCCACGACCGACTCCGGATACGTGGGCAAGCCCACCTGCGACAAGTGCCGGACGGACGAGTTCATCTACCTGGAGTCCTTCATTCCGCCAACATACCGGCGGGACGGTTCCGTCGCTACCCTGGGCGAAGCCGCCTACACCTGCACACGTTGCGAGCAGTTTTCCGCCCACAGCGTGCCCGTGACCTGGTCACCGCCAGGTTGGTACCTGGGCTGACGGACAGCCAACCTGGCCGTAACAGAAGGCCGGGCGGTCACCATAAAGGTGACCGCCCGGCCTTCCGTTTTGTTATGCAGGGAACGAAGCTAGATCAGGGCGTCCGAGAGGTGGTTCGGGGTGCCGAACCGGTGCGCGGTGATGCTGACGGCCTGTTCATGCAGGAACGGCAGCAGTTCCACTCGGCCCGCCTCCGTGACCGGGTGAGCATAGACAGCAAGGTCAGGACGGCCGCCCGTCGCCTTCGCCAAGGCAGCGGTGTTCCCGCCGATCAGGCGGATGCGTGCGCCGGAAAGCTTGCCCGCAGAAGCGAGGTGGCCAGCGGCAGCCAGCCACTCGCCGTCGGACTCAACCTTGACGTCGATATCCAGCGCGGTGAGGACCGGGCGCAGCTGGGCGGGAAGCTCGACGGCGGTGGACACCGTCAGCTCCGATCCCGCCAGCACGCCGGCTGCTACGGTCCGGACCAGGTGCGCGAGCGGTGCACCCTCGGACAGCCGTACCGTCACCGGCAGGCTGCGGTACCGGAAGATGTTGCGCTCCGCGCTGAGGCCCGAAACGTCCTTGGCCGCGCCAAACTCCTCAGCCCAGGCCTCCGCGTCGGATGCCAGGGCGCGCTGGACGGACTCAAGTTCGGCAGGCTCCAGGGCGGCGCCGGCGGCGTTGATGATCCGGCGGACACCCGGGTGGGTGACAGCAGCCGTGGCGGTGCTCGTGGCGGCAGTCCAGTCGCCCAGGCCCACCAGGTAGTTGGGTCCGCCGGCCTTGGTGCCGGCGCCCACTGCCGACTTCTTCCAGCCGCCGAACGGCTGGCGCTGCACGATGGCTCCGGTGATGCCGCGGTTCACGTACAGGTTTCCGGCCTGGATGGTCTCCAGCCAGACGCCCAGCTCCTCCGAGTTCAGGGAGTGCAGGCCAGCGGTGAGGCCGTACTCGATCTGGTTCTGAATGGCGATGGCCTCTTCCAGCGTGTCCGCGGTCATCACGCCCAGGACCGGTCCGAAGAATTCGGTCAGGTGGAAGTAGGAACCGCGCTTGACGCCGTTGCGAACGCCGGGGCTCCAGAGTCGGCCGGTGTCATCCAGCTTCTTCGGTTCGACGGCCCAGTTTTCACCGTCGCCCAGGGTGGTGAGGGCGTTGAGGAGCTTGCCGTTCGCGGGCTCGATGATCGGGCCCATCTGGCTGGTGGGATCCTCGGGGTAGCCCACCTTCAGGGAGGTGACGGCGTCGATCAGCTGGTTGTGGAACCGCTTGGATTTAGCCACCGAGCCAACCAGGATCACCAGCGAGGCGGCGGAGCACTTCTGTCCGGCGTGGCCGAAGGCGGAGTAGGCAACGTCCTTGGCGGCGAGGTCAAGGTCGGCGCTGGGGGTGACGATGATGGCGTTTTTGCCGCTGGTCTCGGCCAGGAGCGGCAGGTCCTGGCGGAAGGACCGGAACAGCTCAGCGGTCTCATAGCCACCGGTGAGAATCACGCGGTCAACGGCCGGGTGTGCAATCAGCTGCTTGCCGAGTTCCCGCTCACCGAGCTGGACCATGGTCAGCACGTCGCGGGGCACGCCAGCTTCCCAGAGCGCCTCCACCATCACCGCACCGCTGCGGGCGGCCTGCTTGGCGGGCTTGATGACGACGGCGGAGCCGGCGGCAAGTGCTGCGAGGGTGGATCCTGCCGGGATGGCAACCGGGAAGTTCCACGGCGGAGTGACCACGGTGAGCTTAGCGGGGACGAACGTGGCGCCGTCGACCTCGTCCAGCTTACGGGCCGACTCGGCGTAGTAGTGGGCAAAGTCCACGGCTTCGCTGATCTCGGGATCACCCTGGTCGATGGTCTTGCCGGTTTCGCTGGCCATGACCTCGAGCAGGTCCGCGCGGCGGGCCTCCAGGACGTCGCCGGCGCGGTGGAGGATCTCGGCGCGCTCGTCGCCGGAGAGCTCGCCCCAGGCTTTGCCCTTTTCGACGGCGGCGGCAATCACGGTGTTGAGGGTGGCCTCGTCACTGATGGATGCTGCAGCAACGGAAGCGTTACCCAGCGTCGAGGACGGAACACGTCCCAGGATTGCGCGGCCCCAGTCCCGGTTGACAGGCAGGGACGGGTCGGTGTCCGGGGTGTTTTCGAAGCCGCTGTGGGCCATCGGGACCGGCGGCAGGCTGCGGTTCTGCTGCCGGTTGGCCGGCGGAATCGCACTGTCCAGCGCTGTCAGTGAAGCAAGGAAGCGCTGCTTCTCGCGTTCGAACAGGACTTCGTTTTCGCTCAGCTCGAAGACGGCCGACATGAAGTTGTCCTGGCTGGCGCCCTCTTCGAGGCGCCGGATCAGGTAGGCGATGGCGACGTCGAACTCGGCCGGGTGCACCACCGGGGTATAGAGCAGCAGCGAGCCCACGTCCTTCTTGACGGCTTCGGCCTGGCCCTGGGCCATGCCCAGCAGCATCTCGAACTCGATGCTCTGCTGTGCGGTATCCGCGATGCCGCGCTGCTTGGCCAGGAGCCAGGCGAAGGCGATGTCGAACAGGTTGTGGCCGGCCACGCCGATCCGGATGTTCTTGATGCGCTCCGGGTGCAGGGAGTAGTTGATGACGCTCTTGTAGCTGGTGTCGGATTCCTGCTTGGTGCCCCAGGTGGCCAGCGGCCAGTCGTGGAGTGAGGATTCCACCTGTTCCATAGGCAGGTTGGCGCCCTTGACCACGCGGACCTTGATGGCGGCGCCGCCGTTGGCGCGGCGCTCGGCGGCCCAGTCCTGCAGGCGGATCATGGCTGAAAGGGCGTCCGGGAGGTACGCCTGGAGCACGATGCCGGCCTCCAGGTCCTTGAACTCGGGCTTGTCCAGGATCCTGGTGAAGACCGCGATGGTCATGTCCAGGTCCTTGTACTCCTCCATGTCCAGGTTGATGAACTTGGCCTTGCCGCCGCCGGCGGCGAAGGAGTTGGCGCGCTGGAACAGCGGGGTGAGCTTTTCGACGACATGTTCCACGGCTTCGTCGAAGGCCCAGGCGGAGTGCGGGGCCACGGTGGAGGACACCTTGATGGAAACGTAGTCCACGTCAGGGCGGGCCAGCAGGGTGTGCGTGCCTTCGAGCCGGCGGGACGCCTCGTGCTCACCCAGGACAGCCTCGCCGAGGAGGTTGACGTTGAGCTTGATGCCCTCCTTGCGGATCCTGGCGATCGCCGGGCCCAGCTTGGCGTCGGTGGCGTCCACAATCAGGTGGCCCACCATTTCGCGCAGGACCTTGCGGGCGATGGGGATAACAACCTGGGGCATGACCGGAGCCATGGTTCCGCCAAGCTGGACCGCGCGACGCATGTACCAGGGCAGGAACGCAGGGACCTTAGGGGCCAGTGCAGCGAGGTTGCGGGCGGCGACGTTCAGGTCTTCGGGGCGGACCACGCCGTCGACGAAGCCGACGGTGAATTCGAGACCGTTAGGGTCCTTCAGCACACCGGCGAGCTGCTGTGCTGACGCATCCACGGGAACCTTGGACGCTTCAGTCAGCCAGTGGCGGACCAGCGCGACGGCTTCGTTCGCCAATGCCTTCGCCTGCGGCACATCGACGTCGACGGTCTGCGCTGTTCCCTTCGCAACTCCGGGCTCCATTGCAATGTGGGTCATGACTTTTTCTCGTTCTTTCCTGTGGTTCGGAGAGGTCTTACCCCCAGTATGAACTGTCGCTCACATAAGATAAAGCGATCTTTTCTAAGCAATACAGGTTAGAAAAGATGAAGTTTTCATGACGTCCTCGGCACCGTCAAACGCGTGCTCACTAATGGCGGTTCGGAGGCCAGCCCGCGCTCTCTTTTAGTGCTCAAAACACAAACGCCCGCTCACCCAACAGCCCTTAAAAGGAGCAGCCCTCCCGCACAGATGTGCAGGAGGGCTGGTTGGCCAAGCGCCGGAGTGAGCGGGCGTTCCCGGAAAAGCCGCCACAAGTGAGCGGGCGTTCCCGGAAAAGCCGCAAAAAGTATGCGCGCGTCGAAAGGAGGGGTCAGCGGAGGGGCCGGTGCATCTCCACAATCTCCTCGTGCCGCGGGCTGTTCGGGTTCATCAGCGAGTTCTTCTTGCCATAGAAGAAGTAGATGGCCAGGCCGATGATGAGCCAGACGCCGAAGCGCGCCCAGGTTTCCCAGTGCAGCTGGAACATCAGGAATGCCGAGGCCAGCACACCGAAGGCCGGAATGACCGGCATCAGCGGCAGGCGAAAGGTGCGCGGGGCATCCGGGCGCTTGTACCGGAAGATGATCACCGACAGGCAGACGACGACGAACGCTGCCAGGATGCCGATGTTGGTCAGGTCCGCCACTTCCTTAATGGGGAACACGCCGGCCAGGAAGGCGGAAGCGACGCCGGCGATCCACGTGACGCGTTGCGGCGTGCCGTGGTGGTCCGTCTTGGCGAACCAGCCGGGCAGCAGCCCGTCGCGGCTCATGGCAAACCACACGCGGGTGACGCCCAGGAGGAAGGTCAGCATCACGGTGAGGATGGACAGCACCGCAAAGACCGAAATAATGGTGGCGATAACCGGCAGGCCCACACCGGTGAAGGCGGACGCGAAGCCCGCAGTCGGGTCGATGTCGCGGTAGTTCTGCATGCCGGTCAGCACCAAGGTAGCTGCGACGTACAGCAGCATCGCCACAATCAGGGACAGGATGATGGCCTTGGGCATGTGCTTCTTGCCGTCCGTTGCCTCTTCCGCCGCAGTGCTCATGGCGTCGTAGCCAAAGACTGCGAAGAAGACGGTGGCGGCACCGGCCAGGACAGGCCCGAAGCCGCTGGGCATGAACGGGTTGTAGTTGTTGGTGTCGATGTAGAAGACGCCGAGCCCGATGATAAAGAGGATCAGGATGACCTTGATGGCCACGGCCACCAGCTCAAACCGGCCGAACGCCTTGGTCCCGCGGGAAAGGATCCAGGTCACCAGGAGGCAGACCAGGATGGCGGGGATGTTGACAATGCCGCCCTTGCCCTCGTCCGCAGTGGAAGTCATCCAGACCGGCAAGTTGACGCCGATGCCGGAGAGGAACGCTTCAAGGTAGCCGGAGATGCCGATGGCCACCACTGCCACGATGGCGATGTATTCCAGCAGGAGGTCCCAGCCGATGAACCAGCCGATGATTTCGCCCAGCGCCACATATCCGTAGGTGTAGGCAGAACCCGCACGGGGAATCATGCCCGCGAACTCCGCGTAGGACAGCGCCGCGGCCGCCGAAGCAAGGCCTGCCACCAGGAAGGAAATCAGCACGGCGGGCCCCACCCCGGGCGTGCTTTCACTGCCTGCTGCCACCAGCCCCGCAAGGGAAAAGATGCCGACGCCGATAATGCCGCCTACGCCGATTGCCGTAAGCTGCCACAGCCCGAGTGACTTGAAGAGGCCACTGTGTTTGTTTTCTTCCTCAATGTCGTCGATGGGCTTGCGCCTCAGGACCGACTGGCTCATATCTCTAGTGCTCATCAGGAACTCCTGCTTGGGTGCGACCCCGCCGCGGCACGCCCGCAGGCGCAGTGACGGGGGTAACTCGATCCCAACAGTATGCAAGCATGCTTGCATTAGATAAAGTGACTACTTCTAACCTATATTCGTTAGTTTCAGTTAGGAATTCCCTATGCTCGACGTCCGCCGTCTCCGGCTGCTCCGTGAATTAAGCATCCGGGGGACGCTCGCGGAGGTGGCGGACGCACTTCAGTACAGCCCGTCGTCGGTATCGCAGCAGCTTGCCCTGCTTGAGAAGGAAGTGGGCGTGGAGCTGCTCCGGAAGACCGGGCGCCGGGTGCAGCTCACGCCCCAGGCAGAAGTGCTGGTAGCGCACACGGCGAGCCTGCTGGAAACCATGGAACAAGCGGAAGCGGACCTGGCGGCTTCCCTGACCACCGTCACGGGGACCGTCCGGATCGCGGTTTTCCAGTCAGCGGCCCTTGCGCTGATGCCGGACACGCTGACCAGGATGGCCAAGGCCTACCCGGAGGTCCGCATCGAGATGATCCAGCGCGAGCCTGAAACAGCGCTGCATGAGACGTGGGCACGCGACTTCGACCTGGTGATCGCCGAGCAGTATCCGGGGCACGCGGCGCCGCGTTATCCGGAGCTGGACCGGATCAAGCTGACCACGGACGCCATCCGGCTGGCAGTCCCGGCGGAGTCCGACGGCGGACCCGCGGTCCGCTCGCTCGAAGACACCGCGGAACTTGCCTGGGTCATGGAACCGCGGGGTGCCGCCTCCCGCCATTGGGCGGAGCAGGCGTGCCGCAGCGCGGGGTTCGAGCCGGACGTCCGGTACGAAACGGCTGACCTGCAGGCGCAGATCCGCCTGATCGAGTCCGGCAATGCTGTGGCGCTGATGCCGGACCTGGTGTGGACCGGCCGCGGCACCACCGCCCGGCTGCTGGAACTTGCGGGCAAACCGCACCGCACCATCTTCACCTCCGTGCGCCGTTCCAGCGCCAAACGGCCCGCCATCCTCGCCGCCCGGGAAACGCTCGCTGCCGCCGCAGAAGCCGTGGCGGGGAACGACGCCGGGTGACCAGCCGCCGTCGTACGCTTCCGTTCCCTGAGCGAGGCACTTCCTGGTGTTCCCTGCGTCACTGCGCGGGCGGGCCCCCGGCGCTAGACTGATGCCGTTATGAATCGAACAATGTTCAAGTCCAAAATCCACCGGGCCACCGTCACGCATGCTGACCTGCACTACGTCGGTTCCGTCACCGTGGACCTGGACCTGCTCGATGCTGCCGACATCCTTCCCGGCGAGCTTGTGTCCATCGTGGACATCACCAACGGCGCCCGGCTGGAAACGTACACCATTGCCGGTGAGCGCGGTTCCGGTGTCATCGGCATCAACGGTGCAGCCGCTCATCTGATGCACGAAAACGATCTTGTCATCCTGATTACCTACGCCCAGATGACCACGGAAGAGGCCAAGGCCTACGAGCCCAAGGTGGTCCACGTGGACGAAAACAACCGGGTGATCCAGCTGGGCAACGATCCAGCCGAGGGCCTCACTCCGGGGATGATGCGCCCCCCGTTTGCCCTTAACAACGCTGCTCTCTAACCCGGAGCGTGCGTCCCGGAACCTGCCTCCGCCGCGCCCTGTGGTTTAATCCGCAGCGGCTTATCCCTTGTTAGGGGTACTGGCAGGCTTCTTTGTGGTCTGGTGCATCATCCTGGTGGGCTGGTTCGTGGGCCGGCAAAAAATCCTGGGCGATAACGCACGCCAGGTCCTCAGCTCCCTCACCTTCTTTGTGGCCAGCCCGGCGCTCCTTTTTGAAACGCTGAGCAAGGCGCGCCTCGCCGAAGTCTTCGCAGCTCCGCTGCTGGTGGCTGCCGTCTCGGCCATCGCCACCGCCGCCATATTTTTCGCGATCGCCAGGTTCGGGTTGAAACGCCCGCTTTCCGAGTCCCTGATGTCCTCGATGGCTGCCTCACTGGTCAACTCGGCCAACCTGGGTATTCCCATCGCGGTTTACGTCCTGGGCGATGCGAGCTACGTGGCGCCGCTGCTGATCTTTCAGTTGGCCTTCTTCACGCCGCTGTTCCTGATGATCCTGGATTCAAGCACCAGCTCGCACCGCACCACGCCCCTCAGCTTTGTGGTGATGATCCTGAAGAACCCCATGATCGTGGGCTCCGCACTGGGGTTGCTGGTAGCCGGCACCGGCTGGCAGGTTCCGCCGCTGGTCATGGAGCCTATCCACCTGATCGGCGGCGCGGCAATCCCGGCGATGCTGATCGCTTTTGGCATGAGCCTGAACGGCAGCCGCCCGCTGCAGGCCTCCGCGGCCCGCCGGGTGGACACCCTGCTGGCCAGTGCCTTCAAACTGGCAGTCCAGCCGGCGCTGGCGTATCTCTTCGCACGGTTCGCGCTGGGGCTGGACGGCCATGTCCTGTTCGCCGTTGTGGTCACCGCGGCGCTGCCGACGGCGCAGAATGTTTTTGTGGCCGCCAGCCGTTACAAAACGGGCCTTACCGTCGCCAAGGACACCGTGCTGATTACTACCGTGGTGGCGGTTCCGGCGATGATTGGCGTGGCGCTGCTGCTGACGTGATGGGAGATTGATGGGAACAATGCTGGACACAGTGGTGATCGGTGGCGGAGCCATGGGTTCGGCCGCAGCCTGGGCGCTGTCCAGCCGCGGCCGCCAGGTGACGCTGGTGGAGCAGTTCGGGCCGGGACACAAGATCGGGGCCTCGCACGGCAGCACCCGCAACCTCAACCCCGGCTACCATCGGCCGGAATACGTGGCCATGCTGGCCGAAGGCCTGAGCCTGTGGGAGGACCTGGAGCAGGAGAGCGGCGAACGGCTGCTGGCCCGGACGGGAATCGTCAACCACGGCCCGGACCCCCGGCTGCCGGAAGTTGCCGCGGCATTGAACCAGGCGGGCATCCCGGCTGAGCTCCTGTCCCCGGCGGAGGCTGGCGAGCGCTGGCGCGGCATCCGCTTCGACCAGCAGGTGCTGCATATGCCCGACGGCGGCCAGCTCAACCCGGAGGCTGCCTTGCCCGCCTTGCAGCGGCTCGCCACAGCCCGGGGCGCCGAGATCCGACACCACACCAAAGTGGTTGAGCTCCAGGTGATGGCCGACGACGTCCGGCTCACTTTGGAGTCGGCCGCGGGCATCGAGGTGGTCACTGCGGGGCAGGTGGTTGTTACCGCAGGTGGCTGGACCGAAAAGCTGCTGGCCGGCGCCGGCGGAAGCACGGGCTTGCGGATTCCTAAGCTGCGGGTCACCCAGGAACAGCCGGCGCACTTCCGCGTGGTGGACCAGGGCGCCGCGTGGCCGGGGTTCAACCACATGCCAGGCACAGGCGTGCAGTACAAGGACTGGTACTCCCCCGTGTACGGAATGCAGACTCCGGGTGAAGGCATCAAGGCCGGCTGGCACGGCGTGGGACCGGTGGTGGACCCGGACCGGCGCTCCTTCCAGCCGGAGCCCGCCCAGCTTGCCGCCCTGCAGGACTATGCGCGGACGTGGCTGCCCGGCGTCGACGCTGACTCGTTCGAGGCCATCAGCTGCACCTACACCACCACCCCGGATGAGGACTTCATCCTGGACCGGATCGGGCCCGTGGTGATCGGCGCCGGGTTCTCCGGGCACGGGTTCAAGTTCACTCCCGTTGTCGGGCGGATCCTCGCGGACCTCGCTACCGGCAACCGGCCAGCCCCGGAAATTTTCCGCGCATCCCGCTAGCCCACGCCACGCTCAGCGCCGGGGGCTGCCTTCGGCATCGCTGGGGACAGGTTCGGCGTCGGCCTGGCCTGACTCCCCCGCCTTCACCGCGGGCATTGCCAGCACTGCCGCCACGGTGAGGATGCCTGCTGCCAGCGCCGCCAGAAAGACGGCACCTGAAGCGGCGACGACGGCGGGCGCGTCACCCTCCCCCGCCGTGTTCGCGTAGATTGCGTTGGCCACGGCACCAAACACGGCCACACCAAGTGCGCTGCCGATGGACCGCGCGAACATGTTGGTGCTGGTCACAACGCCGCGTTCATTCCACTCCACGCTGGACTGGGCAGCGATCAGCGTTGGCGTTGCAACCAAGCCCAGGCCGAGTCCCACCACGAAGCAGCTGGCAGCGACCAGCACTACATTGGGAGTGGCCGCAGTGAGTGCCAGGGCCAGGAGGCCAACCACGGTGATGGAGATACCGATGAGCGCTGTGGGTTTGAACCCGATCCGCAGGTAGAGGCGCCCGGCCTGCGAGGCGCTGATCGGCCACCCGAGGGTGAGCGCTGCGAGAGCCAGGCCGGCAATCAGGGGCGACGTGGACAGCGCCCCTTCCAGGAACGTGGGCACGTAGGAGGTCAGCCCGATCATTACCGCCCCTACTCCGAAGGACACCAGCGCAGTGGTGCCAAGAAGCCGCCGCGATACAACCCAGGACGGCAGGACAGGCTCCGCCGCGCCCCGCTCCACCACCAGGAACAGCGCCAGCAGCAAGCCGCCGACGGCAAAGATGCCAATGCTGACAGGGGAATTCCACTCCCACCCCTGGCCGCCCTCGAGGGCGCCAAGGATCAGCAGGCCAAGTGAAACCGCCAGCAGTGCCGCGCCGGTGTAGTCCACTTTGTGCTTGGCGCGGTCAACGTTCTCGTGCAGGGTCCGGAGCAGCATCCACCCGGCCAGCAGGCAGAGCGGAACGTTGACCAGGAAGATGCCGCGCCAGATCCCCAGCGAGGAGAAGATGCCGCCGAGGCTGGGCCCCACCACGGAGGAAATTGCCCACACACTGGCCAGGTAGCCCTGGACCTTGGCACGCTCCTCAACCGAATAGATGTCGCCGGCGATGGTGATGGACACCGGCAGCACGGCACCCGCGCCGAGTCCCTGGAGCGCCCGGAAAGCGATAAGGGCGGGCATGCTCCAGGCAATGCCGCAGAGGATTGACCCGAGCAGGAACAGCCCGATGCCAACCAGGATGATCGGCTTGCGGCCAACCATGTCCGAAAGCTTGCCGTAAATGGGAACGGAGACTGCCTGGGCCAGCAGGTAGGCGGAGAAGAGCCAGGGGAATGACTCAAACCCGCCAACATCGCGGACGATTGACGGAACGGCGGTGGCCACGATGGTGGAATCGATGGCCACCAGTCCGGTGGACAGCATCAGTGCAATGAGGATGGGACCGCGTTTGGAGCGGAACCCCACGCCCTCGCTGGTGGGGGCCATCAAACCCGGGCCAGTCCGGCGGCTTCAGCGAGGAGCTCCACGGAACGCAGCCGCGCCTCGGTGCCGGTGCTTTGGTGGGCGACGATGAGTTCGTCGGCATCGGCGTGCGCGCCGAAGCCTTCCAGGTAATCCATCACGACGTCGGGCGTTCCCACCGCAGAGTAGGTCATCATCTGCGCGACGTGCTGGCCCTGCGGGGAGTCGAGGATCATGTCTGCTTCGTCATCGGTGAATTCACGGCCGCTGCCGAAGAAAAGGGAGACCCTGGCGCGCTTGGTGGCCTGCATCATCGCCTGCGCTTTGGAGGCCGAATCCGCGGCGATCACGTTCACGCCGGCGATGACGTGCGGCGCATCCAGCTGTGCGGAGGGCTTGAATTCGCGGCGGTAGATGGCCACGGCATCCTGGAGCGCGTTGGGGGCGAAGTGGGAGGCGAAGGCGTACGGCAGGCCAAGCTGGGCGGCCAGGCGGGCGCCGAACAGGGAAGATCCCAGGATGTAGAGCGGGACATTGGTGCCTTTGCCCGGGGTGGCTTCAACCCCCTGGATCCGGGTGGGGCCGGTGAGGTAGCCCTGAAGTTCCAGGACGTCCTGTGGGAAGCTGTCGGCGGACATGGGGTCGCGCCGGAGGGCGCGCATGGTGTTCTGGTCGCTGCCGGGGGCGCGGCCGAGGCCGAGGTCGATCCGGCCGGGGTGCAGGGTCTCCAGGGTGCCGAACTGCTCCGCGATGGTCAGCGGCGAGTGGTTGGGGAGCATAACTCCGCCGGCGCCGAGCCGGATGCTCTCCGTCTGGGCGGCGACGTGGGCGATCAGGACGCTGGTGGCGGAGGAGGCGATGGAGGACATGTTGTGGTGTTCGGCGTACCAGACCCGCCGGTACCCAAGCTTCTCGGCGCTCTGCGCCATGGCCACGCTGCCCGCGAAACTCTCTGCCGCCGTCTGGCCCTTGCCGATGGTTGCCAGGTCAAGAATGGAGAGGGGAAGAGCCACGGTGGGAGCCGACCTTTCAGAACGTTACGTAGAGTTCGCCGGCCGGGTCGCGGCGGGCACTCATTGCATAACCACCGCGGTGCCCGTCTTATTTCTGTGACTTCCGGAATACTCAGCACCCTTATGAGGTTGCCGCCCCTAAGTACCCACCGGCACAGACAGGATCAGCACCGTGGCAAACATACTGATGGTTGTTTCAGCAGCAGACTCGCTCACCATGAAGGACGGCAGCGAGCACCCCACCGGCTATTGGGCCGAGGAGCTGGTGGTTTCACACCAGCTTTTGATCGGCGCCGGACATACCGTCCACCTTGCAACCCCGGGTGGGGCCCGGCCCACGGTTGACCAAGTGAGCCTGGCTCCCGAATCCGCAGGCGGCGAGGAGCGGCCGAAAGGCTTCCGGGATTACCTGGCGTCCATCGACGCCGAGCTCGCGCACCCGCTGGTGCTGGCCGACGCCGACATCTCCCCGTACGACGCCGTCGTCCTGCCCGGCGGACATGGCCCGATGGCAGACCTGTACAAGGACGCGGACCTGGGCCGGTTGCTGGTGGCCGCGGACCGTGAGGGCAAGATTGTAGCGCCCTTCTGCCACGGCCCCGCAGGCCTGCTGAGCGCTACGGACGACGACGGCGCTTTCGTTTTCGCCGGACGCCGCCTCACGGTGTTCAGCAACGAGGAGGAGCTGGGCGGGGGCACGGGCGAGAACACGCCGTGGCTGGTGGAGGATGCGCTGAGGGAGAAGGGCGCAGTCATCGACAACGCGGCGGCCTGGACGTCCAACGTCGTCAGCGACGGCAACCTCATCACCGGGCAGAACCCGCAGTCCAGCGAGGACGTTGCCAAGGAAGTGATCAAGGCGCTCGGGTAGTTACTGCAGCCCCGATTGTGACCATCGCGGTCGCCGGGTTAACCGCCGTTACTCCCTGTATCCCCGGGTTGCGAAGGCCTTTGATTCCCTTGCTCGCGCTGCCGGATAGTTGCTGCAACGAGCACATTCCGTTGCATCCGATACCGCCACCAAGGAGGAAAAATGGCCCTCATCAAGGCACAACCGGCCGCCGTCGCAGCCTTCACCATCACCTCGCTGTTGGGACTCGCTGCCTGCGCAGATCCCGGGGCGACGGCGGCGACAGCACCGTCGTCGTCCGCTGCCACGGCGGAAGGCAAGACCTTCGACCTGTCCCCGGAGCAGGACCGTTTCAAGGTGGAAATTGATTCCGCCGCTGCCGCGCTGGTCCCCGAAGCCATCAAGGCCGATGGCAAGCTGACTGTAGTATCCACCGGCGGCACCGCCCCGCTCAGCCTGTTCGCAACTGACAACAAGACAGTGATCGGCAGCGAAGTGGACATCGCCTACGCTGTGGGCGGGACCTTGGGACTGGAGGTCGAAGTCCTGCCGGTGGCGTGGGCCGACTGGCCGCTGGGCGTCGAATCGGGCAAGTACGAGGCCGTGCTATCCAACGTCACGGTCACCGAGGCGCGCAAGGAAAAGTTCGATTTCGCCACCTACCGGAACGACCTTCTGGGCTTCTATGCCAAAAGCGACTCAGGCATCGGCGAGATCAAGGAAGCCAAGGATGTTGCCGGCAAACGCATCATCGTCGGCTCCGGCACCAATCAGGAGGCCATCCTGGTGCGCTGGGACGAGGAGAACAAAAAGAACGGCTTGAAGCCGGTTGAGTTCCAGTATTACGACGACGACTCCGCCTCCACGCTGGCGCTTCAGTCGGGCCGTGCAGACCTGACCTTCGGGCCCAACGCCGGATCCGCCTATAAGGCAGCCCAGGACGGCAAGAGCAAGCAGGTGGGGACCCTCAACGGCGGGTGGCCACTCACGGCAGAGATCGCGTTCACCACCAAGAAGGACAACGGACTGGCCGTTGCCGCCCAGGCTGCCCTGAACGAGCTGATCGGGAACGGCACCTACGCCAGGATCCTGGACCGCTGGGGCCTGTCTTCCGAGGCTATCCAGAAGTCCGAACTGAACCCGGCAGGCCTGCCCAAGAAGTAGCGCACCTGCCGACGAATGAATCCCTGCCTTGCTTCGGCAAGGCGGGGATTCATCACGCTTTTGCCAACAGAACCGCCACGTCCGTGCGCATATCCTAAGACGGAGCCGCACCCCGACTTTCAAGGATCCCCATGCCCGACTCCACACGTCCCTTGAGGAAGCTCGGATTCCTCACTATCGGCCTGTTCGATCCGGCGGATCCTGCCTCGGGCCACGAGTCCACTTTGCAGATCATCGAACAGGGCGAGCGGCTTGGATTCGACAGTGCCTGGCTGCGCCACCGCCATCTGCAGTTTGGAATTTCCTCCCCCGTCGCGGTGATGGCCGCTGCCAGCCAGCGCACCTCCCGGATTGAGCTTGGAACCGCTGTGACCCCGCTGGGCTGGGAAAATCCATTGCGTCTGGCCGAGGATCTGGCAACCTTGGATCTCCTCGCCGGGGGACGAATCAATCCGGGGCTGAGCGTGGGGGAACCGATGCACTACGGCACCGTAAAGCACGAACTGTACCCGGACTCCGCAGAGTTGGAGGACTTCAGCTATGCCCGTGTGGATCGGCTTGCTCGTTTGATCGCAGGGGAAGCGGTGCGGGACTTTTCCGGCAGGCAAGGTGTGGTCGAGGAATTTTCAAACCGCGTCGAGCCGCACTCTCCCGGGCTCCGGGATCGCCTTTGGTATGGGGCAGGCAGCAGGAAGTCGGCGGCCTGGGCCGGGGCAAACGGGTTCAATCTGCTCTCCAGCAGTGTGGTCTTCCCCGAAACTGATGAGGACCCGGATTTCGCGCAAATTCAGAAATCGCAGATTCGTGCCTTCCGTGAGGCCGCAGCAACGTCAGCACAGGCGCATGGACCGGCCCGTGTGTCACAGGGCCTCGTGGTGATCCCGACCGATTCGGCGTCGCAGGGGCAGCGGGAGAAGTACCAGCGGTACGTTGATGAACGCACTCCCCGCACACGGGCGCCCCAGGGGCCAAAGGGCATGCTGTTCGCCCCGGATCTCATCGGCACCAGCGATGAGATCGCCGGGCAACTATACGCACACGCAGGTTTCCAGGAGGTGGACGAGGTGGCGTTCGCACTGCCCTTCAGCTTTGACCATGAGGATTACATCCAGATCCTTACCGACATCGCCGGCAGACTGGGTCCCGCCCTGGGATGGACTCCGGCTGAGGCCGGGCGAGACCCACAGTAAGAGGCAATGCCGGGCAGCCCCGGCCTGGAAAGTGCGCCCATCCGGATTTGGCCATAGTGTGGCCAGATGGGGACCCTGCGCCTGCACCTGTGGGCCCTCGCGCAGGCCGATGAAGGCTATGCCGAGATCAATGCCGCAGCCTTCAACCGGTATCTTGACGGGCTCGCGGCACTCGTGTCCAACGCCAACCCCAAACTCCCATGGCAGGAATGCAGGGACCGGGCGGCCGACATTGTTGTGGTACAGAACGGCATGTGGCTGACCTCGCTGCTTGGTGTGGACGAGGCATCCATCCAGAGAAGCATTGCCCGCACGGGGCGGGCGCCAAAGCACCCTAAAGCCTCTGGTCCCACAAGGTCAGCTGGAGCCTCACAGACCCGAAAGGGCCGACGTCGGAAGGCTCGACGGCGGCACTCGCTCCGCCGCCGCCGAACACCCCACCCAAGCGGCAGCGCACTGTCCCCAGCAGGCGTTGCCACCACCCGCCGAGGCGGTCCGCGCTCATGACGCGCGGACCGCCTCAGCTGATTCATCGGCAGAGCGCACCGGGACCTCCAGCCCGAGGTTCTCCCGGAGGGTACTGCCCCGGTACTCCGTGGAGTAGACGCCGCGTTCCTGCAGTTCCGGGACCAGGTGGTTCACGATGTCATCCAGGCCGGAGGGAACCAGCCACGGCGAGATGTTGAAGCCGTCCACCGCCCCGACCTTGGCGTATTCAGCCAGCTGGTCTGCCACTGCGGAGTAGGACCCGGTGAAGGTGGCGTCCACGCGGGCAGTGCGGGAGGTGACGAACTGGCGGATGGAGAGGGCTTTGTCCTTGGCCTCGGCCCGCCACTGGTCCGCCAGCTGCCGGGCCTTCGCGCCGTGGAAGCCGCTGCCCCGGGTCTCGGAAGTCTCCTCCACCACGGGATCTATCTCCGGGAGGGGCCCGTCCGGGTCGTACCCGGACAGCTCGCGGCCCCAGAACTGCTCCAGGTACGCCACGGCCTGCTGCGGACCGATCTGCAGGCTGCGCACCCACTCCTTCTTTGCGGCAGCTTCCTTCACGGTGGGTGCCAGGATGAATTCGCTTGCAGGCATGATCTGCACGGCGTTGGCACCGCGGCCGGCAGCCAGTGAGCGTGCCACGAGATCCTTGCGGAATTCCACGGCGGCTTCGAACTTCGGGTGGGCCGAGAAGATGACATCCGCCTGGCGGGCGGCGAAATCGCGGCCTTCCGGGGAGTCTCCCGCCTGGAACAGCACGGGCCGGTACTGGGCGCTCCGGGGCAGGCGCGGCGTCACGTCCACGGTGTAGTGCTGGCCTTCGTAGCGGACCCGGCGTGCGGGTCCCTCCGCGGTTTCCCAGGAATCCCAGATGTGCTTGGCCGTCTCAACAAATGCTTCGGCGTGCTTGTACCTGTCGGCGTGGTCCAGGTATCCCCCGCGCCGGAAGTTGGCGCCGGTCCACGCGTTGTCCGTGGTCACGATGTTCCAGGCGGCACGGCCACCGGAGATGAGGTCCAGGGAGGCGAGCCGGTGCGCCAAGTCCGCGGGATCGTTGTAGGTGGTGTTCTGGGTGGCCACGAGGCCGATGTTTTTGGTGACAGATGCCAGGGCGGCCAGCATGGTCTGGGCGTCCGGCCTTCCCACTACGTCCAGCGCGTGCGGGCGTCCCAGGTGCTCGCGCAGGCGCAGGCCTTCCCCCAGGAAGAAGGCCGCAAACAGCCCGCGCTCAGCGGTCTGCGCGATCCGGCGGAACGATTCGAAGTCGGTTTGCGAGCCGGATTCGGCCGCCTTCCAGATGGTGCCGGAGTTGACGCCCTGGAAAAAGACCCCGAACTGGATCTTGCCGCTCGGCGTGAACGTGTGGGATTTAGCACTGCTGTGCTGCGTCATGGTCTTCCCCTTAGTTTCCGGCGGCTGCGGCTGCGGCCGCGGCTGAGTCTGCGTAGCGGCTGGCCGGGCGAGTCAGTCCCAGCAGGTCGCGGAAGGTACCGTCCTGCACCGGCGGCCGGAGGGCGCCCCGGCGCCGAAGCTCAGGAAGGACCAGCCGGCTAAGCTCGTCCAGCTCCAAGGCGAGCGACGCCGGGTGGAGACGGACGCCGTCGGCCTCCGCCAGCAGCGATTCGAGGAGGTCCGTGAGGCCGGCTGCAGTGCCGGCGTACTGGGCGCGGCCACGTTCCGAAGTGGCCACGCGCTCGGCGGCAGCCTGCCCGCGGGAGTCCAGGACGACGTCGAGCTCGGCGATGACTGCCACGGACGCTCCCAGCCGGGCCCGGACGTCGCTGATTTCGGCAGCGAGCAGTTCGGGCGTCGGCGCGGTGACGAGGACGGCGTCAACGGCGTCCGCTGGAACCTGCCCCTCGCCTAACAGCGCCGCGGGCGCGAGCACCGGCAGCTGGCCCTGGAGGGGCCTGGGGATGATGGACGGGCCCTTGACCGAGTAGCCGGGCCCGGCAAAATCGGCCGGAGTTTCAAAGTCTGCGTAGTGGAGTTTGTCCACGTCGATGTACCGGCCGGTGGCGACGTCCCGGATCACGGCGTCGTCCTCCCAGGAGTCCCAGAGCCGGCGTGACACCTCAATAGACGCGGCGGCTTCCTGAGCAAGGGCAGTGCCGCTGACGGAAGAACGCCCGACGGCGGCTGCTGCCTCGGGTGATTCCGCTGCGGTTGCGATCCACCCGGCCCGTCCGCCGGAGACGTAGTCCAGGCTCGCGAGCTGCGTGGCGACATGAAACGGCTCGGTGTAAACGGTATCCACCTCGGGAACCAGGGCGATGGTCCGCGTGACCGGCCCGGCGTAGGCGGCACGCTGCAGTGCATTGGCACGGCCCGCAACCGGCGCATCGGTAAAGGTGGCCGCATGGAACCCTGCGGATTCAGCGGCGAGGACGGCTTCGGTAAGGCTGGCGAAGTCGCCGCCATCCCAGCCTGCTCCGTCAAGCTCGATGGCCAGGAATCCGGCTTGTCCCGCTTCGGTGCGGTCTTCGGTTGTACTCACTGCTGGTCCTGACGTTCGTAGGGGATCTTCTCGCCGGCTTCGATGGCCACCGGCAGCCGGTTTTCCGCAGGCGGCAGCGGGCACGTGGCCAAGTCGGTGTAAGCGCAGGGCAAGTTCACGGCCCGGTTGAAGTCGAGCTCCACGGACCCGTCCGCGGCAGGGACCACCGACAGCGAGCGGTTGGCCGCATAGGTTGTCTTGCCGGAGGTCTGGTCGGTGAACAGCACCGACAGCGAACCGGGCGCGTGGCCGTTAAACGCTGTCAGCGCCAATTCCCGGCCGGCCAGCTTGAAGCGGATCTCGCCGGGCGCCTCGTAGACATGCTGAATGCCTTCGACGGCGGCACCCACCGTCGTGGGGCGGGGCGCCTCGAACGGCACGTAAGTCCCGCGGACGGCATAGGCCGCATCCGGTGAGTAATCCGGCGTGCCCTGGTATTCGCGCAGCAATCGGTTCTCCGGGTGGCGCGGCCGCACGATGTACTCGCCGCCGCGCTTGGCCACCTCAATGACGGTCTCCCCGGAGGTGAGGTTCAGGCCGCCGCGCTCGGCGATGGGGCCGATAACCGTTTCGCTTGCCGGGAGGGGCTGCTGCTCCAGTTCCAGGACCTCGCCGGGCTCGAGGACCACGGTGACGGCGTCATTGGCGGCGCTCCACGTTCCGGGCACACCGTCCAGGGCGACGGGCTCCGAACCCAGCCAGTGCAGGTGCGTGACGGCCAGGAAGCCGTGCGCGTGGGCGCGGTGGCGTTCGTGGGCGGTGTGCCACTCCTGCCAGGCAGCGGTGAAGGCCTCCGGGCGGGCAGTTTCAGTGTGCGTAGGCATAGTGGCTCCTGCTGGGGTGGGTGGATGCGTGCGGGATGAGGTCCGGGACCTGGAACTTCATGAGGTTTTGGACGTTCGCGTGGGGGTAGCCCGGGAGGCCGCGAAGTTTTCTTCGTTGATGGTGTTGGACTCAGGCAGCGCTTCTTCGGACAGGCCCCAGCGCTCCAGGACCTCGGCATACGATCCGTCCTTGATTGCCGAGTTCAGGGCTTCCGTGATCACCGGTGCCAGGCCGTTGCCCCTAAGGGTGGTGGCGGCTACGAGGGTTTCGGACGGCCAGCCGGCATTAACCTTGCCCACTACCTTCAGGTCGTCACGGGTGTTTTCGCGGTAGACGGTGGACGGGTAGGGCGCGATGTTGAGGTCGGTGCGTCCGGAGGACAGCGCCAGGATGGTGTCGGCGTCCGAGGAGTAGTACTGCAGGGTGGCAGGCGCCTTGCCCTTGTCCTCGAGCTCCTTGTTCCACGCCAGCAGGATCTTTTCCTGGTTGGTTCCGGACCCCACGGAAACCTTCAATCCGGAGATGTCGTCCGCGCCCTTGATGTCATAAGTGGCAGATTTTTTGGCTTCGAAGCCCATAAACGCCGCACGGTAGCTTGCGAAGTCGAACAGCTTCACCCTGTCCTTATTGACGCCCACGTTGGAGAAAACAGCCTCGAAGTCGCCCGACTGGGTTTTCAGCGGCCAGTTTTCCCACGACGTCACCTGGACATCCAGCTCCAGGCCCAGCTCGTCCGCCACCAGCTGGGCAATATCCAGCTCGGATCCAATCGGTGTCTTGTCATCCGTGGCGTGGAAGGACAAAGGAATGGACCCGGCAGTGGTGGCGATGGTCAGCTTGCCGTCCTTGCCGATCAGTTCGGGAACCTTGGCGGCGAGTGCCGCATCCTTCTCTGCACGGAGGCGCTGCTGGTCCGGGGCGGTGTTGTAGGCCACGCCGTTGCGTGCCGCCGTCGTCCCGGCTCCGCCGCTGGCGGGACCGCCGGCTGTTGCGCCGGGATCAGCGCAGCCGGCGAGCGCCGCAGTTCCGAGAAGGACGACGGCGGGCAGCGCCGCCAGGGTGCCCGCGCGGCCGGAGCGGGGAGAGAGGCCAGTGAAAAGTGCCATGGGGAGATCCTTTAGATGTTGAAAGCCGGTTCGAGCACTTTGGAGAAGAAGCTCCTGGTGCGTGGTTCCTGCGGGTTGGTGAAAATCTGCTGTGGGCTGCCCTGTTCCACGATTTGCCCTTCGTCCATAAACACCACGGTGTCCGCGACGTCGCGGGCGAAGCCCATCTCATGGGTGACGATGATCAGCGTGGTACCGGATTTTGCGAGTTCGCGGATGACGTCCAGCACTTCGTTGACCAGTTCCGGGTCCAGGGCGGAAGTGGGTTCGTCGAACAGCAGGATCTTGGGATCGAGGGCAAGGGCGCGGGCGATGGCCACGCGCTGCTGCTGGCCGCCGGAGAGTTGGCGGGGGTAGGCGCCGGCACGGTCCTTGAGGCCCACCCGGTCCAGCAGTTCCAGGCCGCGGCGCCGTGCCTCTTCCTTGGAGCGGCGCCCTTTGCCGGGTTGCAGGGCGACAACGGGCGCTTCGGCAACGTTTTCGAGTGCGGTGAGGTGCGGGAACAGGTTGAAGTTCTGGAACACCATGCCGATCTCGGTGCGCTGCTTCAGGATCTCCTTCTCGCGCAGTTCGAGCAAGCGTTCGCCGCGGATTTCGTAGCCCACGAGCTTGCCGTCGGTCGAGATGAAGCCGCCGTCCACCTTTTCCAGGTGGTTGATGGTGCGCAGCAGCGTGGATTTCCCTGATCCGGAAGGGCCGACGATAACGGCTACGCCGCCCGGCTCAACGGTGAGGCTGACGCCTTTGAGCACCTCGGTGGCACCGAAGGATTTACGGACTTTGGTGATTTCCACCAGGCCCCTGGTGGCAGTTGCAGCGGTGGTCATCAGAGGCTCCTTGCCCGGTTGTTGGCGACAGCGTGGGTGGCGAAGAATTTGCGGGCTTTCTGCAGGGGCGTCAGGGGCAGGTTACGCACCGCGCCCTTGGAGTAGTGCCGTTCGATGTAGTACTGGAAGACGCTGAGCACGGAGGTGATCACCACGTACCAGAGGGTTGCCACGAGGAGCAGCGGGAGGACCTGCTGGGTGCGGTTGTAGATGACCTGCACGGTGTAGAACAGCTCGGAGTAGGCCAGGACGTACACAATGGACGTGCCTTTGACCAGGCCGATGATCTCGTTGAAGGCGGTGGGCAGGATGGCCCGCATGGCCTGTGGCAGGACGATCCGGGTGGACCTCCGCCACGCCGGGATGCCGAGCGCGGCGGCGGCCTCAAGCTGGCCCTGGTCCACGGAGAGGATGCCGCCGCGGATGATCTCCGCGGAATACGCTGCCTGGTTCAGGGTCAGGCCCAGGACTGCTGCGGCGAACTGGCTGATGAGTGTGGTGGTCTGCACCTCGAAGAACCGGACGTCGGTGAACGGGATGCCCAGGCTGATCTTTTCGTACAGGTACCCCAGGTTGTACCAGAGCAGCATCTGGACCAGCAGCGGCGTGGACCGGAAGATCCAGGAGAACGTCCAGGAAACGGAGACCAGCAGCGGCGAGGCGGACAGCCGCATCAGCGCGAGGATGAAGCCCAGCACGAAGCCGAGGATGCCGGAGATCGCGGTCAGCTTCAGGGTCTCGATCAGCCCGTTGATGACGGACTGGGCGGTGAACCACTGCGCTACGACCCCCCACTCCCAGCGGGGGTTGGTGGCCAGGGACCAGGCGACGGCAAGGACGCCAAGCGCCACCACTGCGGTACCCACCCAGCGCCAGGGATGCTTTGCGGCCACCACACGGTAAGAGGAATAGTCAGTGGCCACCCGCGCCGTCCCGTCCTCCGGCGGAACCCCGGCCGACCCGAAAGCCGCCGCCGCTGCAGTGACGTCCGGCGCCCGCCCGGCAGCCGGCTGTGCTGTCTGTGCTGTTGCTGATTGTGTTGACTGCGCCGCCGTAGTTGCTGCTGAACTCATGCGCCACCCCGCTTCACTGGTTGGGCCGGAGCTGATTGCCCCGGTAACTGGCTGCAAATCTAGAACCGGCCGGAAGGGCCCAGCAAGGCAGCAGGTTGCATAACTTCACCGGAGTTCGCACTGCGTCATGAGTCGGTTTTTTGCGTCCTTTGACGGGGTGTGACGCGGAATTAACGGGCGTGACCAGGCGCTCGACCGCCGTCGGAAACGCTGCCTAGCATGGCACTCCGACCGCCCCCCACCGCCGCCACCAGGAGCCCCCATGCCAGCGCACATCCCGGCCGTCGTCTTCGTGGGCGGCGGACCCCGCACGGCCGGCGTCCTCAACCGGATCACCGCAAACCGTCGCGAGGTCTTCAGCGGGCCGCTGGAGATCCACGTCGTAGAGCCGCACGTGCCGGGTTCCGGCCGTATCTGGCGCTACGACCAGGATCCGGGCCTCCTGCTGAATTCCACCGCCGCGGACATCACCATGTTCACTGATGAGTCGGTGGCCTGCGAGGGACCGGCGAGCCATGGCCCGAACCTGGTTGACTGGGCCGCGGGAGTGGTGGACGGCTCCATCACCGACGTGCCGGACTTCCCCCGCTCCTTGTGGGATCAGCTCCGGTCCCTCACCGGCGTCACCTTTCCCACGCGCCAGCTGCAGAGCCAGTACTTGGAATGGTTCTTCCGCCGCACGGCCAGGTCCCTGGGCCGTAACGTCACGGTTCACCGGACCACGGCCATTGCGGTCACGCGGGCAGTTGAGGAGGCTTTCCCTGCCGATCCTGCGGAGGGCCCGGGCAAGCACCTCGTGGAGCTGGCCAACGGCCGGACCCTGCTGGCCGACGTCGTGGTGACCGCCCTGGGCCACACTGACTCCCGTCCAGACGCCACCTCAGCCGCCTGGGCCGGTTTCGCCGGGCGGCACGGCGGCTACCACGCGGCACCCAGCTACACCACCGACGTCGACTACTCACCCATCGCCCCGGGGCAGGACGTGATCGTTTCCGGCATGGGCCTGGCCTTCGTTGACCTCCTGGTCCTCCTGATGGAAGGACGTGGCGGACGCTTTGTTGGAACTCCCGACGGCGGCCTGAAGTACCTTGCGTCGGGCAGGGAACCGAGGCTGTGGGCCGGTTCGCGGCGGGGAGTGCCGTACCACTCGAAGATCTCGGCCACCCTCCAGGGCGAGGCGCCGGGGCCGCTGCGTTTCCTGACCGCCGCAGCCGTGGGCGCCCTGCTGGAACGGCACGGGGAACTGGATTTCCGCGGCCACCTGTGGCCGCTGATCGCGAAGGAGGCCGGGTACGGCTACTACCGGGAACTGCTGACCGGCAGCTCCGGCCGGGCCGCGATGGGCTGGGACGAGTTCGCCGCCTGCTACTCGGACCTGGACTGGTACAGCACCGCCCGCGAGGAACTCGTGGCCGCGGCCGTGCCGGACGCCGCCCTGCACCTTGAACTGGAGCGGCTGGACCGGCCCTTCGCGGGCCACCGCTTTGCCGGGCATCAGGACGTACAGGATGCGGTGGTGGAGTACATCGAGCACGATCTCGTCCTGCGGGACAGCCCCGACCACCCTGAAACCCTCGCCCTTTTCCTTGCGCTGCTCCACGTGTACATGGAAGTGGGGCGCGTGGTTCCGCCGGAGCGCCTCAATGCCCGGTCCCAGCAGGTGGTTCACGGCTGGTGGCACGGGTTCTTCAGCTTCGTTGACTCCGGGCCTCCCCCGCACCGCCTCCGCCAGATGCTGGCACTGCACCGTGCCGGGCTGCTGCAGTTCCTCGGCCCGGACGTGGAAGTGACGGCAGACGAGTCCACCGGTTTGTTCCATGCCGGCTCGCTGCGATCCGGCACTTCTGTGGCGGCGAAGGCCCTGATCGAAGCCCGACTGCCTTCGCCCACTGTGGCACGGTCGGTCAACCCGGTCCTCGAATCCCTGCACCGGAACGGCCTCGGTGCGGAGCAGCAACTGCTGACCGCCGACGGGATCCATTCCACGGGCAAGCTGCTGATCTCCAGCCAACACCAGCTGGTCAGCGCCGAGGGAAGACCGCAGCCGACACTCTTCGGAGTCGGCCCCGCCACCTCGGGCTGGGGCGCGGGAGCCTTCGCCCGCCCCTGCACAAACGCGGCGCCATTTCGCGAAAACGATGCACTGGCCCGGAACATCCTTACCGCTGTCCGTGACCTCGCCGCCCAGGAGTCCACCGCCATGCCCACAGAACCAACCGCCGTCGGAAAGAATTGAACCGTGACTGCAGAACCTGACCTCGCGCGCCAACCGCTTGATCCGGCGGCGCTGACGGTCCTGAAACTCCCCATGCACGATCCGCGGGCCAAGCCGCTGCTGGACGAACTCGCCGTCGAATACGACGCCCGCTATGGCGGCCTCTTCGGACGGAAAGCGGCGGCGGAGGAGCTGAACCGCTACCCGGCTGACGAGTTCGCGGGCCCGGGTGGCGCGCTCCTGGTGATCCAGGAAAACGGCGAGTCAATTGCCGGTGGAGCCTTCCGCCGCTACGACGCCAGCACCGCCGAACTCAAGCGGATCTGGACCCACTCGGGCCACCGCCGCCGCGGCCTGGCAAAGCGGGTCATCGCCGAGCTGGAAGCCCTCGCCGCCAGCCGAGGGTACACCAGGCTCTACCTCACCACCGGTCCCCGTCAACCGGAGGCAAAGCACCTTTACCTCACCACCGGCTACCAGCCGCAGTTCGATCTGCACGCGGACCCGGAGACGTTGAAGTTCCTGGCGTTCACCAAGGAGCTTCCAGAGGTTCCGCCGAACTGACGATTCCTACCCAGCCCGCTGGACGTTGCCGCCGCTAAGCTAGCGGCATGGCCAACAAAACCACAGCAGAGAAGCTTGCCACCATCCAGCAGGGGTACACGCTGGACGGGCCCGCCATCGAACTGGGCGCCGCCATTGTGGACGGTGAACTCCATAAAGAGGCGCAGGTCCGCCTGCCGCTGGCAATGATGAACCGGCACGGCCTGGTGGCAGGCGCCACCGGCACCGGCAAAACCGTCACGCTGCACATGATGGCGGAACAGCTGTCCACCGCGGGCGTTCCGGTCTTTCTGGCCGACATCAAAGGCGATCTCTCAGGCCTGGCCACTGCGGCCGCCGGCAGCGAGAAATTGGCGGCCCGCACCGAAGGCATCGGCCAGGCCTGGCAGGGCAAAGCTTTCCCCGTCGAGTTCCTGGCACTGGGCGGGGACGGCAACGGCATCCCGGTCAGGGCCACCGTGACGTCCTTCGGCCCCATCCTGCTCGCGCGGATCATGGAGCTGAACGACACGCAGGAATCCAGCCTGCAGCTCGTGTTCTACTTCGCCGACAAAAACGGCCTGGAGCTGATCGACCTGAAGGACCTCCGGGCGGTCATCCAGTTCCTGACCTCCGCTGAGGGCAAGGACCAGCTGGAGGAGCTCGGCGGGTTGTCCAAGGCCACCGCCGGCGTGATCCTGCGCGAACTGGTGAACCTCGAGGCCCAGGGGCTGGAGAAGTTCTTCGGCGAACCGGAGTTTGACACCGCCGAGCTCCTGCGGACCGCTCCGGACGGGCGCGGTGTGGTCACCTGCCTGGAACTGCCCACCCTGCAGACCAAGCCCATGCTGTTTTCCACCTTCCTGATGTGGCTGCTGGCCGACCTGTTCGAGGACCTGCCCGAGGCCGGCGACCTGGACAAACCCAAACTGGTGTTCTTCCTCGACGAGGCCCACCTCCTTTTCAGTAACGCGTCCAAGGCCTTCCTTGAGGCCATCACCACCACCATCCGGCTCATCCGCTCCAAGGGTGTGGGGATCTTCTTCGTCACCCAGACCCCCAAGGACGTTCCCGCTGACGTTCTCGGCCAGCTCGCCAACCGGGTGCAGCATGCCCTGCGCGCGTTTACCCCGGAGGACGCAAAGGCGCTCAAGGCGACGGTCTCCACGTTCCCGATGAGCGACTACGACCTGGAAGAGACGCTGACGTCGGCGGGCATTGGCGAGGCCGTCATCACCGTGATGAACGAGAAGGGCGCGCCCACCCCCGTGGCCCTGACCCGGCTGCGCGCCCCTGAATCCGTAATGGGGCCCAGCGACGAGGCCCTGGTTCGAAGCACCGTGGCCGGGTCGGCCCTGCTCGGCAAGTACGGGACCGCTGTGGACAACCCCTCCGCGTACGAGAAGCTCACGGGCAAGGCTGCGGCTCCCACCGGACCCGCCGCGCCTGGCCAACCGCCTGTTCCCGCCGGCGCTGGTGCTCCTGGGGGCGATTCAGGCTTGGCAACCGCCGGTGGTGCGGACATTGATGCCGAGGCCCGGCGGATCGAAGAGGAGATCCTGGGCCGGCCCAGCAGCAGGCCTGCTCCCAAGCCAACGTCCACCAGGCAGAGTTCGGGCCGCGCCCGCGCAGAAGCACCCCGCACCACCAGCCCGGAGCCGGGAGACGGCATGATGGGCGACCTCGGCGGCGTTCTTGGCGGCGCCCTCGGAGGCGGGTTGAAGAGCATGGCCAGGTCCATAGGAACGCAGCTGGGACGCGAACTGCTGAGAGGTGTTTTCGGCACGTCGTCCCGGCGCCGCCGCCGCTGACAGGTACCGCTCACAGCTGACTCAACTGCCGTCGTCGGGCGCATGGCAGGTAACGTATGGAACGTGCAAATGAGTCAAGCGTTGGTGAGGATAGCGGCCGGATGGCTGCTGGGCCTCATGCTTGCTGTGGCCGGCGCCATCGTTGCCATTAACCTCGTGAACAATACTGTGGCCAGCCCGCAGCAGCCGGTACGCGAGTATCTGGACGCGCTGCAGAGCGGTGACGGCGGCAAGGCGCTGGGTCTTCTGCGGGCAACGGTGCCGCCCAGCAACGCCGCAATGCTCGACGGTACAGCCTTGCAGACCGCCGCGTCCCGCTTTACCAATGTGAGCATCGGAGAGGCTGAGGAGCGCCCCGGCGGCCAGGTGATGGTGCCGATGGAATACACCATCGACGGCAGCCGGCTGCGCACCGAGTTCGCGCTGCAGAAGACCGGAACCGAGTGGATCTTCTTCAACACCTGGGCGTTTGTTCCGTCCCGGCTGCCTACCGTCGATGTCACGGTGGTCAATTCCAGCGAGGCCACGGTCAACGGCGTGGACGTCAACATGCCGAATGGCCGGAACTCCTTCGCTGTTTTCTACCCGGGCGAATACGAGGCCACGGTGAACGGGGAATACTTCTCTGCGCCCGCCAGCCGTGCCACCGTGACCACCCGTGACGTCCCCGTGGCGCCGCTCAATCTGCTGACCCAGGCCACGGACAGCCTGAAGACGGACGTGGCGGCGAAGGTCAAGGAGTTCCTGGACGGCTGTGCGGCCCAGGCTGTCAAGGAGCAGAAGCTCCAGCCGGACTGCCCCTTCTACTACGCCAGCAACAACCGGGTCCAGGACGGCAGCATCAAATGGTCCGTGACTGAATATCCCAACGTGGCCATCGAGCCCTTTGACGGGCGCTGGGTGGTGGCGCCGCTGGACGGCAAGGCGAAAGTGGAGGCGCTACAGCAGAACCTGTTCACCGGCGCCTGGTACCCCTTGGACGAAGAAGTGGACTTCAGCTTCACCACCCGCCTGGACGTCACCGGAGACACCATCAAAGTGACACCACTCCTCAGCTTCTGAGCCTTTTACGGGCGAGCACCGACAGGACCTCCTTCACCATGGCGTCCGGGTGGTACACCACGTCGGAGTAGTAATACCGAAGTGCCGTCTGGACCGGGATGCCCGCCTGGCGGAAGTAGATCTGTGCCAGTGTTTCCAAGAGGAATTCCGCCCCGGTCCACCCACGCCAAGACTGCCCTCGCCTTGCCGTTTCTGCGCCCGGGCAGCCTCTGACGAGGGAAATCAACCGTCATGTCGCCCCTCCCGACAGCACATTCAACCATCACAAGTGCTTCGGGAAACGGAAGGCACAGCAGAGCATGTATCAGGACATCGCCCGGACGACGGCAAGCACCAGAGGTTGTAGTGCCCGGCTGCGCTGGAGCACGTCAGCGGTTCCGCAGCAAAGCAACCAACTCCGGAGACGCCGTCGGAAGCACATCGAGGCCCCGCTCCGGCTGCAAAAGCCCGCCGCGGACCGCCCTGCGAGCGGCATCATCCACCCCAAGCCGGGCCAGCGCAGGGCGGCGCGCAGCCCCGCCGCCCGCGCAAGGACACCACGCTAAAAGGCTGCCGCCCGTGACACGTATGTCTTGGACGGCAGCCTTTAGGTCAGGACGACGGCGGCGGGATCAGTCCATGCCGCGGAGGTCCAGCACCAACTCGGTATCGCCGTCACTCTGCAGCAGCACAGGGATGCCCCAGTCCTGCTGGTAAAGGTGGCAGGCGGCATGGTCCGGGATTTCGCCGTCCTCGGTCTCAGGGCCGTCGCAGGCCGCGGCGCGGGCGGTGATGTGCAGGACGCCTTCGGGCACGTCTGCGGACAGCTCAAGGGTACGGAGCAGTCCCACCGACGTTCCGCCGCCGGACACCAGCAGCTCGGGCGGAGTGGAGGAGATCTTCAGTTGGGTGGGGTCGCCCCAGCGATCATCCAGTTTCTGCCCGGTGGGCGCGGTGAAACGCACCGTCAGTTCCAAGGGGCCGGGTGCCACAGGGCTCTTCGGCCGGTGGGTTTGCGACGCGCCCTCGTCCACCTGCTGCGCCTCCTTGGGGATGGGGACGTACACCAGCTGGTGCTGGTTGGCCTCCACCACCACGAGCAGCGGCTCGGAACCGGCTGACTGAGTGTGGTCCACAATCACGTCCGAGGGCTCCAGAAGTCCACGTGCCAGCGTGGAAACAGTTCCCGCCGCGGGGTCGTAGCGGCGTACCGCACCGTTGTAGGTATCGGCGATCGCCACAGAACCGTCCGGCAGCACCGTCACGCCGAGCGGGTGCTGGAGCCGGGCTTCAGACGCCGCACCGTCCCGGAAGCCGAAGTCGAACAGGCCCTTGCCGACGGCGGACTCCACGGTGATGGCGCCGTCGTCGCTGATGACGAGCTTGCGGAGGGCGGACGTTTCGGAATCCGCCACCCAGATGTTGCCTGCCGCGTCTTCGGCGAGCCCGGAGGGCTGGGCGAACCAGGCCTCGTGGGCCGGGCCGTCCAGCAGGCCTTCCAGGCCGTTGCCGGCTTCGATGGCCACGGCACCGGTCAGCGGATCAAAGCTGAAGATCTGGTGCGTGCCGGCCATGGCGATCACCACGGCGTGGAGCTTGCTGGACCAGACAAGATCCCATGGCGAGCTCAGGGAGACCTCAAGCGGGTGTTCACTCAGGCGGCCGGTGAATCCGGCAGCGTCCTCGTCAACGCGGGCCGGGCCGGTCTCCAGCAGGCGCTGGATGCCGTTGCCCACGAGGGTGGTCACCTTTCCGTCCTGGAGTGAGAGTCCGCGGAGCCGGTGGTTCACGGAATCTGCAATCACGACGTCGTAGCCTGCCTTGGCTGCCACATCTTCCGGCAGCAGGACCAGGCCCTGGGGCTCGTTAAGCCGGGCGGTAGCCTCATCACCGGCGGCGGGGCCGTCAGCGTAGCCCTTGGTGCCGGAGCCGTAGGTGCCCAGTACGGTTTGGAAGTCGGTGCCCAGTTCCACCAGGCGGTGGTGGCCCGTGTCGGTGACCAGCCACGAACCCCGTGCTGCTGAACCGTTGGACACTGCGGCACCTGCCGCTGCATCGGCGTCGAACGTTCCCTCTGCGGCGGCTGAACCGCGGCCGGCGGGCAGGAAGAGTGCCTTGCCGGGGAAACGCAGCGTTCCCGAGGTGGGCTCAGGGGCCACGTACGGGCCTGAGCCGCGGTGCAGCGTCCCCTTGGCTTCGTGTTCGGCGATGAGCTCGGGGATCAGCACCGCGAGTCCGTCCGCGTGGCCTTCACCGGAAAGGTGCGCCACGATGTAGCCCTCGGGGTCGATGACCACCAGGGTGGGCCAGGCGCGGGCGGTGTAAGCCTTCCAGGTGTCCAGCTCCGGGTCGTCGAGGACGGGGTGGTGGATCTCGTAGCGCTCCACGGCGGCCGCCAGGGCCACCGGGTCTGCCTCGTGCTCGAACTTGGGCGAATGGACGCCCACAGTCACCAGGACGTCGGAGTACTGCTCCTCCAGCGGACGCAGCTCGTCCAGGACGTGCAGGCAGTTGATGCAGCAGAAGGTCCAAAAGTCCAGCAGCACGATCTTGCCGCGGAGGGCTTCAAGGTCCAGTGCTTTGCCGCCAGTGTTTAACCAGTTACGGCCCACCAGTTCGGAGGCCCGGACCCGGAGGTGGGTGCGTACGGTTTCGCTCATCAGCGTCCTTCCAGCTTGTTTCGTTCAGCCAGCCTGGCGTCGCGTTCAGCCAATTTGGCAAACATATCGTTGTAAGCGGTGAGATCGGCGTCATTATTCCTGTCCGCCGCCCGGTCCACGCGTTTGGTCTCCCGCTGGTCGGACCTGGACCACATGATGGCCACGCCGATGGCCACCAGGAGCGTTGGCACCTCGCCGATGCCCCAAGCCACCGCGCCGCCGGTCTGCTGGTCCAGCAGCGCCGACTGACCCCAGGCCCGGCCCAGGTTGCCGAAATAGTCAGCAGCCAACAGGTTGGTTCCGCCCATGATCGCCACACCGAAGAAGGCGTGGAAGCCCATGGTGGCCAGGAGCAGCAGCAGCCGCATTGGGTACGGTGCCCGGAGCGGCAGCGGGTCGGAGCCGATCATGCTCAGGACGAAGATGTAGCCCGTGAGCAGGAAGTGCACAATCATCAGTTCGTGCCCCACGTGCTCGCGCATGGCGAACCCGAACAGGTCCGAGTAGTACAACAGGACGATCGAACCGGCGAAGTTTGCGGCGGCGAAGAGCGGATGCGTGACCACCTGCGAGAACCTGGAGTGCACAAATACCAGCAGCCATTCCCTCGGGCCGCGTGAACCGTCACCCCGCGGGGGCATAGCGCGCAGGGCGAGGGTCACGGGTGCGCCGAGGACCAGGAAGATGGGGGCCACCATGGTGAGCGCCATGTGGTCCACCATGTGCGCCGAGAACAGGACGCGGCCATAGACCGACGGCGGGCCGGACGTGATGTAGGTGAGCACCAGCAGGCCGATCACCCAGTTCACGGACCGGAACCACTGCCATTTGTCGCCCCGGCGGTGGATCTTCGCCACGCCGAGGAAGTAGGAGACCAGCCCGAACAGCGCGACGGCAATCCACAGCCAGTCCAACCGCCACTCCGTGAGCCAGCGGGCGGGGGTCAGCTCCGGCGGGAGTTCGTAGCCGGTGAGGATGAAGGCGGGTGAGGCATCAGGTGCATACGTGGTGGACTGGGGCGGGGCTGAACGGCCCAGGGCCACGGCCACGCCGGAGGTTCCCCCCATGACCAGGAATTCCGCCAGGACTAGCTGCCAAAGGACCCTTCGCGAGGACATCGTGGAGCCCTTGCGGTTCAGCTGGGGGATCACCCACTGGCGGTGCATAAAGCCGATCCCACCCAGGACCAGCGTTGCGGCGGACTTGGCCAGAATCAGCTGGCCGTAGGACGAGCCGAAGAGGTCGCCCCAGTTGGTGATCCGGATGCTGGCGTTGATGACGCCGGAGGCGAAGACCAGCACAAAGGCGAAGCCCGCCAGGGAAGAGAACCTTTTGAGTGTGGCCTCGGTGATATCCGCCGTCGCGCCCGCCTTGGAGCCTGTCAGGATCCCGGACAGCAGCGCCAGCATGATGATGCCGCCCACCCAGGTACTGACGCCCACCAGGTGCAGGCCAAGCGAGTTGATGGCGCCTTCGTGGTCGGAGGAGCTCGAGGAGTGCCCGATCAGGGCCGTCGGCACCAGACCGATGAGCGCCAGGATCAGGGTCAGGGCCAGTCCGCCAAGGGACCTGACGCCGAACAGGGCAGTTGTCACCACGGCGGCGATGATGGTGACGGCGAGCCAGGCCCGGCCCGTCTCGATGTCCGTCATGAAATAGACCAGGGCCTGGGTGAACTCTGCGTCACCGGAAACGCCCTGCCCGGCCACGTCAGAATAGGTGAGCACCAGGACTGCAATGGCGGACAAGGTCCAAACGGCGCCCGCAGCGGCTGCGAGGGCCAAGGCACGGGTGAAGGCGGGATGTTCTGCGTCTTCTGCAGTTGCGTCCCGGTCCCTGCTGCGGAGTCCCAAACGCTTGGGCAGGATGCCTACGGCAAAGATGAGGCCTCCGATAACCGTCGCCACCGCGACGTTGTGGATCGCCTTGCTGGCGGGCAGGCCCCAGCGAACCAAGGCGCCCGGATCCGAGACCTCGCGCGCAGCGGCCGCGCCGGAAAAGACGAGTGCCGCCACGAGTCCGAGAAAGAGCGCTGCCAGTCCTGCAAGCTGCCATGCCCTGGAGACGCCGAGGGCACCGATGCCGTGCCCAGGGGCTCCCTTGCCGGGAGCTGACTGGGTTGCTGTGGATTGGGGTTTTGCGGCAGACGGCACCTATCCATTGTCCGCTACCCTTGCCCGGGCCGCGAATCGCCTTAAAAGCAAAAGGGGCGGCAACCCTGTGGTTGCCACCCCTTGTCCACGCCGGTCTGATCCCGGGAGGAAGAAGCTTTACTTCTTGTTGGAGACCGCAGCCTTCAGCTTGGAGCCCGCGGTCAGCTTGACGCTGTGGCCGGCGGCGATCTGAATGGTCTCACCCGTCTGCGGGTTGCGGCCGGTGCGTGCTGCACGGTCGGTGCGCTCGACGGCGAGCCAGCCCGGGATGGTGATCTTCTCGCCCGCGGCAACGGAAGTCTCGAAAACCTCGAACAGCGCGTCGAGGACGGAGTTGACGGCTGCCTGGCTGGTGCCGGCCTTGCCTGCTACCTCTGAAACAAGTTCACTACGGTTCTTAGCCATTGATGTCCTCCTGGACGGTCATGATTTCTGGAGCCTGCACGCGGCATGCGTACAAGCCACTCTTCGAAAACTTACCAGCTTGGGCCGGTCTGGTCCGCAAATTCCGCGTGTTTCCGCGACTTTTTGAGGTTAATCACCAGATTCTTGAGGATCGCGGCCGTCCCGGGCATCAAAGGCGCGCCCTTCAGCCCTTACCGCCGCCCCTACGGAACAGCGCACCTCCTGCGCCTCCCTGTCACCTGGGACGCGCTGGCTTTTGCTGCGCCCGCCCCTGTAACGCTCTCGTACTTTCTGGTGGTTAAAGTGGTGGGGCCCTGACGTGGTGTGTCAGGGCCCTGGGGTGTTTTAAGTGTGGGAGGCCCCAACCAGTGACTGGTTGGGGCCTCGACCGAATGGTTGTCCGGCGGTGACCTACTCTCCCACACCCTCCCGGGTGCAGTACCATCGGCGCTGTGGGTCTTAGCTTCCGGGTTCGGAATGGGACCGGGCGTTTCCCCCACGCTATGACCGCCGTAACCCTTGCTCCGCACCCTGGTCCCGGGCGTGCCCGGGCGGGTGGGAAATCTTTGGTTACAACATTGCTCCGTGTGGTGGAGCTGTGGTGTTGTTATTCAGTTCTCGGTTCTCAAGCAACGGGTTTGTTGTTTGGGAACCACATAGTGGACGCAAGCAGTCTTGTTTATCTTTTACCACCGTCTGGTGTGAACGTCTTTTGAATGCCGTTCACGGCGGTGGTGTGTGGTGTAAGTTATCGGCCTATTAGTACCGGTCAGCTTCACGAGTCGTTAGTC